>NZ_BSNM01000013.1 GCF_030159995.1 Litoribrevibacter albus | reverse complement strand
GAACGTGAACTGCTTGTTTTGTTCCGTTTTGATGTCCACGCTGTACTTATGTTTTCGCCCAGGACGGTCTGCTCCATCCCTTGGCCTTTGGCCGAATATTTCAGCGATTGCAGACTCATAAACACTACTGCTTCTTTCATGCGCGAACCAAATACCTTGTTGACCACTTGATGTTAAGAGCGACATACCTGAATCGCCCCTAGTTTCCTACACACCTGAAAGCCATAGACTGCCGGGCCTGCGAGGTCCATTCGGCCTGTATTGCGCAGGTGCCCCGGCTTTCACCCGGAATCGCAATCACGCGGACCCGCCTACCCTCGGTAAGTCCCGCATGCCCCGCTGAAGGAACAACGCCGCAGCCAGCACTACGCTTTCAAAGACGAGCAGGAAGTTCGCCAGGTCATTTGGCTGCCCGTCCAGCATCAGGCTGGATAGCCGGCCTGCAACCAAGCCACCAAGAAATGCAGCGCAAAACCACAGCGCGTGGCGGGTGAGTCCGGGCATAAAGGCACCGGCCAGCATCATGCACCCGAACGCAAAGTGCATGCCGCCGTAGATTGACCTAATTTCGTTGGAAGCGGTAACGCTTTGCGGTGCCAGGTCGAGGGCGGCCATCGCCGCCCCCGGGTCCATGGTGGTATTGATTCCGATCATCATGAATGCGATGGCGTTCAGGACCAGAAATATTTTTGCTGCGATTTTCATTTTACCGGCACCTCTTCGTGTCGCTCGACGGTCCAGGTATGGATTGGCTCATGACCCTCGCGCTGCCAGGCCGGCGGTTTCCAGAAGTGCTTCAGCCGTTCGCTGATCGGGCCAGGGGCCATCGCGTCACGAAACATGTCAACGAACTCGTGGAGGTTAAGTACGAACCAGTTGTGGCTCTTGATCTGGCGCGGCGTCCCATAGATCACCTGCTCCTGTTCCGGTTCATAGGTGCCGAACAGGTGGTCGTACAGCATGATCACACCGCCGTAGTTCTTGTCGACGTACTGTTTGTTGCGACCATGGTGCACGCGGTGATTGGACGGCGTGTTGATCCACCGTTCGATCCACGGATGAAGCTTGGGCACGGATTCAGTGTGCACGAACCACTGGAAGGCGAGGTTGGCGCCCAGCAATCCAAGCATAAGTTCCGGCGTGAAGCCGATCAGGACTGCCGGGACATAGAACATCCAGGTACCAACAAAACCGTTGAGAATGCTCTGCCTTGCGGCCGTCGACATGTTCATGATCTCGCCGGTGTGGTGGGATACATGCTGTGTCCAGAACCAGCGTACCCGATGCGCGGTACGGTGATACCAGTAGTAACAGAGCTCCTGGACGAAGAACGCAAGAATCACGGTGCCCAAATTGATCGGCATCGTATAGAAGCGATTATCCCAGACCACCGTAAACAGAGCTGCGACAAACAGCAGGTTCATCAGCGCCCCGGAAACGTAGTAACCGGCGCCAAGCGAAAAGTTGGCGAATACTTCCCGCCACCAGAACGACTTGCCCTGGCTCAGGCTTGAGTCACCCGACTTGATGGCCGTGTAGAGCCATTCGATCAGGAATGCGCTGACGAATACCGGGATCATCGGAATCAGGATCATCTCGTTCAGCGTGGGTTCGCGCCCGAACAGCGCGGTCATGCCGGAAACAACCGGCTCAAACAGGCTTTCCATAAGGGTTTCCTCTCTGCTTTTCTCTATGGATCAGTTGATCTGACGGGAACAATTCTGCAGGAACAGTTGGTCTGGTTCTTGACGCTGGTCTATTATTTTTTGACATCGTGTGCCAAGCGGGAACCCAATGTCTTCAGGTGCATACGTTTTTGCAAGAACGACCCACATCCTGCGGCGTTTCATGGAGTCGGAGGGGCTGCAATGCCCCGCGTTGAGCCACAAGCTCGACGAGGCAAACCGGCACGAGCGGATACCCATTGAGCAGTGGTGGCAACTGCTGGAAGACCTCGCCGAAAAAACGGACGATCCCGCGGTCGGGTTACGGGTGGGCCGCCATGCACAACCGCAGGATGTCGGTGTGCTGGGCTACCTCGCAGCAAGCTGCGACACGCTGGGCCAGGCTTTGTTACGACTGAACCGCTTTCAGCTGCTGCTGCACGATTTGTCGTTCACCTGGGTGCGGCAGGAAGGACCGAACTTGTATTTCGGGTGGGCCGGCGATCGCGGTGCCTCGACGGCGCTCTCCAACGAGGTACTCGTTTCCGGGTTACTGACGGTGATGGATACCCTGACTTCCCCAAACCGTGGCAGGCCGGTGCTGATCGAATTTCCCGATGGGCAACCCGGGAAACGCGACCTGTATGAACGCTTTTTCGGTTGCCCTGTGCAGTTTGGTTGCGAAACCCTTGCGCTCAGGGTTCCGACCGCACTGCTTGGCTTGCCAATCAACAGCAGGGATCCACAGCTTCGCCAGGTACTGGATCAGCAGGCCGAAGCGATGTCCAGGAGCCTGTCCGGAGCGGATGAGTTTCTCAGGCAATTCCAGCAAGCGATGATGGCAGGACTGGAAGAAGGCCAATTGAGCATGGCATGGCTGTCAAGGAAACTGCGAACGCCGGTGCGATCGCTGTACCGTTCGTTGCAGCAGCGCGAAAAGACCTACAAGGGCCTGCTGGATGAATTGCGCCTGGAACTGGCTTATCAGTATCTGGGTGATCCAGCATTGTCGCTGCCGGAAATCGCACTGATGCTGGGTTACTCCGAACAGAGTGCGTTCAGCCGAGCCTTCCGAAAATGGACTGGCCAAGCACCACTTCGCTACAGGAAAGGCTTAGACCAGCGTTAGCCCTCATCAATCTCGGAAAAATACAGTGAAGCCGAACCAGCAGCAAACAAGTAGCTCCATGGCTACTGCCAAGAAAACTACTGTTTCCGTTACACATTGTAGCTAGACATAGCTCCCTTCGTAGCTACATTCGACTAGTTTTCTGCCGGGCACCAATACCTCCGCCCGGTTCCGTCGGACCAGTCTCGGCGTTGCGTCCAGCCCAGGGCCCTCAGAGCCTGGCCAACGTGTTGCGTATGCGGTCGCTCCCTGTACCGGCCTTGTAGCTGGCGCACTAGCTCAATCATCGTCCAAGGTCGGTTACGGGCCGCAGGGGGCAAGGAATCCATAAGCTCCCGTATCTGCGGGTATAGGACGAACAAACGCCCTTTTTCGAGTAGACGACTGTAGCCGAAGCCTTATCAACAGTCGAACTTCGGGGCGTTGACGAGAGAGCTGAACGGTCAGTAGGTGTGATTTGGAGCCGTTTCAGCCACTGCAGACATCCGGCGTGGCAATTCCGCATCACCAAGGCGAACGACATCCTGCCACGCGATGCAGCACGACGGTCCGAAGTTAACCCTGTAGGTGCGGCAATCTCTGCTGTCGCGGCGGGCCGCGCACTGCCGGTCGGTGGTAGGCCTGCGGCATCGCACCCTGCTCGTCCAAGTGATCCAGGATTTTCTTGATGACGATCGGATCTTCAATGGCGGCAACGATCTTGACGGCGCCACCACAGGCATCGCAGGTCTGAACATCAATCTCAAAGACGCGCTTCAAGCGCTTCGCCCACGTCATGGCCGCATGCTTCTCAGCCGGCGTCTTATCGTCTGACTCCTCATCCGGCCTCTGTCTCCCCTTACCCCGCTTGGCTGGTGTCACCTGGGCTCGCAATTTGCTGTTTGGCGCAAATACGCCGTGGAAGCGCGTGAGGTTTGTCCTTGGCTTGGGAACCAGTGCCGCCAGCCGAGCCAGAAAATCCAATGGCTCGAAAAATACGTGGGTGGTCCCGTCTCGATACGGCGTCTTGAGCTGGTAGCGCACCAGACCGTGGCTCGTCAGTGACAGGCGTTTCTCGGACACCGCCGGGCGACTGATGTAGCGGCACAACCGCTCTAGCTTGTCGCGCTGGTCAGCGCGGGCAGCCACTCCAGCGTGCAGGGAGAAGCCGCCAACTTTGCCAGCTTCTTCACCGAACGGAGGATCGTCGGCCGGCAGCGTCTGCAGCGTCATCACCTTGCGCCCGGCATTGGGACCGACTGCAATGCGGTACGTGATCGAGTGGCCAATCACGCTGCTCATGGGGTCATCATCGACATCCTCGCCGGCCAGCCAGCTGTTTTCGGCGTCACGCTCGAGAAGCCCCTGCCGCTCCAGATACCGCCCCACCCGGCGGGCGATCGTGTCTGCCAGTCGTGTCAGCTCGGCACTGGTCGGTGCCTTGACCCAGCGAAAACGCAACCGGCCATCCGGTCGCTCAATGTACACCCCGTCCAGAAACAGCATGTGGAAGTGAACGTTGAGATTGAGCGCGCTGCCAAAGCGCTGAATCAGCGTGACGGCACCGGTGCGCGCTCTCTCTCGCGTGAACCCTGCCGACCGAATCAGCTGTGTCGAGATCACGCGGTAAACGATGCCCAGTACCTTACCCATTACCTCTGGTCGGCTGGCGAAAAGAAAACGTAGCGGATACGGGAAACTCAGAACCCACTGCCTGACCGGCTGCTCTGGAAAGACCTCGTCCACAAGAAGTGCTGCCGATTCCGCCATGCGCCTGGCGCCGCAGCTGGGGCAGAAGCCCCTGCGTTTGCACGAAAATGCGACGAGCCGCTCCGCGTGACAGCCATCACAGCGCACCCGCAGGAATCCATGCTGCAGTCGCCCACAGCGCAGAAACTCTTCAAATTCCCGGCGTACATACTCCGGCAGCGCCCTGCCCTCACACGCCATCCGCTCAGCAAACGCTGGATAGTGCTCCTCCACGAGTTTGTAGAACAGCGTTTGCTCGGGCCGGTGGCGCTGGTAACTTTGCGCATGCGCTTTCGCATGCGCTGCACATGCTGATCCGATCTCGCTTCACCCTTGCCTTCCTTGATAAGGGTTTCAACGAGATTCTTGGCGTGCCCCGGACGCGATCACCTCACTCTGAACGTCAGCTTTCTGGATCAGGGGCCGGCGCAGCAATGGATACTGAATGTCTGAGAAGGGTCGTGCTCTGCCCTACCCCGGCTGACCCCTCACTTTCGGCCATCAACGGACATCCACCCTGGCGGCAGAGCAACCGGCGAGATCAGGAAAGCTGACCATCAGAAGTCGAACGGCAGCGACCTGCCCCAAACCGGTCACTCAGCAGCCTAAGACTACGTCGGCAACGTGCCTTTAGCTGCCGTACAGCATCTAGCCGGTGCCTGACCGTTCCATGTGAGAAGCGGACCTTCACGGGGTTCTAGGGATTTTCCGTCCAAAAACGACAAAGTGCTCTGGAAGCCCCGCCATCTATGGCCTCCAGAGGGGTATTACTTTTCCAGAACAGGCTTATACCCGTCAATCGACGCCATCAACTCCTCCAGATCCGGCAATTTTTCGCTCAGTTCAAAGCTGTAGGTGCCCTTCAGGTTAATGTTGTACCAGGCCACCGGCGAGGCTTGTTTGACGATGTCCACCTTCGCGGCGTCGTCCTGGTGTTCAAAACTGTTCAGTAATCGGCTCAGAATGCTGGAGTTGAAATAGATGATCGCGTTGGCTACCAGTCTGGCACACTCGTTCCAGAGCTGGATCTCTTCATCCGAACTGCCCCGAAACTGATCCCCGTTGACGTTGCTGATGGCTCGCCGTAGCTGGTGATAGGCTTCCCCCCGGTTCAAGGCGCGCTGGACATACTGGCGCAGGCTGGCATCGCTTATATAGCTGAGCAGATACTGGGCTTTGACCAGCCGGTTGTACTCAGTCAGGGCTTCCAGCAAGGGGTGATTTTTCTTGTATCCGGACAGCTTTCGAACCAGAGAGGCCTGCGTGGTTCGGCGCTCCTTCAACGAGATCGCGATTCTGGCAATGGTGTCCCAATGTTGCTGTATCCGCTTGTGTTTGATTGGGTTCTTCAACTTCAGACGTATCCGCTGGTCAGCAGTCTCCTTAACGTCAAACAGATCGTTCAGAACCCGGCCGACCTGAGCATAGCGAGGAGCGAACTGGAAGCCGAACAGATCCAGCAAGGCGAAATTCACATGGTTGACGCCATGCGTGTCGGTGGAAAGCACTTCCGGAATGATCTCCGAGGTGTTGCTCATCAACAGGTCGAAGACATAGTGTGACTCATGCTCATTGGCCCCGATAACCCTGGCATTGATGGCTGCATGGTTGGCGATCAGGGTCATGGCCGAGATCCCTTTCTGGGTGCCGAAGTATTTGGAGGAATACCGGGTTTTAAAGGTTTCCCGGCGGGTTTCGAACTTCTGGCCATCCGCACTGGCGTGCACCAGGTCTTCCTGGATCTGGTAGTGCCGGAAGATCTGAAGCCGGGCCGTGGCATTGTTGATCTGGTCGTTGGCGGCCTGCAATGTCTCCAGTCTCAGATAATTGGCCTGGATGGTACTGAGCTGGTCGTAGGTTCGGTCGGAGATTTGGGCGATGCCGTAGATGCCCTGGTTGGTGGCATTGCCAATCAGGATGGCCAGGAGGTCGAACTCGTGGCGGCGACTGTGCGCGTGAGATCCCAGAACATGCTCAAAACAGTCGATAAATGCGGTATCCCGGTCGACCATCCGCAGCACATCGGCCACGGAAGTGGTGGGGATTTGCTGAAAGAACGGATTGTTGACCAGTTGCTTCTTGTTGCCGCCCGGTAATCGCCAGTGCCGCTTCCCCTGCGGGTTGCGCAGTATGACATTGCGATTGTCGCTGTCCTCCAGGTAAGTGCTGACTTCCTCGAGACGGCTGTTCAGCTGCCTCATCATGTTTTGCACCAGTTCATCCGAATGCGCCATCAGTTTGGGAAGCTGGGAGCTGTCCAGCAGCGTATCCTTGTCCCGCTGCCAGCGGGATTTTTCCACCAGATCATCCTCCAGAGATCGGTATTTGGCGACATCTGGCAGCGTGAGTTGCCCATTAAGGCGACGGGGAATCTGCTGATACAGCGCCCATTCGTGTCGGCCGGGGTCGGGCTGTTCCTGTTTATTCCGAAGATGCGGGCGTTGACGTGCCGGCACGCGAACCAGATTCATGGTCTCCAACGATAGCTTGCCATGTGTTTTGAGGTCTATACTGGCCTGCTGCAGAGTCATCGCCAGGCGTTGTGTTTCTTCATTGCCCTCAAAGTGCAGACACAAAAACAGGGATCTGAGCAGACCGGTACGCAAGGCTTCGCGCTGATCATAATATTGCCATAAGGCTTCCTCGACAGAACGCTTCTGGTCGTTCAAGAACAGGCAGACAGACTCCAGCTCTCGCAGGGGCAGCATGGACAAGGCCTGTTCCCGGACTCGACCAAAGGACTGTTCTGGATCAACGCTGCTGTCGGTAAACAGACTCAGGATATTTGCTGCTTTACTCACATTGTTGGCAGCCTTCTGCCATTCCAGATAGACCGATTCCTGAGCAAAGGCCTTGGCTTTGTGCTGGGTCTGCCGCACATGATGAATAAAGCCGTCGGCGATACGTTCCAGGGCCTGTTGCCAGCGAAACTGCAGGTAGCAGAGCAAATACAACTGCTGCCTGGTCTGCGGCTGACGCTTGAGTTTGGAGCCGTAATAGTCCACTCGCTCGGCAAAGTAGTTCAGATTTTTCTCAGACAGAGACAGGGCCTTAACCGTAGACAGAACCTCCGGCATCCAGTGCTGTATGTGCTGATGAATAGCCAGTTCCTTATCCAGTTCTGGGCTGGTGAAGTTGCGGGCAGACTGGCGCAACCCTTTCAGGCCAAGGGTGCACTTGGTTTCCAGTAAAGATTGCAGTTGGTTTTTTAAATCATCTGACAGCGTTTCTTTCACTTGGCTTGCCAGGGCGCTGTGTTGCTGGACCAGCACCCGGCTGATGATCTTCTGAAGTGTGCTGTAACCTGGAATCGCAACCCGCTCAATCGACGAGTATTCAACGGCGGCATCAAAGAGATGACGAGGAGAGGACCAGGCTGACGCCTGATCAGCCAGATAGCGCATCAGTATCTGCTCATGCTCGCGGGCGTTCCAGCGCCGGTAGTCACACAGAATCATGATCCGCTGGTAAACCCGCTCAAGTTCCTTCTTACTCAAGTTGAAAGGCCTCAGACCGGTTCCGGGAAATACCGACTGACAGATATAGGCAAGGTCGTGCTTAACTTGGTGGAAGCCCGGTGTAAGGGTGATAGGCTTAGCCTTGAAGTAACCCAGAAGCAGCACAAACATGCACCGCAGCCCCCGGTTTCGGAAGGAAACCGCCACCACGCGCTCCAGGTCATTCAGGGCAAAGAAGAACCGTTGATCGTTGGTTGTGAAAAGAGGTGGGCCGAAGAATTCTGCCTGTTCCGATGTGGATAGTATGTTTACTCGTTCTTGGTATGCCATTGTCCAGCCCAAAGGGCTGAATATTAGTCAAATAAGGCTACAATATGGCGGAGTAGCAAAAGTAATAGTCTCTGGGAAGCCAAGCGGGACGCGGGATTTCAGGCGAAGTGTCGTTTTTGGACGGAAAATCCCCAGTACCCCATCATCTGGTTACTCATTTTTTATTCCTACGCCATTCCCAAGGTGGAATACGATCTGCTTCAGGTAGGCCCCATAGGCCACGTTTGTTGATTCGCGCATCTTTTTCAAATTCAAAGAGTAAGGGAGACTTTGCATACTGCCGATACACCCAGGCGCTGCCAGATTTAACAAGCTCGGCGTTAACCCACTTCCCGTCAACATAAAGGTTTGCTACCAGGCGGCCATACCTGTCAGTGTCAACAGTATCGACTTTTACCAGGCGTCCGAACACAAGATCCGATAAGGCCTGTTTGGAACGGCTGCCATAAGGTTGCTTCTTCTCAGGCGTATCAATTTCTGCTAAACGAACACGATACTGGATCTTACCGCTTTTGCAGTTTTTTCCGGAATTGCACGGCTTATCTGTCAAAACATTTACAGTATCTCCATCGGAGACACCGACAACCTTCGCCATGAAGCTTTCAGCAAATGAAAACGGCGATACTAAAGCGAACAGAACAATCAGAAATGAATACAAAAACTTCGCTGGAGCTAGGATTCTCATACCTTCTTAACTCCGGTTGCGAATAGGCCACGATTGCCCCGCTCTACTGAGAAGCAAACATCCATACCTTCGTGGAGGTCGTTGAATAAGTTATCTTCAACACCGGAAGCATGGAAGAAGATATTGTCATCGAATCCCGGTGAATAAATGAATCCATATCCTTTGCTGTAAACCATGTCAGAGATACTTCCCGTTTTTTTACCACCGCCAAGGTTATCGGAGGGTTGATATTCATCACCGCGCTGAATTCTGAGGTATATCTCTTCGCGATGGACCTCAATGTTTTTTGGTGCGTTGATTCCGATTCGTACCTGGTTACCATTGACCCCCAATATGGTGACGGAAACGTCGTCGCCTATCATGAGTGTTTCACCAATTCGCCGAGTTAATATGAGCATAATGACACGTTCCTTTGAATAGATTAAACGAGGCTTACAAATACCAGCTCGTCCTTCTCAAAGGATCTGAGAGGTGAAGAATCAGGTTTTCTATCAGTATGAAAGCCAGCGTATACCAATACAGAGACGATACCGGGTATCGTTTTATAAGCAATACGTTTGGTGAGCTGAAAGTAAGCGTCGAGTGGGTTCATTGATGGCACATCGAACGTGAACTGCTTGTTTTGTTCCGTTTTGATGTCCACGCTGTACTTATGTTTTCGCCCAGGACGGTCTGCTCCATCCCTTGGCCTTTGGCCGAATATTTCAGCGATTGCAGACTCATAAACACTATTGCTCAGGATGTCGCAAGCGCATAGAGCTTCGGTGTATCCACCTAACCGGTATCGCCATTCGAGGCTCTCAGATTCGTGGTGTGAAGGCTTTACATTATCTAGACCAATGATTGCCTTACCATGCTCAGGCGAAATATTGTCTCTCAACTCCTGGAAGATGTTTTCTATTTGATTCTGGTCGAGTGTTCTCATTGTTATTCCTACTTCTTAAACGGCGCTAAGGGTATCTTCCTGATTCACATCAAGGATTTGACTTGGTAACTCGCTATGACTAACAACCGCGTTCAGCTCGTCGTAATAGCTCTCTGTCGCTCCTGCTGGAACCAGGTAAACAGCCGTAGGTTTTCCTTCAGTATCGGTTAGAAGAACCGAGGCTATGACATCAGACGATCCAAGGTTGTAGCGTAAGCCTTTGATGAAATGACGCTTCCCTGTACAGAGCCGCTCCAGGAGTTCAAGCTCCTCTATGTTTTCAAAGGGAAGCCAATTCCGATCCACGGCCATGAAAGAGATGGTATCCACCTGGGGACTGCCGGATGCGCTCAGAAGAAAAGTACAGATTGTTAGCAAATGAATGGATTCATTTTCATGGAAAAAAGCAAGCTCAGTGGAGAAGGCCTTATTTATTCGCTTGTAAACATCCTCTCCCATGTAAACCGGAGTATCGGGCATATGCTTGACGATCATCTTGAATCCAAACCGGGCTTCTTCGATCGTCTTCACTTCGCCAATGAGTATGCCCATAGGCTGTTTGTTGCCCTGCTTTTTCAGCTTGGATAGGAACTGTCTGCGTCTGGCCACAATTTCATCTTTGTGGTCCAGAGAAAACTGCTCTGGAATCAGCAGTGCTTCTCCTAGTGGGTGTTTTCTGGTGACTTTGTTTTGCGCTGCTTGTAGGAGGTACTTTCTGATCACATACCAGGAGCGCTTGCCTTCCATGTTTGGTGCCCACTTGTTAAGGCCTGCATCTTCATAGAGGAAGTGGAGCAGCGATCGGATGGTAAGCTTGGTTGGATCTGCTTTGACCGCAGTGGGTTCTTTGGTTTCACCCTTGCTAATCGTTCGATTCAGAGAAACCTTTGAGAGGGTGAAGTCCAGTTTCAGATTGGTTATTCCTGTCTCCTGGTCTTCTGAAATGGCCTTGTTCTCAACGGCTCCACGACCGGAGAGTTCAGCCGGGATCTCGTAGGAATCACAGTCTGGATGATGCTGTTGGCCACTGTTTGGCATTCGCTTCAGCACATAGCTGTTGTCGCCGGTGCGAGCAATATACATTGGCACGCCGGGAGTTGAGCAAAGGCACAAGGGGCGCTCGCGAGATTTGTAGGCGCTGGCCAGCGCCTCTTCAAATAAAGGATCGGAACGTTCGAGAACGCAATCACCGATGGAGTATTGTGTCATGGTTGCCACCTTAGAATATTGGTTCCCCTCTGGTCCTCATATACTGCATGACGCCGAACGAGAGAAAATACACGACTGAAGTAAGCCCTAAGAACAGGGCAAACACCCAGAAAGGACTTCCCAAATAGCCACTGCTCATAAACTTCAAAACTACGGCAGGAGTTGCTGCCATGAGAATGAACAGAAACAAGGTAAGGATGTTTTCCGATAAGATGGCAGGAGCTGATAGTGGCTGATTGTTGTGATCTAAGTGGAAATATTGGTTGATACCGTCGATGTACTTTTCCACTATCCAACCATGATGCTCTGCATCTTTTACAAAGGCCACGAAGTTCTGCACCCCCAGGGTCTGTAAAAGCTCCGATACTTGGAGGCGTTTATCGCTAACCAGGAGCGAAGTGTCATCATTGCTCAATGAGACAGTTTCTATCTGGAGCTTCACATTGGCTTGAATGCCAGGTGTGAGATTAATCAGCGACTTCACAGGGCGGTCGGAGTAGATCCCAGTTGGCAGGTCATCATGCTTTTTAAGCGTGGCTAATAGTGTGTTTCCGCCATAGACATTGATTTCGATAAGGGCCTTCATACGATTCATCCTTGGATCGAGTAGTACTTTTCAAAGATCTC
This sequence comes from Litoribrevibacter albus, assembly GCF_030159995.1. NCBI lineage: Bacteria > Pseudomonadati > Pseudomonadota > Gammaproteobacteria > Oceanospirillales > Oceanospirillaceae > Litoribrevibacter > Litoribrevibacter albus. The sequence goes on along the minus strand of NZ_BSNM01000013.1, from coordinate 135,274 downwards.
AAGTGCCTCCCGATTTGTCAGGCCGTTTCCGAGTCTCTCACGGACGAATGACTGAATACCTGGTTCGCGTTCAATCAGGTTTGTAATGAGCTTTACAACGTAATCGGATGTCTGGTCATTGAGGGCGCGTGTTCTGGTAACGGAGATGGCCGTCATGACCTCTGCCGCAAGCTTGCTGTCAGCATGTTGGCGATAATCGGAAGGTGGTACTGAGTTGATGATGTTTGAGGAGTGATTGTTATTGTCAGACGAAAACCAGTCACCGATAGCCGGTCTTGGTAGTTTACCGGTACCGGACTCAATAAAGGGCAATGTGTAGAAGGTCGCAACAGCTCCCAGTATGAAGCCAATTATTGTTCTGATCATTCATCACTCCAAAATAAAAGAGGGAGGGTTCCCCCTCCCGGTGTTAGATGTTTAATGCCTTTCTGGTTCGATTTTTCAGTGATTCGCCAAACTGACTGGCATTAACAGACTTATCTCTTAGCCAGTAAGTGATCGTGATTTTGCTTTCCTTGTCAGACTGCTTCTCGATCTGGCTGTCGATGATTGCCTGAATGCCATCGTGGTTGCGATCGGCACGCATGTGGTAGTAAACCGAAGGAGTAGCATCGTAGGCGTAGGCGAAAGTCTGCATTTTGGCTTCGGCCATGCTCCCCCACTCCTGACGGATTTCCTGCTCGGTGTAGTAGTTGAATTCTTTCTTAATCTTGAGGAACGCGACATCCACATTCACTGGCACGGTAAATGCGATTTTGTGCTCAGTTGGCTTAGCGGTAGTGGTATTTACAACGGTCGTTTCGGTAGTCGTTGTCTGGGTTACCTGTGATTCCTGTGCTGTTTGTTCCTGGTTAGCTTTACCATCATGGTTGATGGGCTTGCCGGTAATAGGGTTGTTCCAGCAGGTCAGGCATTTGCCATCAGAAGAGTAAACGTGCTGGTTGGAGGCGCAGCCGCTAACGATAAGAACCAAGGCCAAAGAGCCGAAAAGTGCAGATAACTTCATGAATGTTCTCCTATAAAGAGTGGTTTATTTAAACGTTACTACGAGGTGCCAAACTAGCAACCCGGCAAACCAGGTTGCTGAATGAGCATCGAGCCAGGAGACACCTGCACATAGAAGTCTTGGATAGACCTGTGTAGCGTGGGATTATCCCGGTCATCGAATGAAAACCAATAAAAAAAGGGTCATCGAGGATGTACCCTTTTATGGCGCTAGTACCTTCCATAGCCGGATCTTTGGAATGGATACTGCTGTGAATGGCGTTGATTGGGGGCTTTAGGCTGGTCTTGAACCAGTCTGACGTTTTTAGCCACCAGGCCTTTGCTGTTGATGTGGCATTCAAATTCCACTGTCCTCCCTGGACGCAAGTACTGGCAGTTTTTCAGTTCGTTTGCGTGGACCATGATGTCCGGGGCATCACCCCCATTGTGCAGAAATCCATATCCTTTGTCGGTGAACCATCGTTTAACCGTTGTCTGCATCCGTTAGACTCCTTCTTATTGGTGCTGCTGTTCCAAGTAGCGCTTCAAACCGGGCTTTTCAATGTTGTACCCGTCCTTTCGGGTCTGGCTGATTAGACTGGCTTCCGATAGACGCTTGATGGCTCGCTGGATATTAGAAGCGACGCCTTTAACATCGGTTTCCTTGTCTATTCTCGCCATTAGCTCTTTTGAGAAGGGGTTTGTACCCTTGCAAAGCGCCAGAAACACAAGCCGGTCGATCGGCTTCAGTCTCTTTGATATGCCCTCGAAATCTTCGGTTGCTTCCATAAGCTGAAGCACATATTCCAAGGCTTCCTCAACAGTAGCCTTGAAGGTAATCATTTGGGCGATCAGCTTCATCATCCAGTACGGTGACTGATCCAAGTCCAGGAAGGCTTTGCGTAATGGTTGAATGGCAATAGTGATCTGGTGGTTTTTGGCCAGCTTGTCTCTCAGAAATTCAATGAATTGATCATCGAGGTCTGGAAAATCGTGTTGTTCAACGAAGTGATAGAACGGTGACTTTGATTCGTTCAACAGCAGATCCAGATAGTGTCTGGAGGAGCCGGTAAAAATGCTTTTTACCTTGCCTTGGCGCTTGTCCAGCATGGTCCGGAGCGTGTGAGCAAGCGGGTCAAACTGGGTGGACGTTGTTAGATGTTGCACTTCATCAATCAGTAGCAAAACCGTTTTCTTGCCAGCCTTTTCGACCAGCATACTGAGTAACTGATCGAGATAGGCGAGTTCTTTGCTGGTTGGTTTGCTCGGATTGTCGGCAAACTCTACTTCCATTTTCCCCAGCAGCTCGTTGCTTACGGTGGTCTTTTTGATTTTGGCCTTGAGCAACCGGCTGAAGGTCGCTTTTTTATCGAGCGCCGCAATGGCATCTTCCAGGGCTGCGATCAGTCCTTCATGGGGGGCATTGATGTTTTGCCATAGACTCGCATAGACAGGGATGTAGTTTTTCTTCTGCGATAGTGGCGCGAGATCCTGAAGGATGAATAGCGTCTTTCCTTTACGTCGAGGGGCTATGATCGCTAGGCTTGATGAGATACCGAGGGCCAGTAGGCCAAGGTATTGTTCTGCCAGCTCTGTTCGTGGATAGTGCCACCCTTCCATAAAAAGGACCCCTATATTTGTTTTGTGACTTACGCGGGATTACGCGCCAATTGCATAATTACGCATAATACAGGTAACTGCGCGTAATTCAAGTCCTACCAGCTATTATTGATAACAACTACTATACCAGATCAGCAATAGAGAGCGGCCAAGCGCCAGCCTCACCCCCTCACTCCGATCGACACTCCCGAGTAATCCCTACCTTACTGATTGACCTCTGCACCGGGAGGCGTAGCCTCGCGAGTGCCAAGGAAACAGAAGGAAAATAAAGGAAAGGGAAGGAAAAAGAAGGGGCGCAATCTGAATTTTGCACGGAGGTTGGGGTGTGGCGCCAATAAAGAATACCCATTGCTGATCTGGTATAGTATACCTGTTTTATTTGTTGTGTCTTGGGCTCAAGATGTCGTCTTAATTTGAGCATCCTGAAAACCTATCCTTGTTGCGACTGATTTTGCGTAGCTTGTGCTGCACTCTATCACTCGTCCTGCATCATCCGTAACCAGGTAACGATCGCCACCCTGCCCCTGCTGGGCTATTGTCACTACGTTATATGCTCCTGCTTTCTTATCGGAAGGTACGATCTCGCATTCGATGAGATGCCCAATCCGCAGCATATTGAGAGCCATTTCAATGGTGTGCATATTCAAATCCTTCAGTGATTAATATCCGTTGTAAGACTGGCTTACGCTTGCTTATCTGGTATTCTATACATATTACTAATGTAATTTGGACTTGCTGTCCAGTGTGGTGGTGGAATGAATATCCAAACTCATGACAATGCCGTCGTCTTACCTGCGGAATACATCCGGGTGCTTTACGAGGCTTACCAGGTGTTGGCCGAGGCCTGCCTGACGTTAAGTGGCGCGGTCCGTTCAGACCGGGAAAGCTACCCCGTTTATATCCCTACGTTCGGCATGGAAGACAGCGACAAGGAGTCCAATGAAGCAAGGGAGGCGGCTATTAAGTCGATGACGCAGTTGTTTGTGGCCGATGAGGGGGAACATGTGCCAGAAGCAGGAATTGTCTGTGCCTCACCGGAAACGGTAGCTGCCGTGGAGCAATTGAACGCCGCAAAAGCTGCCTTCAAAGATGCGGTGATGGCCATACGCAATTTTCAGAAAGAGACTGACGCTTCTGTATCGAGAATCTCCAAGCTGATCAGGGATGAAGTCACCGAAAAAGGTTACAGGACTGAGGCACTCAAGAAGGCAATGGGCACTGCTGGTATCGGCTCGCTAGACCTCAAGAGATGTTACGCACAGATCAGAATCATGCCACCGGCGCTGGATGTGTTTAGCTGGACGTGGGCGACTAACCATGCCCGGATCAAGAAGGTTACTCTCCAGGAAGCTATCGAGATGGCAAAAAAGCTACCTGGTCAGGGTGCGTCTCAAACTGCCGTTGATTTGTTAAACAAATGCAATCCAGGCGAGATTCTGGTGAAGAAATCAACACTCCCTAATCAGCTCCGTGCAAACTATGCCTACCTTGAGGAAGGAAACATCGTCAGAAAATCTTGCCCTATTTCCGGAATCGTAATTGCGCAACAGAAGAATATACCCAGAAAATTCTGGCGAGATAATCCGGGCGATCAGCGACGACGCCCGGCACAGGAGTCTGGAATCGAGGAAGAGCCACTTATCCTAGCGTTGGATCTGTATCGATATGCAAAATAAAGCTGAATTAAGCCTATCCGATCAACCAAAAGTTCGCTGTTTTGGTTCCAATGCGGCTCTAACGATCGAGGCCACCCCGCTTCTTGTGAAAGGCGTACCGCACGGACATACGGTAAATCTCGATGTCGCGCCAAGACAGGGTGAAAACGTTATCTGGGCGAGGAAGATAACCGTCCAGTTAAGCGATACTGAGCTTCCAATCATGGCTGCCGTTTGCCTTGGCTACCTTCCAAAAGCTCACTTCAAGCGTAGTGGCAAGGGCATTTTCATCGAGCGACAACCCAATAAGCTTTTTGTCTCTGCCACACAAGGAAGCGGTAGTGCATTTGCGCTGCCAATTCCTATTGGCCAGACATTCCAGGTATCGAGCCTTGTCCTGTCTCAGCTTCAGAAACAAACGGAATATTCAGACAGTAATCTACTAATTGCTGCGCTTCGAGGTGCAGCAGGACTCTACAAGCCTAACAGCAGTTAAATTCCAAGGAGGACCAGCGGGGGCATTTGAACGAAAACCTACGGTTTTGAATCCTGTGGCACCCTCGAAACCGTAGGTTTCCGTCAGATAGCCGCTAACCCGGCATTTGCCCTTAAAACTTGGTCATCTTTGGAACATTACCGAATATTCAATGCTGTGACAGCCTTTTTCATAGCGAACCCTGGAGTTGTTTGAATTGTCCTAGGATCATCGCCTTTTCCTGAAGAATTACCTTGTTCTCATCGGTCAGATACGTCACTTTATCCTGGATGGTTTTCAACTCGGTTTTGGTGGCCTTCAAAGCTTGGGATAACACGGCCAATTCCTTATCGACATCTGCTTTCTGAGCAGTGAGAGCTGCTATTTTTTCTGCCAATTGCTCATTTTTATGCTGGTATTCCTGGTTCTTCGTCATGGCGTCTTCAAGGTCTCGCTTCAGGTTCTGGGTCTCATCTACCTTTCCGTTCAAATCCCTGTTTAGCGTCGCATTGGTCTGTTCAAGTTTATCGGCATTGCTTTGTAACTGCGCATTGGCATCAAATAACTCGGACGCTCTTGACTCAGCCTGGTCGAACCGGTGTTGCAGTTCCTGCATCTGGTCTTTCAACCCCTGGGTATCGATCCGGAACTGTTCGCGTTCTTGCTGACGGTCTTCGGCAGTGCGCTGCTGATAATGTTCAAAATGATCGCGGATGTCCTTATTTTCCTGCTTAAGTTCCGCAATACTTTCCTTTAATTCAGCGGTTCGCACAATGGCTTCGTCTCGTTGGGCCTCGGCTTTGACCAGGCTGATACGCACATCTTCCAGAGACTTGTCTAACGCACTTTTTTCTTTGTTCTGCCGTTCAATCTGGCTCTCAAGATCCTGTTGTCGGGCAGTAAGTTGCGCGATGGTGTTTTTGGAATCGGCCAATTCTTTGCGGAGTTCTTTATTTGACGCCTCAAATTCCTGACGGGTCTGCTCAATACGGTGGTCGGCCATCTGCTGTACCCGCTCGTGGAGTGATTTCACTACCTCCACCAGGTCGTTCGGGAGTCCACCGATATCGGCTGCCTCTCCGTTGTCTGATCGCCAACGCTTGAGCAGCGGCGCGATGGTGCTTTTGCTGCCGGTGCCCATATGTTCCCGCACCCGATCCACCGTAGGCTCCTGGCCTTGGGTTTTGATGGCTTCGGCGGCTTTGGCGACATCGTGGTAAGTGACTCCGGCGCGTGCCATAGGGAGATTTCCTCTCAAACTATTTAGTAACGTATTATGTAACACGTAATATAACATTATATTTATGCTTATCAAAGTTTCTTGAGTTTCAATTGTTAACCTTCGATAATCAAGGTTATCGTTGGTTATGGTATTAAGCTGAAAATCTTCTGCTTGTAACGCCGGTACATAGCCGCCTTTCTGGTGACACCGATAGGAATCCAATTCATGAACACCAAACCACCCAAAATGGCCACCGACTTAGCATTACGTAATGAGGAATCGAACCAGATTGCTCATCGGGAATCCGAGTCACTGCGGCACTACCTCCAGGCGGCCACCTCCGATAACACCCGCAAGGCCTACCGATCCGCCATTCGCCAATTTGAGAAATGGGGTGGCCGGTTGCCGACTGACCGAGATACGGTGGTGCGCTATCTGCTCGCCAGGGCCGAATCGCTCAACGCCCGGACGTTAGATCTCCACCTCACCGCCATTAGCCAGTGGCACCATTACCAAGGCGTCACTGATCCGGTGCGCGATCCCCTGGTGCGGAAAACCATGGAAGGCATTCGTCGCGCTCATGGCCAACCCAAACGCAAGGCCAAGGCCCTACGCCTGGAACACATCGCACAAATGGTGGATTACCTGCGGTGTTTGCCGGATAGCAAAAAGAAGCATAGGGATATCGCCCTGGTGTTGACCGGCTTTTTCGGCGCTTTTCGTCGCAGCGAACTGGTGGCCATTCAAATCAGTGATCTGAATTGGGAGCCGGAAGGCCTGATCATCCGGTTGCCGCGCTCCAAAACGGATCAACAGGCGACAGGGCTGGCCCGCGCCTTACCTTTCGGTACGCCAGGTTGTTGTCCGGCTACAGCAATCAAGGCCTGGATGGATAGCGCTGAGATCGATAGCGGCCCGGTCTTTAGGCCGGTTAACCGCTGGGATCAGGTGACGCCCAGGCCTCTGAACCCAGGGGCAATTAATGACTTGCTCAAAACCCTGGGCAAGGCCTGTCAGTTCGACTTCGTGCCCGAGTTGAGCAGTCACAGTTTTCGCCGCGGCCTCTCCACTTCGGCGGCTCGAGAACGGGTAGACTTCGAGCTGATCAAGAAACAAGGCGGCTGGAAAAGCGATGCAACGGTCTGGGAGTACATCGAAGAAGGCCAGCAACTTTCGAATAATGCCTCGCTGATATTGATGGAAAAGTTGGTCACGCTGATCGACCCCGTATAACCCGTCAAATCACGAATCCCACTCTCAATTCATCTTTGCGTCTCCAGCGCTGCCCGTATCGCTTTCGCCAGATCCTCGGGCTTGCCCTTGCCCCAATAATGCAGGAAATAGTAGGAAGGCGTTTCACCGGTCATATGGTTGTGCAGCGCCACGATGTGGATGCCCGCCTGACGCAGCGCCCGCATCACCGGCTGGATCTCGTCCGCGGTCATGGCAAAATCCCCATCGACGACCGCCTGCTTCTCATTCCCGGAGAAGGCGGCCCAGGTGGACAGGCCCATGGATGCGCCAAATTCCACACCGTGCATTCTGGCGCTGCGCCCGAACGTGAATTTCAGCACCTGCCCGTTAAGGCTGCCCTCGGCATCCAGAATCTTTTCCAACGTCTTGGTGTTGTATTTGCCGGTGATATCGGGCACATCACCCGGAAATCGTTCTTGCGGTACGGGATGCTTTTTACGCACTTGTTTAATGGCATCCCACATGGCCTTGACGCCTTCGGCGAGTGACTCGGCGTTTCGTCCATGGCCGCCGATGTGCATAAAGTAAACCGGCGGACGGTCGAACACGAAATGGTTGTGCAGCGCGGTGATGTCCAGGCCGTGGGCAAAGGCGGCGTCCATGGCCGGGGTGATTTCATCCTCAAACACCACCGTATCCCCCATCACCATAACACCACCCTCCGGCAAGGCCTTGAACGCGGCCCAACTCCCGAGGCCCGCCGGCGGCGGGAACTTCATACCGTCAACGGTGACGGGCACGTCGTCGCGCTTCCAGCCGATACGCACCACGCCATCAGGTTTGGCCGTTGCCTGGGTGCCAGCCGCCTGGCCAATGGCCTTATCATCGAGGCGGCCGGAATCGTCGGCCATTGTTATGGATGCTTGAATGAATAAAGCGCACATTAGAATGAATGCTCGAAGCGGAGACATTGTCATGGCTATTCCTCTTTTTTTGTTGCTGTGAAACATTTTTGGCTGTATTGGGGGGTTACGCCGCCGGGACGCCTGCAAATAACAGATGGTACACAATACCCAGCAGTGCGCTGACAAAAATCATCGGCAACATGCCCACCTTAAAGCGCAACATAGCGATAAAGGCGCCCGCGGCCAGCGCGACGCTGACAATGTGGATGCTGCCCCAGGCGGGTATCAGCAGTTGCATACCATAGGCCCGTACAGTTTCAACCTCGTTAAAGGCGACGTGCACCGCGAACCAGATGGCGAGATTCAGCATCACGCCCACCACGGCCGCCGTGACCGCCGACAGCGCCGCGCTCACCGCCTGGTTGCCGCGCAGTGTTTCCACATACGGCGCGCCCAGGAAGATCCACAAAAAGCAGGGAACGAAGGTGACCCAGGTGGCTAAAACCGATGCCAAGATGCCTGCTGTGAAGGGGTCGAGCGTTCCCGGAGCCCGGAAGGCCCCCATAAAGCCCACGAATTGCACCACTTGGATCAGCGGGCCGGGTGTAGTTTCCGCCATACCCAGACCATCCAGCATTTCCCCCGGTGCCAGCCATCCATAGTTTTGTACCGCCTCCTGGGCCATGTAGCCCAGCACCGAATAGGCGCCACCGAAGGTGACAACCGCCAGTTTGCTGAAGAAAAGCCCAATCTGGGTGAACACATCCTCATAGCCCAAGGTCACAAGCAGGGCGACAAGTGGCGCAAACCACAGCGGCAGCCAGACGGCGAGCACCTTGAGTGCCCGCCCCCGTGACGCCCGGGTATGGCTTGCCGCGCCGCCCTCCATCATGGCATCAATCGCACGCCCGGCGTCCTCGGGGGTATCGTGCCCCTTGATGACCACAAAGCGTTCCGGATCGACATGCCGACCCAGCAGACCGATCAATCCGGCGGTAACGATTACGATCGGGAAAGGCACGGCAAAGAAGAAGATCGCCACGAAAGCGGCGACCGCCAATGCGTACATGTAGGCGTTCTTGAGGACGCGCTTGCCGATGCGGATCACCGCCTGGATCACGATCGCCAGCACGGCCGCCTTGATACCGAAAAACAGGGCCTGCACCAGTGACGCTTCCTGAAATCCAGCGTAGAGCAGACTGAGCACCAGAATGCTGAGAAAGCCCGGCAGCACGAACAGGGCGCCCGCAACCAGTCCACCCTTGATGCCATGCAGCAGCCAGCCGATATAGGTGGCCAGTTGCTGGGCTTCAGGTCCGGGCAGCACCATGCAGTAATTCAGCGCGTGCAGGAAGCGGCTCTCACTGACCCATTGCTTTTCATCCACCAGAATACGGTGCATCACCGCGATCTGGCCGGCGGGACCGCCAAAGCTCAGGATGGCGACCCGCAACCAGACACGCACGGCCTCCCCGAAGGTGATGTGATGGCCGAATGCATTGAGGTTACCAGCGGTCGCATCCCTGGTGATTTGATTGGACCCGCTGCTTGGCGGTACAGATGAAGTTGACGGTTCGTGCATGGTTATTGTTCCTTACCGTAAGTGACCAACAGGCTGTCGAAAACCTGATTGGCAGCTTGTAATAATTGATCATCATCGCTATGGGTTTCGCGCAGCCCTATCAATACACACTCGACCCCGGCGGCCTCCGGCGGCTGATGTCCCCCCACATCGAGGTAGTGCACGAGTTTTCCAAGCCGGAGTAGCGCGGGTGAATCCAGGTCGAAGCTCGCCAGCAGCGTTTCGAAAGTGACTTTTTCTTCCACGTGAGTAAAGGTCGCCCCATCGAAATCGAACCCCAGCGCCTCATCCGGGCAGTCGTCCGGCGAGGCCAGCCATAAAAAGCGTGCGGATGGATCGATGAAGCGGCCAATCAGCCAGGCACTGGCCAAACGGTCCACCCACGGCCGACGCCGCGTCGCCCAGAGCCTGCCTTGATAATCGGCTCGATCAAGACGGCGGATTGTGCGAGGTTCGGGCTGCGGCTCATCGGGAGACAAGACCCGGTTGGCATCGCTTTCCAGCTGTTTCAGAGCCGTATCGATTCGATCCCGCGCGGCACCGGGGAAAAAATCGATGGCTGACAGTCGCGTGAAGCTTTTGCGCAGTTTGCGTGTCTCCTTCATGACCTCCATGGCGGTTTCCGGCAAGAGCTTTGCCCGCAGGTCCGCCATCGCCGAGTCCAGCGACTCATAGTCTTCCGAGCGATCGAATAGCGCGGGGAACGCTTCGGTTTCAGGATCATTAGCGTGCAGTACATGGGCGGTCCCGCCACTATCACGGACATCCTGGGCAATTGCCTCTAGCTTTTCGGCATGATCAGAGATGGCTGGCAGTAGATAGACGCCATCACGCAGCGAAACGGCCCCCAGGGCTTTGATGGCGCGCCATGCCCGCATGCGCACGGTGGCGTTTTCAGTGGGGAGTGAAAGTATCAGCAGTATCCAGGACATGCGTAGATCTTAGTACATATATGTTATAACCTCCACACATTTTTTAAACCGAATAACCCCTGGGCAAGAGCGATTGCCTTTAAAGGCGGTGATGCACCTTTAAATACCGCATCCATCAATAAAAACAGCGCTATAGCGTAGTTGGCGTGACCGGAGCCAAGTGAGGTCCAATGACAGCCAAAGAGCAGTTCTTAACCAATCAGCAGCGGTACCAACCGTTAATATTGCCGCAACGATTCTCCGATGAGGAAATGGTTCGCGATTGGACGCTAAGCCGTCGTGATTGCGAGGTCGTCAACAAGTATCGCAAGCAATATCGCCTGGGATTTGCCATCCAACTGTGTGCCATGCGCCTCTATGGCCGGTTTCTAAACCAGCTCCATGATCTTTCGCCACGAGTGATCAGCTACCTGAGTAGTCAACTCGATCTTCCTCCTACGCTAACGGTGGAAGTGCCCGAAAGAGAAGCCACGGTGTTGGAACACCGGAACAATATCCTCAAGTACCTGGGCTTTCATCGGTTTGACGACAAAGTGGAAGCAGATCTGGACCGCTGGATTGAAGAACATGCCCAACAGGGACTGCTTCCGGATGAACTTTTTCACCGGGCAGAACGCCACCTTCTGTTGAAACGTATTGTTTTACCTGGCCCCACGACGATCGAAAGACAGATCATCCGCATATGTAACCAGGTACACGCTCAGCTTTTTGAGCAAGTGTTTGATCAGATGTCGCCGGAATTACGCGATGCCATTGACGATTTGTTGCAAGCCACCGACGGCAATCAACGAACCTACTTCAACCAACTCAAAGAGTACCCGCCGGGTGCGAAAATATCATCACTGAAACGCTATTTGGAACGCTATGACAATCTGGTGTCCACCGGCATTAATGAGTTCGAATAAAAGGTCATTGATACCGCTTTTCTTAACTACCTGTACCGACTGACCAAGCGTTACAGCGCTAAGGACATGAAGCGCTTCAAGGACCATAAGCGCTATGCATTGATGGTTTGCTTCCTGTTGGAATCCCGCAAGATCCTGTTGGATCATCTGGTCAAAATGCATGATCAGTACATGACAGAGCTATGCCGGCAAACCAAAAACAGCCACGACAAAAAACACAAGGAGTTTCGCAAGCGCCAAAAGAAAGCCATCGATGCTGTGCTTGAAACCACGCATTTTTTGCTGGAATGGCCGGATGAACAGCCATTGTACAAGAAGGACTTGTGGCAACGCATTGACGAGAAACGTCTGCTGGCATCCATTGACGACCTGCACATTTTTAAACGCCTGGAGGAACGCGGCTACTGCGATTTGTTGCTGGCCCGTTATCCCAGTTTACGAAAATATTTTGCCGACTTTATCCGGTTACCATTTGAAGTGGCTAAAGGTTCCGGGCCGCTGATAAAAGCTATTGAGTTCGTCCGGAAATTGGATGATGGCGACCTGAAAAAGCTACCCGAGAACACACCGACAGCATTCATTCCCCGCGAACTACGCCGCAGCCTTAAAGATCAAGCCGGTAACATCAATCGCAACGTTTGGGAAATGGGATTGGCTCTCGCTATGAAAGACGCCTTGCGTTCCGGCGATTTGTACTTGCCGCAGAGTAAGCAGCATGTTTCGTTCTGGGATCTCACCTTAAATGAACCCAGTTGGGATGAAACCAGACAGGCTGTCTATACCGAACTTCAACAGCCTCCACCGCACGAAGTTCGAGCCGCCATTTCAACGCAGTTCCACGAATCAGTCTCTGAAGCGAAAAAGCTGTTCGGCCTGGACAACTTCGCGGAAATTCAAAACGGCCGATTGAAACTCAAACGTGATGACAAGCTCGAGGTCCCGGATAAAGTCAACCAACTGCAAAAAGTGATCGATGCACATATGCCCAGCATACGTATCGAACAGCTTCTGATGGAAGTAGATCAAATGACACATTACAGCCGTCATTTTGTCCCTATCCAGCACCATCAATCGCGCCCCAAAGCCTTTTACAAAAGCCTGATGGCCGCCATTATTTCGCAGGCCACCAACCTGGGTGTCGTATCCATGAGCAATAGCGTTAAAGGTGTGACCGTCGATATGCTCCGGCATATCCTGCAATACTATATTCGAGAGGAAACCCTGATCAACGCCAGTGCTGAAATTGTGAATCAACACCATGAGCTGCCGTTGAGTGCGGTGCACGGCACCGGTACATTGTCCTCATCGGATGCGCAACGCTTTAAAATCCGCGCCGACAGCCTGTTGGCTTCTTACTATCCCCGCTACTACGGTTATTATGAAAAAGCCATCGGGATCTACACCCACGTTTCCGATCAATATTCAGTGTTCAGCACCAAGATTATTTCCTGTAGCCCGCGTGAAGCGCTGTATGTTTTGGACGGCCTGCTGGAAAACTGCGTAAACCGCTGAAGGTTGCCACCCATTCCATGTGAAGCCTGCCACCCGGACCGGAGCAAGGCTGCCACCCATCGGAGCGTAGCGACGCGGGGTTTCTCTTCTTACTCCGAAGTCTCGGTGGCCGTCAACTTTGCCTGTTGTTTTCGCATGGATTCGCCCCGCAGGTTGATCTTGTAGGCGTTGTGTACGAGCCGATCCAGAATGGCGTCTGCCAGAGTGGCGTCACCGATTACGCCATGCCATTCCTCGATGGGTAATTGGCTAGTGGCAATGGTGGAGCGCCTGCCATGCCGGTCTTCCAGCACCTCCAGCAAGTCTCGCCGATTCTCGGCGCTCAGTTTCATCAGCCCCCAGTCATCCAGGATCAGCACGTCGACCTTGGCCAGATCCGTCAGGAGTTTTGAGTATTGGCCATCGCCTTTGGCAATGGTCAGCTCCCGTAGCAGTCGGGTCAGGCGGACGTACTGGGCGGTGTAACCCTCCCGGCAGGCTTTGTGTGCCAGAGCACAGGCCAGCCAGGTTTTCCCGACCCCGGTGGGACCGGTGATCAGCGCGTTCAGGTGTTCCTTCACCCACTGGCAGCTGGCTAGGCCCTGGATAAGCCCTTTATCCAGGCCGCGTGAGTTCCGGTAATCAATGTCTTCGAGGATGGCGGCGTGTCGCAGTTTGGCCCGGCGTAGCCGGCTGCTCATGCGCCGGTTGTCCCGTTCCGTCATTTCCCGGTCGACCAGCAGCCCGAGGCGCTCCTCGAAGCTCAGATCGGTGATGTCGGGGGTGGCCGACTGATCCTCCAGGGCGGCGGCCATGCCGGTCAGTTTGAGGGCGTGGAGCTTATCCAGTGTGGGATGTTTCAACATGTCAGATTCCTTCAGTGGTAGTAGGCAGGGCCGCGGATGTTGTCGTGTGTGTCAGGTAAGGCCAGTTCTTGTTGCTCTTCCAGGGGCTGCTCATCCAGGCGGTGCTTGAGGATGGATTCGATGCTCTTGTATCGGCAGCTGCCCAGCATCAGGGCGCGTTGGCAGGCGGCCTCCAGCCGCGACCCGCCGTAGCTCTGCCCCAACCGGAGAATGCCCAGACAGGACCGATAGGCCTGTTGCGGATGCTTTCTTGCCCCCAGCGCGGTACGGATAAGCTTTTCAGTTGCCGGTCCAGTCTTGGCTGCCCAGGCGGTCAGTCGCTCTGGGTTCCACTCGCCGGCTTGGCGGTGGGACTCCGGCATGTGAGCGGCGATGGTGCTATGCCGCCCCTTCTGATCCGAACGCCGGTGGCTGGCGATCCGGTTGCCTCGGTGGAAGCATTCGATGGTGTTGTGGGTGATCCGGACCTCCACCTCTTTCTTGATCAGGGTGTAGGGCACCGAGTAGTAATGCCCATCGATGGCCACGTGGTAGTCGATGTGTACCCGGGCTTTTTTCCACTCGGCGTAGACATACGGCTCGGCGGGTAGCGGTTGTAGAACCGGCTGGTCCAGCTGTTTGAAGTGATCAAGCCGGCACCCGGGCAACTTGCGGAAGGGGCGGCTATTGAGCTTCTCCAACAGCTCACGGATGGTGGCGTTGAGCTGCCCCAGGGAGAAGTGCTGACGGTGGCGCAGGGCCGCCAGGATCCAGCGCTCAACGATCAATACGCCACCTTCCACCTTGGCCTTGTCACGGGGCTTGCGAACCCGTGTGGGGACAACGGCCACGCCATAATGGCTAGCCATATCCTGATAGGTCGGATTGAGATCCGGCTCGTAGCGATGGGCCTTGCTGACGCCGGAACGGAGGTTATCCGGATTATGTTCCCAATCCCATTATGTTCCGTTCACTTTAGAAGACCTTGAAACCATAGGGAGGCCCCCTTGCACTGGGGCACATAACGATCACAGGGATTCCAGCCATTGCAGCAGCTCGGAATTGGATCGCCATACTGGCTTTCGGTGGGACTCCGCCGGAGAATCCCAAATAGGCTCACAGGTGCGCAGCGCGTCCACTTTCATTCGGAGGGTGATCTCGGCGTATCGGTTGGTGGTCTCCAAACTGACGTGTCCAAGCCAGGCGCGGATGACGTTGACCTCGACACCTGCTTCAAGCAAATGCACGGCCGTCGTGTGGCGTAAGACATGGGGTGAGATGTGCCGCACTGTGCCATCTGCGCTTTTCTTCACCACCTTGACGGTATGACGCCGCACGATCTTGTAGATACCAAATCTGGTCAGCGGCGCACTGTTGCGGGCTAGGAAGACAGCGTCATTGGAGTGGCGTCGTTGCCGATTTTGCTCCAGTAAGTCCTGCATCAGACCCGCTGTTCGCGTCCACAAAGGACAGGTACGCCATTTGTCACCTTTACCATGCAGCCGTACTCGGGGCTCAGAACCGAGTTCCAGGTGCGTTGCGCGCAGATCCGCTACCTCCTGTACGCGTGCTCCGGTGTTATAAAGGAAGCGAAGCAAGGCTTGGTCGCGCAGAGCCTGAGGGTGGTCGGTGGGCAAGGCAGCGAACAGAGCATTAATCTCGTCGCGTTCGAGATACAGAGTCTCGCCCGGTTGCCAGCGTTTGACGGGAATGGAAGCAATTTGCTGTGCTTCCCCGAGCACGCAGGGCTCACGGCCGGCAAGATACTCGAAGAAGGTATGCAGCGCCGCCAGGCGCTGGTTTCGGGTTCTAACCCCATTACCACGTTCCTGTTCAAGGTGTTGCAAAAAATGGCGCACTCGCTCGCCAGTGAGATCAGCCAGTTCCAAGCGGGTGATCCGGCAATGCTTATCCTTTGCAGCGAATTGCAAGAACAGGCGCAGGCTCTCCTTATAACTTCGGATACTGGCCGGGCGCAGCCCCCGTTGGCATTTAAGGTGATCTTCTACGAAGGCAAAGACGAGACGCCCCAATTGATCCGTCATGATAGCTCCTCCTCTCTGCGGGGATCGGCGAATCGCTCGAACCGTTGGCTCGCCTCCCGGAGCAGTGCTTCGGTGATGGTCAGATACCAGGCAGTCGATGCCGGGTCGGCATGGCCCATGAAGGTTGATAGATGAAAGAGCCGTTGATTGGGATCCACGCCGGTGCGATACCAGCGGAGCAGAGTTGCGACCGCGAAGGAATGGCGCAGGCAGTGCAGATGAGGTTGGCGTACGCCAGGTGGCACGTACGGATCCATCTTCAGTATCAAGTGGTGAAATGTCTGACTGACCGTCTCAATACGCATTGGCTTGCGCTCTGGGAAAAAGCTGAAAGAAAATACCGGATCATCCGGCTGCCATGACCCATACCGATCAACGCCAAACTGCAGATAGACAGCGATCTGTTGCGCCATGCGCGGGCCAAAGGGGACCAAACGCGTCTTGCCAAACTTGCTCTTGTCGATCACCAGAAGGCTGCGCTGGCAATCGACGTCGCGATACCGAAGATGCACAATCTCGCCGACACGCAGGCCCAAACCGTACATCAGCGAGAAGATTGTTCGGTAGACCATGCCACGACAGGGTGCCCGGGAATTGTCCGGAAGCTGTGACGCCAACGTCAGGATGTCTTCCACCTGAGCCGGTTCGAACAGGAAGGGTTTAAGCTGGGAAGTCACCGGCTGAGGGTGAGCACGAACCGGAGAATGCGCTAGCCGCTCCTGGGCCACCTGCCAGGCAAAAAAGCAGCGGAGCACCCCCAAGAGGTGGTTATAGCTGCGTGGGCGAGTGCGTGGCCGCGAAGCGAGAAAGGCCTCAATCAACGCCGGTTGCACTAACGCCGCATCACTCACCCGTTCCTCGACCAAAAAGCGATCGAATAATTGCAAGGCGAGCTCTTCAGTATCAAATTTTCGGCCCAGCGCGCGCTTGTAACTCAAGTAAGCCGAAAAATCCTTGCCTAGTACGCTGTGGAAGGAGGCGGTCATGGCAGCACCTCCTCGTGGCCCAGCGCCACCATGCGCAGGGTTTCCACGTCCACCTTGGTATAGATGCGGGTGGAACTTGGCGACGCATGACCAACGTAATCGCCGATGACCTTGAAGTTGAACTCGGCATCGACCAATCGCTGTACGCAAGTGTGGCGCAAGGTGTGCGAACCTGGGCGACGGACATTAATACCCGCTTTGCGCAGGTAGTGCGTCGCGCGGCTGGACACAGTAACCGCCGTCACAGGTCGGACGGGCGCCAGAACCCGGAAAAACAGCCTTCGCTCCTCGACGTGTGGGCGTGCATTTTTTAAGTAGTCGAGAATAGCTTCGCCTACTACTGAAGAGAGAGGGTACGCAGTGGTGTGTCCCGCCTTGCGCTGCGGCACCAACAGGCGTTCTCTCTTCCAGTCAATATGCTCCAGTGTCAATCCGGCCACCTCATGGCCGCGCAGTCCATACGTGACGAGCAAAAGTAGAATGGCATAGTCGCGCTTGCCCAGAGCACTGCGCCGATCAACAACATCTAGCATGCGCCGGACGTCGTCCCAGGAGATCGAACGCGGGAGATCGGCCAGCTGATACCGACGCGGGGACTCTACGGTAGCGCCGAGATCGCGATTGATCAGCTGCTCGCGGTACAGGTAGCGCAGGAAGACTCGCAAGGAGCTGCACAGCCCCGTCATAGAATGCGGGCTCAATCGGCGACCGCTCTCCACCACAAACGCACTGAGTATGGCTGGAGTGAGCTCGGACAAATGCAGCAGGTTGATTCGCGCCAGGTAGGCTTCCAGGTTATGCAGATAATGGCCATAGTGCCGGAGAGACAGCTCGCGCAGGCCCCGTTCTTCACGCAGATAAACAAAGAACCCCGGTGCCTGAACCAGGAAGGGATCTTGGCTGGTCCGTCTCCGACCTGTTCCGCGGAAATCGGGCAACATCAGGGACAGCAATTGCTCGATCGGTGTACGAGCATCATTAGCCACCCATCGCTTTGCCTGGTATGCGTTCTTGGCGTGAACCTTTACCCAGTGCTTTACATAAGGCTCGACATGAGTCGGAAGCTCGCTCCACTGCGTGGCACCATGATCGCGAGCAAACTCGCCAAACTGCCTCAGGAGTGGGACTCGCCGCAAGATTACCCTGGGCCTGTATCCGTGCCCGGCTAACCACGCAACGTACTGCTCAATCGGTTCCGCGATCCAGGAAGCGCGGATCGCATCGATGGTATCGGGCTTAACGAAGTAATGTTCTAACATGACAATCTCCTTTCTGGATGTAGGAAAGGAAATCATGCGCCCAAACGGCATCTGTCGTTATGTGTCCTTTTACACGGGATCCTCCCTATGGATTCAAGGGCTTCCAGGGTGAACGGAACATAATGGGATTGGGAACATAATCCGGATTATGTGCCGGGACACATAATCGGGGACCACCAGTTCCGGCACGCCGCCCAAGAACTCGAAAGTCCGGATGTGAGAGCCGATCCAGTCCGGCAGTGTCTGGCTCCAGGTGGCCTCGGCGTAGGTGTAATTGGACGCACCCATCACCGCCACAAAGACTTGCGCCTCATGGATCTCACCGGTGGTGCGATCAATGACGGGCACCGTGTGCCCAGCATAGTCCACGAACAGCTTTTCACCGGCTCGGTGGTCCTGACGCATCACCAGATCCAGCTTGCCCTGCCAGGCCCGGTAGTGCTCGCAGAACCAGCTGTACTGGTAGCCATCCGGATTGGCTTCCCGGTACTCCTGCCAGAGCAGGAACAGGGTGACGTTCTTGCCCCGGAGCTCATCGTGGATCCGCTGCCAGTCTGGAATGCCTCGGACCTGTGCCGGTAGATCCGGTGGTGGCGGGAACAGCCGTTGCTCCAGCTGGGCTTCACTCAGATCCTCTGGCAGCGGCCAGCCAAGCTCCGCCTCAGCAGCACGCCGCAGATACTCGCTCACAGTGGGGCGACTGATGCCGCAGGCTGCGGCAACCTGTCGGTTGCTAAGCCCTCGCTCCCACTTGAGGCGAAGGACTTCTTTGATTTTACGCATGGATAACCTCTTCGCTGGCATCTGGCCCTCTCCGGATGAAAAGGAGCAGAGTACCGTTAGTTATCCCGCGCCGGACGTTTTGATGGGGGAATCAGGCAGCCTGCCAGGGTGGCAGCTTTGCCGTGGAATCAGTGGCAGCTTTCGCGTGGAATGGGTGGCAGGCTTCGTCTGGAATCAGTGGCAACCTTGGTCTGGAATACGCAAAAACAACACGATTCTGAAAATCCGGGAGCACACCACCGATACACATGGCTATACCGAAATCGTCTTCGCACTCTGTCATTTGCTCGGATTCTACTTTATGCCGCGCATTCGGGATCTCAAAGATCAGCAGCTTTACCGTATTGACAAAACCGTCGATTACGGCGACCTCAACCATTTACTCACCAAAACAGCCGATCTGGCCATCATTGAGGAACAGTGGGAATATATGATGCGAGTGGCGATTTCACTGAAGCAGAAAACTGCGCCAGCACACGTCATCGTCCAACGATTAACCAATAGTTCACCTTCGGATCGCCTCACCAAAGCCTTTACGAACTTGGGGCGGATTATCAAGACCGAATACATTCTGCGGTACCTGACTGACAAAGAACTCCGTCAAACCGTCCAACGGCAACTGAATAAAGGGGAATACCGACATAAACTGCCGCGCTGGATATTCTTTGCGGATCAGGGTGAATTCACCACAGGCGACTATGAAGAAATCATGAACAAGGCCAGTAGTCTCAGCTTTGTGTCCAATGCCATTCTGTACTGGAACACCATCAAGATAAGCGACATTGTGGAGCAGCTTCGGCAGCAAGGGGAGGAAATCGACGACGAGACCTTATCTCATATCTCGTTGTTGCCCTATAAGCATGTGTTACCCAACGGTACATACTTTATTGAAGATGAGGAGAAGGGATGATTCGACGGAAACCTACGGTTTCGACGTGGTCACTGGGTTCAAAACCGTAGGTTCTCGTTCAAATGCCCCCGCGGGTCCAAGGAAGCATCATGAAAAATATTCTATTGATAACAACCCTGGCAATGACTTCCAACATAGCAACTGCATCTGTCGAGTGTCAGGCAGAATATATTAAAGGACTGAAGGTTAGCGATTCCGGGGAAGTGATATACACCAATTCTTCCGGTATATCCCGTCTTGCAGGAACACCTGGAACGCCGATAGGTTCAAAGTATATGCTCAAAACCCTTCTGGAGGCGATTGAGAATAAGTACCAGGTTAACTCCTCTTTTCCCAAGGGATACAACTGCAATACCAGCAATACCGAGGTCTCAGCAGAGTGGATTAAAATTGAGAGACCGGATTAAACTGGGCTGTCTATTTAGCTATGGCTAGGCCGTGATTGTAGACCGAGCAAGGCATTTCAAGCATCTGGCTGTTTAATGAATGAACCGTTGCCGACCCTCGTTTTCAAATGTCATGCTGGCCATACATACATTAACCCGGAAATTTCACCAACCATTAGAAATTGAATCTCTGAAACCGGAAGTGCGCTGAAAGCACCCGTGCAATGGCAATAGCAATCATGTTGACTCCATTATTGCCACCATTCACGCTGCTTCAGGCGCACTACCCCCAACCCCATTGTTTGTCAGCGTGCCGGGGCAGCACTCTTGAACGTCAACCTGAGCGTAGTGAAAGCACCGCTTTCTCAAATACGGCTTGATAAGTAAAATTGCTCGACAACAGAATGCGGATGCGTCGCGTGTTGCGAATTACCACACCACCGATTTTCAATAGCTTCAACCGCAGCGTGTCCATCTGGCATTTTTCCAGCACGGTATTTTGCAGTGCAAGCCTGCGCAAGCCATGCATCAGCACATAGGCAAATCCGGACAACAGCAGCCGGAGCTGGTTGGGCCACCAATGGTGGCAGGAGGTACGCTCAGAGAACAGCGATTTCTGTTCCTTGATGCAGTTCTCCATGTTGCCGCGCGCGCAATAGATTTCGTCGTAGATGCGTTTCGGGGAGTCGGTGAGGCTGGTCACCACATAGCGCGTATTGTTGCCCAGAGGGTTGTGCTCGGCCTTGACGATCATGCGGCGTTGCTGGCGCCAAGTTCGCGCTTTGTATGGGAACTCACCATAGTGCTGTTGCGGTTTACCACTGGCCTTGTAGCCGGTGAGCGATAGCAGGCGCCAGATGCCGGCTTTTGCCGTCAATTTACTGTTGCTGGCCATGCCAATCACATATTCGATACCCGCAGAATCACACCAGTTCAACAAGCGTGGCACACAGAAACCACCGTCGGCACGAAGAATGATGCGCACCTTCGGCCAGACCTTGCGTAACGCGGTGACCAACAATTTCAATACCGCCGGAGCGTGATGGGCCGCACCGCGACTGGCAGGACGCAAATAGCTGACCAGCAGATGTTGACCACAAAAAACATAGAGGGGAAGGAAGCAGTATTCGTCGTAAAAGCCATTGAAATAGCGGCCTTCCTGTTCACCGTGGACGATATTGTGTGTGGCATCAAAATCCAGAATCAGCTCGCGCGGTGCTTTGCTAAAACTGGCGATGAATTGTTGTAGCAGCACCTCATGCAGGGCAACCGCTGACTGCTTGTCGTGACGCTGTTCCAGGCGATGCAAGGTGGACGGGCTGGCCAACGGATTGAGAACGCCCACCGCCGTTTGGATGGCACCATCGTGGCGTAGGGCCTGGTGATCATTGAGGTCTTCATAGCCCAAGGCCAGACCGTAAATACGCTGCCGCAAAAGCTCGACTTGTGAATGCTGACAACGCCCGCGCTCCCGCGTGTCCTGGATGACGCGGTTGACTGCCTGAATCAGACCCAGCTTCTGATCGGTCTCACGCAACAGCAAAACACCTCCGTCCGAGGTGATTTCACCACCTTCAAAATTGGCCTCAACACGGCGGCGCTTTACGGAGGAAAACTGCATTGGATTGTGGTAACGTTTTGTCACGGCAAGGTCGCTCTTGAATTATTGTTTGGCGACTTGATTTTAAGGGATTAACGGCCTTGCCGTATCAGATTTGGTGAAATTTCCGGGTTAATGTTCCCACTGCTGATAAATTATCTTCCTGCGTTCAAACGCTTCCCGTCCTCCCTCCATGATATTAACAATTTTCTTCTGGCTTTCCTTGTCATCAATACTTGCACCTTCGACCGTTATTTTGTCTTCATTATACTGGCAACTAACAACAAGCTCCGCATCACCTAGAACTGGGAAATTTGCGTTATGTGTTGCAAAAATGAATTGCTGGTTAGGCTTGAGCTCTCGAATAAGTTTTACAACCTCCTCATAAATACTTTGGCCATCGAGATCGTCCTCTGGCTGATCAATCATGAGCAGGTCGCAATCTTTTTGGCTCAGGATGAATAGCATCATTGCGGATGCCCTTTGCCCTAATGAATGTTGCTTCAAATCTTTCCCGTGATACGTAACCTTGTAGCTATTGGGAACCTGAAAGCTAAGAAGCTCAAAAAGACTCTCATTAAACAGCCTAATAAAAACGTCTGCTTTGCTCTTCGTTTGCTCTGCTGCCGCCTCAAGGTCTTTGTATATTTCGCCAAAGTCAGCATATTTGTCAGCAATATTCTTGTAATACTCCTTCCTAATATTCTGCCCCTTAAATACTTCATCCATTTTACTAGCAAATTTTTCAGCATCCCCTTTATATTGAGGTTCAACTTTTAATGCTGATTGGGCAGTATTAATCTGTTCAAGGGCCTTAGTGATTAGCACATATTCCTCATGCCATGCTTCATTCAGTGACGAAATGGCAATCATTACTGCATTCTGTTTTTCTTTGTATTTATCAGTTTTTCTCTTTAGATCCTTTATCGACGCCTCAAGCTGTGTTTTCTTATTAGATAGTGTCACATATTCATCCGGTTGGATTGATGTGACGCCCTTTTCTGCCAGAGCTTTGACAATCTCTCTTTCTGTTTCAGCAAACGCCTCTTTAAGAGTGTCTTTCTTAGATTCCAGCTCAGTTTTAATAGATTCAAGTGCTTCCGTTTTTGAAGTTATATTGAGAAGGACCAATTTGGCCTCCTCTATTATTTTTTTCAATGTGTCGAACGTAGCATTAAACCGGATTAATAGATCTGAATTGTGTTGAGACGTATATTCCGGTATGTGAGATACGGACTCCTCAGCCTCAACTATTCCATTATTTATGGAGTCAGCCCATTCACTTCCAATTTTTATTACTTGATCAAAGTAGGCCAGATCCTTTCCAAACTCCACTTGCTTATCAAGCTTTTCTTGAACTCCATACTTTTTAAACTGATCTAATCTGAATTGAACGTCTTTCAGATCATCTTCATCTGCATCTTTCTGCTCAACATCAGTGTTTAGAGCCATGAGAGCTGTAATTGCAGATTCTAGTTGGTCTACTCGTTCTTGTATTTTCTGGCGGATTGGCTTCAAAGAATCGCCAACCAGTTTTTCAACCAAATCCTGACCAAATCCTTTGCCAGCAGCAGCTAGGTCTTTTTGTCCGAAATAAAGTGGCTTCCATACCACTGTTTGGCGTATAGCTAAGCCTGGCTGGAGAATTCCATCAACATACACCTCGGGAGCATGGCGATGGATTCGCTTTATTTCATATAGAGTCCCGTGTTTATCGCGAGCTTCTACGACTATCTTGCCACCACTCTGCAACAAGTGAGGTATCAGGTCGTCCTTATAAGATCTATCCTGTGCAACCTGGCCGAAGGGAATATCTAAAGCATACCGGATTGATTCGAGCAATGATGACTTACCACTTCCGCGAATACCTATCAAACAATTAAGATGGGGTGAAAAAGGTACTCTTGAGTTGTCAAGTAAGCCTCCCTCATAGCGAATTGCTTCTATGTGTGAATGCGATACTTTACTTGGCTCTTTTCTTACTCTGAATTGAAAGTCACTCAATGAATATTTTACAGACTCATATGAAAGCTCTCCAATTTTCAAATACGCACATTGACCTCTTCCAATCTCATTGATTGCCTTCGGATCACTTCCTTCGAGTTCAGCAGGATAGCTTTCTCCCCACCAGCCTTTAACCTTTATTCTGCATTTGGTGTCGGGCTTATCGTGAGTACGCACCTTCTGAAATCCAAGGCAATATTTCTTTATCAGAGGGTCATTCGCAAGTTCTTGTAAGCGACCACCATCTAGCTCATTCCATAAACCGCTGGCGGACTCAACGTGAGCAAAAACAATAAAGAAATCCTTATGATAAGTATCCAATTCTTCTAACGTTGCCCGAAGACCAAGCGAAGACCTACCATTTTCCTGCTCATATTCGGCAGGGGTTTTTCCTTTAAAGGCATTCCCGAGGAATTGATTAATTAGATCTTTCCCGCCTTCAATCCACTCTTGCGAAAATATAATGAGAGTATGAACGCCATTTGCACCGTCATTAACAGATAACTCAACACCTGGAAGCAATAAAATGCCGTTTTTCTTGGCTTTCTTACGAAGTGCGTTATATTCACCGACATCAAATTTATTATGATTGGTAATAGCACCTATTCGAATATCAGCTTTCTTTAAAGCATCGACATAATCATTAACGAAGCTGTTTTCCTCGCCCGTATATTTAAATTCTTTATCCGCCTTAGTATGCAAATGGAAATCCGCTCTCATCCATGAACTTCCATTTTGAAATGGTTCAATGTTCCAATCAGCCATAAGTGTTTTCCTTCTTGTAATTATTGCCACCATAACTTACAAGTTGGCAAAACGTGTTTATTTTGTTCTGTTGGTCTGTACTATTAGCTGTACTTTCCGCCAATCTACTGTTGCCAACAATAATGGCCAGAGATTGCGCCCTGGAGATGGCGACGTTAATGCGATTCTTGTCAAAGAGAAAATCCATGCCGCGTGGGGAATCATTGGCGTCGCTGGCGCACATACTGAAAAATACTACCGGCGCTTCTTGCCCCTGAAACTTATCCACGCTGCCCACTTTGGCATTTGGCCCTAATGCATCACGTATTTTATTAACCTGAAAGTTGTAGGGCGCTACGAACAACATGTCATCCCATCCGATCGGGCGCGTTTTACCGCCCTTATCGCAAAATACCCGACCCAATATATCCTGGACCGCGTGCTTAATGGCTTCTACTTCCTCATCACTGGCTTGCGTATTCCCTTCGTGTTCAACCGGAATAAAAATGACACCGGCTTCCTTATTTATCGCACCTGTATAATCGATAGGAACCTTGATTACCTGCTTGTCATTATCTGGATGAGAATGCAGTTTTCCTTCGTAGATGGCCTCGCTAATGAACCGGTTAACCGCTGAGTGCATCCGATAGGTTGTTTCCAGGAACACACCTCGGTCTTCAGAGATTGTTGGGGTGTGGTGAAGCAGATAGTCCAGCGTGGACAGGCCGCTCTCCCCCGGATGGGTTCCTTGCGACGGTTGCCCTAGCTGCATCTGATCACCCATGAGGATAATGTTGCTGGTTGCACGACTCATAGCAATCAGGTTGGCCACTGAGACTTGTCCAGCTTCATCAACGAACAGGTAATCGAACTGTCCCTGGAGATCATCCCTGGAGAAACCCCAAGCCGTGGTGCCAATGACGCAAGCCTGCCTGGTATAGCTTGCAATGTCCTTGTTCTGAAGTACCGAAATGCCCAACGCCTGAATTTCATCATCAGTATCTTTCGTACAACCGAAGAAAGCCTCAATACCCTCGTCTATGCAGTATCTGGCTGTTCCCACCAATAAATTGTTGATTGCCTTGTGGGAGTTCGAGCTGATACCCACCCTTTTGCCTTGCCGTAGAAGCTCGGCAATAACATGCTTGCCTGTGTAAGTCTTACCGGCACCTGGTGGACCTTGTATTGGCAGATAGGAATTATCAAGGTTGGCAATGGCCTGAACGATTTGGCTCAACCGTTCTTTCGGGTCATGGCTCGACGCGATCGGCTGACCAGGTTGAAGGCCTTTGATTCGTGGAAAATCACGCTTCATGAAATCCACAATCGCACACTGGCTCAGCGAGCCTGTCTCATACTCTTTGACTACAGCCTCTATGGACTGCGGGATTGGATCAGGTCTTACATATTCATCAGGAACCAGGGTAATAATGGATGGTGGCTCAGCCTTGGCCTGAACGGTGATAATGCCTTCCCCCAGATTGGTAAATTCAGGTAAGAGTGTCACCTTCAAGCGCTCTCCCTTGTCATTTTCCTCTCCGAGGACGTAGAAAGAGGTTGTATTGGCCAGCTTGAATTCCTGGTTCGGATTGAACTTGTACTCGTAAGCCAAGTTTCGAGCTTTCGATGAAGGCTTAAACGGCTCCGTCTCTGACCTTTCACATGCTGCCAGACAATCCAGGTCATCAATCAAGTCAATTTCAGTGAGGCCAAGGCGATCAAACAGCCTCCAAAAAACCGGCTTAGATTCCCGCCGATGAAATTCCAATGACCAGGCTAGATTCTCTGTCACTGAGGAAGTGATGGAGTCACTGTCCTTGGTGGACTCCGCTTTCTCTAACAGACTATCCCGTAGCCTGGTTCGCTCAGTGATTTCCTCTGGCACATCCGGTTCGACAACCTCCGTGCTACCAAGGTAAGGAATACCATGCTCTGCCTGCCGTTCTCGAAGCCATGCCACCAGCTCCTGAGTGCTATTGCAGTCGTCAATGTTGTAGTCTCGGATGTCGTTGAGGATCTTCGATGTCTGCCAGGTGAGACCATCAGGGTTTTGCCGCCAGTTTTCGTAAACAACAACGGAGTCACCTCCGGTACCCACTTCGGTCTGGCGCTTCCCTCTATATAAGTGCTCGACGTTCTTGATGGAGTATTTCGGTTCTCCGATCAATAGGCCGCTTTTGACGATTTTATAGAGGTCAACGAATACCTCATTACGCAAAAGTTGATCGACTTCGTATTCACAAATGCCGTATCGGCTCATAAGCTTGCGGCACGCAGCGATCTCATAGTTCGCATAGTGGTAGATGTGCATTTGAGGGTCTGCCTGCCACCGTGCGTACACCCACTCTATGAATTCCTTAAAAGATCGCCTCTCCTCTTCTGGCGTGTGCGCCCAGAAGTCTTTGAATTGCCGCTCACCGGATTCGTCAAAATAAGTGTTACCCCAAAGATACTCCAGTCCACCATCGACTAATGGGAAGCCCTCGATGTCAAAAAAAACATCAAGATCCGAATGGGGTGGCAAAAGCGCGAACCCCTGTTTCCTGCCTTGCTCAGGCACCAGCACTTCAAACAACGGGGTTTCCCGTCCTTCACTGGCCTTCTGAATCTTTGCTTGGGCTTTCAGCTTTTGAAATACGGCCACGCTGATACCTGGAACCCGCTCTAATTCTGTATTGGCGAGCTCTGCCATTGTCTTGATACCGACTGCACTAAGCTTTTTGATCTGAGAGCGAGTGATCGTTGCAACCTGCGATGGATGATCCGATTCCTTCAGCAGTTGCTTGGCATAAGTTTCCCAATTTCCCCAGGATTTTGAGTCAGCCGGGTCAGGACGTTGGGAAACATCAAAATCACTATGTGCCTTTAGAAAAGCGTCTCGGATGGACTGGTAATAATAGAAATAGTCGTCTGTGCGAAGACGTTCCCGTTGCCCATCACCGAGTACAACCACAAAGTCCTGTGAGCGCCTGCCTTGGATACCTTCCAATAGATCTTCGTAGCAGCAAAGCTGGACTGTGAAGTAAGGTTTGAGGGTTTTCGATAACTTGGTATCCCAAACCTCATAGTGGTATTCGCCAAGACGGCTTTCCCCTGGAACTTTAACCAGAAAATCAGCGAAGCCTTTGAATCCTCCTCGACTCAGGCAAGCTTGAAATATGACCTCTGCGCCAGACTCCATCGCCGTAACCGTCGCGGTTTCCTTATCAGGCGAAGAACTGATGTCTGCGACATTGAGCCCTTGAGCCATGAACTCATCCAGGACGGCCTTTTCATGCTCTCCACCTTTCTCCTGAAGCATGGCCATCATGCCATCGCCTGGATCTCGCTCTGGAATTTGATCGGGAGCAACAATGGCTAAGTGCTCCATCCATGAAGCAAATGGACTCTCCATGAAGAGGGTTAGATCGGATGGGGAATACATTAACGTTCCGTGTTGGATATACATTCGCTATTACTCCCGCTCGATACTGATATTCTTTTCAGGGTACTTTGCACTAAGCAGATCCACCGCTTCCAACGTTCTTACCCCCCACTGATTGGTCATTGCATAGGTCTTACCGTCAATATGAAATAGTTCTTCCTGCTTGCAGAAATAACGCCTGGTCTTCGGTAGCTTGCCCCCGGTATCGAGCGTCATTAGCTGTTCTGCGAATTGCTCTTCATCGAGTGAGCCATCAAAGCAAACGAAGAGATTCCCTTTTCGCCAGCTAACGATATCCGCGACCTCTTCTGGCTTGGCTCCACCCTGGATGACTTCACTCACCAGTTGGTACATAAGATTACGCTTATTCAGACCGTGGTGATCGCGGCCTCCAATCGAGAGCGTGAATTTTGAGAAATCGCGAGATGACGTTCTGGACTGCTGCTCTTTCTGCTTCTTCTGTCTCACCTGGACCTGAAATTGTTCGGTCTCAGGTAAAGGGATAACCTGCTGAATGTCCAACAGGATTCGTTGCCCGTCGTAGAATGGCTCCATCTTGACGCAACGAATATCAATTCCCTTGTCGTTAAGCCATAGCACCGCACTGGTAAGCTCTTTAGAAAACTCGGCTGACGCCAGAACAATCCGGACATCTTGTGCAAAAGAGTCCTCATCTGGCTCTTCCCAGTCGAGGAACTCAAGGATTCTTTGCTGAGCATCTTCTTCCGATCCAATACTGGTCAGGAAGGACTTGTGGGCCTCAACAACCTGATCAAAGGTCATAGTTGAGATCATGGCACTATAGCGAATAGCCTGAAGCTCCATATGCCCACCATCTTCGGTACGCTTCAGCTCAATCACAACCAGGTTGGCTTCTTTGTCGATGCAAAGCAGATCAATCCGCCTCCGGCTTGCATCCCAATCGCCGAACTCTTCCGCAATCACCATTGTCTGGTCGGAGATGATCTCGATCTGGTCTCTCAACAGTCGCTGAATATCCTGCCGCTCACGGATACCCCGGTCAGCAAAGGTTGTTTTCTGTAGGCGTTTAATACCGGTATCACTCAATTCATAAATTGGCAAAGTACAAACCTCGTTATCAATTGTCTTCTTGGCTAAACCGTCTTACCAAAGGTCCGTAATCTCTTTTTTCCATATGCGAATCATAGCTTCGTAGATACGACTCAAATTTTTGATGGATACAATCTATATCTGATTCATCTGTCGTGACGAACCCAAAAGGGATAGATACTGACTCACCTGGTTTTTGTAGGTAAAAGCAGAGCATGGAAACAATTCCCGGCACTAAAATTACTTCTACTGATCCACCCATAAAGCCTTCAGAAACCTTTATGGACTTGTCCTTCATAGAGCCGAGTGATTTCTTCCATAACAACTCCTGATGCTTATCCTTACTACCTGCAACAGGCACATAAAGTTGTGCCTCAAGCCCTTTAGTGGCGTTGATTAATTCAGAAGTTCGGATAAAGGATTGATTGCTCATTAACCAAAAGCGATCTGACGGCGCTAACCAGGTACATGTGGCAGTGGATTTACCGCCCTTCAGATGTTTCTTGATGAGAGTCGTTAGTTGATTCCAATTAGCGCTATTTGTTGGCGATCCTAGAAAGTAGGATCGGACAGATGATGAGGCGCTTTGTTTGACTGCCAATATAGCCAGTGCTGTAAGGTCAATGCCATCCGGTGTAAAACAATCTAGCAATTGTGTTTCATCTAGCGTATCTAACGCAGAAACAATATCCTGAATGTTAGAGGAGTTAAATGAGCTGAGTAGTACCTCGTTGAGATTCTTTTGGATTTCATCAGCCTCGAAAAAACGGCTGTCTGAATGTCGTTCGATTGAATTACGTTCAGTGTCGAGTGAAAAAGTAAGCGCAAATCGGGCAGCATAATCTTTATTCTTTCTGACATCCGATAATTTATACAGCTCTACTTTACGAATATCGTTAACACCATCGAAGCTGATCGACTCTTCCTCAAAAATATCAATATAGTTTCTTAGGAATGCCGATTTAGCATAGTTGATACTATTGCTGAGCTTCTCTGTTTCTGGAGAAAGGCGTATGGCATTTAGAGGAGGACTAATCTTGTCATCGGATCGAATTAAACCAAATGACAATAGGTCAAATTTGAAGGTACTGGTTCCTTCAAATAATTTTGTGATTTTCGGACGATTATCAGAGAGTCCATCAAAATATTTATGCGCCTCAGCGGTCAGTTGAATATTACCCTCGTTGTCCACGGAGATTTCATTCAGGCTGACTAATTGTGACACGGCTATGCTGATTTCCTTTTCAGAGAGTCCAAGAAATTTCGCCAATTGGGTAGCCGACATATTACCCACTTTCAGCAGGCGCAGGATAAACTCGCGAATGAAGGGTAAATCACTCCTGCCTACCAGTGTGTATTCAAACCTAAAGGCCTGAACAGGTAGCGCAATATCTATCGTCATTAGAGGAATCAAAGTGTGATTTTTCATTATCGTTTCCCTCCATTCTTCACCGTCTGTTTCGCTGACACGATGCGATACTCTTCGCTTTGGTGACTTTGGATATACGAGGCCACTTGGCCAAGTGGCAAAGAAGCGTTTTCTCGGTTCCACATTTGCATGGAGCCAACAATCAATAAACGATCCATAGCACGAGACATGGCAACATTGATCCGGTTAGGTTCTTTCAAAAACTTGGGCTTTCGATCTTTACCATTGCGGGTAATTGACACAATGATTACCCGATTCTCCTTACCTTGATAGCTATCAACCGTATCGATTTTGATCAGGGATCTGAACTCTGGACTCCAGGCTAATTCGTTGAACTTTCTTCGTAAGAGTCGTTTTTGAGCACCATACATACAGATAATGCCAATGGCAGGTTCGCCTGAAGAAACTAGAGAGGTAAGCTGTTCAACATAGTCGCCATTGGCTTCAATCTCTTTTAAAACGGCGAGAATCTGATTTACTTCTTCAAGATTAACGAGGCTCGTACCATCTTCACTGTCGAAGCCGAACTTACATTCTGACGTGTCCAGCCAGGTCACAGTTGCTTTCAAAACATCGATGCCATCATTATAAAAATCAGGGATTTCTCGATCTCCGGTGATCAAAGGTTGTTCATAGAAAGTATCTGAAACCAGTCGACTGATCGGTTCAGCCATACGGTATTGAGTTAAAAGGCTCCTTCCGACGGCTTTGCCGTATGGAGACAGAAATGCCTTTTCAAAATCGCTCTTGAAGACTTCCTTTTGAAATGGCTCAACTCTTGGAACACCCAGTTTCCTCAATATGGCGTTTTTATGCTCTTCCTGGAATAGAGGTGGCAGTTGCTTGTGATCCCCAACCAGCAAAATACGATTGGCAGATTGCATTGCAATAGCAAGCTCTGATGATATAGAACGTGCCGCTTCGTCGATAATCACCCAGTCATATTGAATCTGATTTAAGCCCAGATGCCCGAGTCCCATACCTACGCAAGTCCCGCATACCAAAGTTCTGGATCTGGCCAGAAACTCCTCATAGCTTCCAGGATTGGATGATAGCCTGTCTCTGTAATCATTAACCAAATCTAACAGGGCGCTTATGCGTCTATGCTCATGGGGGCCGATGCCATAAAGCGCATTAAGGTGTTTATCGATTTTTTCACCGATACTGCCTAGCTCCAACTGACTGATCTCAATTGAATATGATTCATTGAGTTCAGATATGATTTGATAACAAAGCGATTCTAGGCTAGACGATAAACTGGATGACAGTTGCTCATCCGAAGAATCACTAATATCCGTCTGCAAGCGAAGTGCGTTTTTGATTTTCTTCTTGATACCAAGTTCCGCGTTGAGAATGGCATCAATATACTCAGGTTCCAACTTCAGTGATGGCTGAATAAACTGAATCCGCTCCCTGAGTTCAGCGATAAAGGACTGTCTTCTTGATTCGATCAAATTGCGGGAATAGACATCTTTAAGGCCTTGGGAAACCGATGCTTCTGAGTTACTAAACCGAACAATATCGATTGGCGATTCTAGTCGGGTACAGTGTTTACGGATACGCTCAACTGCCGTATTGACGGCTTCATGTGACTGACTGACAAGCAATATATGCTGCGCATTGCCCTCAGTCAGCAAGTAATGTACGAAAGCCGAGATAAACTCGGTTTTACCGGTACCTGGTGGTCCTTGTAAAAGTGACAGTGGCCCTTTGCTGAACAGTATCTTGAAAGCATCACGTTGTGCCTCGTTCAAGCTAACGGTTAAATTGCCCTCGTCATCATATTGGTCATAGAGATCCAGCTGTTCTTCAGTGGGAATGACTTTATAATCAGTAAAAGGCTGATCTATAGAAGGCTCAAAATAGTCTGTTAGGTCAGATATGACCGCATTCTTATTGAGCACTCTCTCCATCGCCTTTTTACGGCGACTGTAGGATGCCCTGTCTCGTTTTGTGCGAAGGTATAAAACGTCGCCGGTTTTAGGGTAATTCTTACCGGAACTCAGCGGGACTCGCATTTCTGAGCTGGTGGACTGGTCAATGTTGACCTTCCCTACGATAAACTCCTTATCATCGACCTTCTTGATGGCGATGACATCATCCTCTTTAGAAAAGCGGTCAAGCACTTCGTTATCTGAATCATAGGGAATAACCAACTCATTTTTTCGAATATCAGGCTTCGGTTCGTCGGCGACTTCAACGCTTGGAAGCGCTTCTGTCTCTGTCTCTAAAATAGCCTTCCATATGTTCTTTGTGGCAATCTTTTCATTCTTTATTGAAACAATGGATTCTTCATCATATTCAACATCAGCAAGTAGATTCTTGAGCTGTTCATCAATCTCTTTACTGAGCTTCTCATCGACCTCTTTGCTTTGAGTGTTTTCCTTGATGGCTGCTTTACAATCAATAAGAAATGTTTCGTGAGCCAATAGATAGGACTGAAGTGCTGAGGTATCCGTCTGGTAATCAGAAGGTTCGATGTTGATTTTTATGGGTAGCGTTAACTGGCTTTTATCCCGAATCCAGGGTGGAATATCATCGGTTTTTCGAGGCGCTAGTCCACCTTCGATAGCTTCATTTATCGGGTTAAAGAAAATCGTCCAGGAAGAGTCTACACCAGACAGTAACACCTTCACTGAGTCTGTGTTTTTCGTGGAGGGTTCATAAAACAGAAACAGCTCACCGTTATCGGGTAAAAGACTGATCGCTTCGTGAAAGTCCTGACGGAATAGCTGGACGTTCAGCTCCTCGATGGATTCAGATGAGGTTTCGTAAAGTTCTTTGAGTGACTGGCTAAATCTTTCCAAAGAAATAAACCCGGCACTGTCCGATTTTTCAGCTTTGATGATTTCAATTAACTGCGGATGATTATTTTCTTCTTCGAGGTTATTCCAGTCGAGTCCAAGGAGCTCACAAGCCATACGAATAACCGCATAGTTATCGCGCACAATAGCTGTTGCGTTATGGATCGTTTCAGGACTATATCGATGGTTCTTAACTTCAGTTGTCCCAAGCTTAAAGTCGGGTAAGTCGATGATATAGACGTTAAGTTCTTCATCTTCGGCCAGTACAAGTATATTCCCAGGATGTATATCGCCATGAGTGACTTCACTTTCATGCAGGAAGCTAACATGGCTAATTAAGGCGTTGATGGCTTTGAGCTTCTGTTCTTCAGAAACATTGTAAGTCGCCCATGTGTCCCATGATGGCGCATCTATATAGTCCTGGATCAGAAAGAGTTCAGATTTGTGGGTAATACCCTTGTCCCGAATGCTAGGGATAAACCCAGCTCCAAGTCCCTGAATCTTTTCAGCTTTCTCGATAAAAGCTTTGCAGAAAAAGATATTACTGGAATCTTCATTGTCGAGGGCGTTGTTCCAGATTTTAACAAGTAACTGACCCGAGCGATAAACCTCTTTTGCATCGGTAGAGGATATTTCCTCATCTTCAACATAGGTTTTGTAGAGTTTAACCTCGGTTTTGTATTGCTCGATCATGGAACTATCAAATAGCTCAATGGTTTCTGCTTCAGGCTGTGATGCTGAAAAAGCGGCTAGAAATTCGTGGGCATTCCGGTAACGATCCTGCGGCTCAGGACTGATAGCTTTTTGTATGACAGGTGCGTACCAGATACTGGAAGCGGTAATGTTTTTTATAGCGTCATTAATTGATGCGGGATTGAGGCGTTTCCCCTGCATTATCAGCCAGGTCAGAATGCCCAGTGAATATATGTCACGGTCATACTCGGTGCCATTATGTTCCGAGTTCTGTTCCTCAGGGATGGGTATAATCCCTGTGCTAATTGCTTTGCGTCTCTCACCGACAGTTCCTGCTGGCTTATGGTAGGCCGACATGAAACTGGACATGGCCATTTTCATACCAGGAGAAAGCCATAAGCTGTGATCGCCAATATCTCGGTGAGCAATTCTTATATCATGCAGAGAGGAAAAATTATTCAGGATGATTTTGACGAGTGTCGCTCGCTCTTCTTCGGCGTACTTGATAACAAAAGAAGAAATAAATTCATTTAGGCGAGAATAGTTATGGGGAAGCTCAAAAAGCTCGTAAAACTCCTCGGTAATATTGTTTGGATCAATATTGGTCAGAGAGCGCAAACAGGCGTTATATAAATCCCCGTCGTTTGAACGTATGAATGATAAGACTTCTTTCTCGTGACTGACGATTTTATAGCGTTCGTCTCGCGTTTTACTACCAACATCATCTAAATCAGAGAAGTTCCATCTTCTCAGCAATGCAAAGTCATCCTTGTTGTTCTTGTTTTTAGATAGGAACTCCGTGTATATCGACTCGATGTTCTCTGGCGGGAATATCTTCTCAATGGCTTCGTAACCATCGACGATTAGGCTCTTGGGCTTGGTCTCACCTTCTGAGAAGATTTGATCAAAAACCGGGATGTCCTGGTTTAAGCTTTTATTGGCTTGCGGATGTGGTCGAAAGCGTTTGTTGTATGCACCTTCGTCCGAAAGTTTTAGAAACTCATTAAGCGTTAGGACGTGCTCCTGTTCTCTAGGCGGCAGTTTAGAAGCATTAGCAGTGCCGGTTAACACAACTAGAAAGTCTACCTTGGGACGGTCAAACTTGTGCCCCTGGAAGCTAGGAAAATCTCTCCCACACTTGGCAAGCTTAGAGGTGAGCAGATGAGCCTTGTCTTGTGTTTTGCTGACCGCTGATCGCTCTCTGAACTCTCCATTTTGATACCAATTATCACCAGACGCAGTAAGCTCGCCATTCCAATGCTTTAGTTCAACGATGATGACGTTATAGTGGGTCACGATGACAAGATCGAATTCTCCTTCACGGCCAGAGCCAGCAAGTCGAAAGCCTGCATACCCTTTCCAGGGGAACATAGCATTCCCTCCGGGCTTTAAGACCTTTAGGTCGCTCAAAGAGCCGAGTTTTGCCGGTTTGGACTCCTGCTTCTGGTTAGCGCCTGAAAAAGTTTGAGCGATTTTTTCTATGGCTCTAACTTCGTGAAGCGTTAATCCACCTTCCCAATATTTAACGTCCATTTTCTTCTTATCATTCGACATCGATGAATATTCCAATGCAATTCAATTTAATTTAATACCTACGCTACCCTAGAACGTGTTAAAAGCGCTCTTCTAGTCCACCCCAAGAGCCTTAAACACCGCATCAACCGGATCGGCGTAAAAGCTGGTCTGAAACTTGGTAAACAGTTCAGCCGGAATCGTTGGAATGTCAGCTGCGCTGCTCATCGGCAAGGCCACTTTCTTGGCCCCTGCATCAAAAGCAACTTGGAGGCACTCAGCGAGGCTTTCTACCGGCGTAACGGAACCGCCCAGACTCATATCCCCCAGCACCACCATCTGGTTCTGAAGAGGCTTACCAAGGAGGCCTGACGCAAAGGCAACGAGGCTGGAGAGGGCCAGGTGGCTGAATGGCCCAGTGTTCTGAAGCTCGACTGCGTGCAAATGGAAGTCATGTTCACCCACTTTACTTCCACCGCTGATCCTGGAAGCGTTCGCCTTGAAGTAATCAAAGGCAATCTTCACCTGCTCTTTAGCTGCACTGGAGTTCCATAGCCCTGATGTGGCCAACTTGCCGGAGCCCTTGGTAACCTGAAGTTCCAGCCGGTATAGCCCAGGCATCCCTTTGTTACTGAGACCAATGGTGTGAAGGAATCCGGGCTTACCAGGGCCTTCTGGGATCAGACCACCGCCACCCTGCTCTTTGACTGATACGAAATGCTCTTCCAGCGAGTCATTGTCGATGTAACTGAAGTGGACATCGTAGAACTCCATACCACCAATCTTTTTGAGTTGTTCCTTCACTCGGCGTCGAACCTGAAGGGCATACTCCAGGCACTGGCGAACATCCTCTTTCTCGAACTGCCCATGCGGGAATAGCAACTTCAGTAAACCAGAAACTGTCTTGCGCACCGCGATCACATCACGCTGGTTCAGGTTATTCCCCAGCTTGAAGTATTTTTCGATAGCATCTGCGAAGCTGCGCTTGCGCATCTCCCGATAGAACTCCGCCAGGTAGTCAACAATCAAGCCGTAACGATTGGTGAAATACTCAGGCCGCATCTTGGGGATTTCCCAGCCTGGAATGTAGGCATGGAAGCGGTCAAAGAAAGCGGAGTCGATCATGGCATCAGGGAATGGTGCAAGCAGATGACTGGTTTTCACCAAGGACTCAACGCTCTGATTGATGTTGCCCACAAACACCATAGAGGCCGAGGCCTCCATCTGTTCACGACCACGAGCAAAGGAACCAGAGGCCATGTAGTCCTTCATGATCTGGACACCATCCTTGTCCTTAAAGGAGATCCCGGCCACCTCATCGAACGCAACCAGATCCCAAAGCCCGACCAGACCAATTCGACGTGAACTCATGTTGTAGAACAGGTTGGCCACGGTGGTTTGGCCGCCAGATACCAAAATGCTGTTGGGGGAGCATTCTTTATAAATATGGCTTTTACCTGTCCCGCGTGGACCCAGTTCACAGACGTTGTAATTGTTTTCAACGAAAGGAATCATCCGAGCCAGAATGTGCCACTGCACATCGACACCCAATGCCGCAGGCTCCATACCGACTGACCGTATCAAACACTCGCGCCACTGATCTGTCGTTAATGCGGCTCTCCCCTGGAAGAGCTCGTCCATATTCATGTTGGGCATCTGGATTGGCTTGAGCAGCGTTACCCCGAATGGAGAACCGGTCTGCCCTTCCTCGTGGTAATAACTCAAGGTGGCAATGACCCAGATACCACCCACCAGCAGCTTCTCGTACTCTTTGACGATCCCAGACGAAATTTCAGCGTCCTTGATACCCAGATTGCTGAAAGAGGCCTCATACTTATCCTTGCGCTCATTCAGTTTCACGGTTACCCGGTCGATGACTTTAAAGGTGCCGCGCTCTTTGACCAGTGACTTAACCTTTTCGGCCTCATCAGGACGAACGTAATTCTCAGCCAACACGGTTTTGACGTTGTTCAGCCCTTGCTCAATGATGTCTGGATCATCTGACGCGCAGTACATGCCAAGCAGGTATTCGAGCACATAGACAGGGACATTCGCCCCTTCCTTAATGAGCTTGGTGAGATCCTTGCGAACCACACGACCCGCAAAGTGCTCATTCAGCAGTTGATCTAATTCTTTATCGTTAGCGGATTCCATACTCGGCACGCTCTATCGTCAATTCGTGGTTAAAAGAAGTCATCGGTAAACGCCAGGTCGATGGTGACCTTGTAGCGTTCCATCTCGGTATTCAGATCCTTATCCTTGAGCACCAGGAAGTAATCCTTCTTCCGATCGAAGTCCGTCCCAGACAGTGAGAGTCGCACTTGCTTGACCCGCTCCGCGACCGAATCGGTTGCGCAGTCAAAGGTCACCGTCTCTTCACTGGAGATCTTGCTATCACCGTCGTAGATGGCCACTGACAGCGTGACCGGCGTAACCAAATCGCTGACCACTTCGGTCTGCATCAGGTCGAACTTCTGGATGTTGTTCACCATTTTCAGGGTGGACTTGGTAGAAATAACGCCTACTTTTCGTTTGGTACGCTTCTCAGCCCTTTCGCCACGAAGCTGTTTGACGGTCAATACCGGCACGACAATCTCTTGCGGCATAACCCCACCGTGGACAAAACGTGAACCGCCCACGAAATGGAATCGGTTGGCACCCTTCGGCACCCAGAAATCAGTATCTGAAGCTGTTCCGGCTGTTGCCTTGGTTGAGCCCTTCCACGCTTCTTTGGTATCTGGCAGACCAAAGCCCACCACATAGCGCTTTTTGTTCTTCAGGGCATTGGTTGGTTTTTCAGCCAGAGACGAGCGATCGGCTGCCTCCAGCTTACTTTGCTGGAATAAGAAACCGTGATCTGCCGTGATGAGCACCGTCGATGTGTTGAAGTGCATCAGGATCTTGCGGCTCAACTCAGTCAACTCCTCGATGGCGTGTTCAACGGCCATGAAAGTTTCTGATTCCGTCGATGAGCTATCGCCTCGGGCATCCACTACATTGTGGTAGACATAGACCAGCTCCTGATCTTTGAGGGCTTCCCGGCCTTCATCCCTTGACCAGGCTTTAACGGTTTCTGCTGTCACGGCCAGACCGCCATGCGCTGCAAGGATCTTGGTTCTTGCCGCTGTGCCCTTACTGGATTGGCCATCCACAAACACGTCATCTGAAGCTGATTCGCGATACTCCAGCGTTTTATGAGGCAAGAGGGACGCCATCCCCAATGTCGTATAACTTGGGACAACGCCAAGCTGGGAAGACAGAGTAGCTTCAGAGTAACGCTTGTCGTTGATTCGATCGCGAAGCTCCACTGCTGCCTCATAGCGAAAGGCATCACTGATGATGACCACAACCCGGCGCTTGGTAGCCTTGGAAAACAACGGTTTCACCAGTCCCTGAAAGAAGTCCTGCTGATTAGGTATTCCAGGAAAGCGCCACTGAGAGAGACGTTGCTCAGCCTCAACGCGGTCACCCCAGTTCTTCGCCAAGTTGTCGATGTACCAGTAGGCGTAACAATTCTCCACTTCGTCATCGAGCTTCTTCAGGATCTCTACATGAGCACGCTGGGACGCTTCACAGTAATGACGGTAGGCCATATCGAAGCGGTATAGGTCTCGCTCGTAAGCCTTGTATAGCGCTTCACTCGACTCAAAGTGGAATCCGCTATCATGCTGAATACGCAAGCTGAAGAGGTCGATAGCAGCCTGCAATGCGGTATAAACGGTGCGGTACTTCCGGCGCGTCGTGTCGTCTTTATGCTTGGAAGCCCAGTAGCCGTCCAGGCGAGAAGCTATCATTGCACGGAAACGTTCCAACTCCCCCTTGGGAGCATGAGGAATGGCCACGGCCAGATCGACAATAATCTTCTGCTCCACGGCCTCAAAGGTGACAACATCGCTGAGTTGGTCAGTATCGAATATACCCATCTTGTCTTTGATGCGCAGCGCGATCGCCACCCACCCGGACACGGCATCGAACGCTTTGTAATAGCGTGAACTGTCTCGCCAACGTGAAAGTAATGCTCTGGCAGTTGCACGGGAGCTGGCCGAAGACATTACCAATTCTTGAGCCCAGCCAGGTACATCACCGACGCTCTCGCAGAAGCCGGTTACCAGCAACAGGATAAAGAAATGTCCCAGCTTGAATTGGGCTTCACCCTTCAACTCCTCTACCGTAGCCGGGTAACCAATTTCGGACTGAAGCGCAGCTACCAATGCCGGGATTAAGTCGTATTTTTCAAGTTCGTTGAGAGAAGCTGGATTGGCCTCCAGTCCAAGGTCATCCGCAACTGTTTCTTCAGCAAGCGCCAGGATCACATGCGGGAGATCACAGCTTTCAGCCTTAACGACAGAAACAATCATGGCCATGTCCAGGTCTGACTCATCAAAGTCCGGCTGAACATAGCGTTGCAGTGCTGTCAGCCTGGCTTTGCTGGCAAGGAATTTGTCTCGCTTGGCCAAGTGCTCTCTCAAGCTTTGCTGGTGCAGTCCAAGCTCATTGAAGATGATTGAGAAGCGATCAGCGTAGAAGCATCTGGAGTACAACTTGATGTCGAGCAACCAGTCTTTTTCTACATCAGGCTCGGCAAATGGGAAGTACAGGAGATACTTACCGGCCTTATCTTCCAACTCCAATTTGAGCTTGGTACCCAATGCTGATTCATTGGCCATGTTGAGGATCTGCACGTCCACGAGAGACAGGGACGGTAGCTCATCCACAAATGACTGCTCCGGGTCATACCAGAACACCAGGCGATGGTTCTCTTTGTAGAAGGCCTGCTCAAGGCCCTCTCGAAGCTGGTTCAGATTCATGATAGTTCTCCCGAAGGAGAAAAGTCGATGTCTGCAAGATGGAGTAACTGCCCTTTAAAATCATAATCTCCTAATACAATACTCCACCGCTGTTCCATAAAGCTCAGCAAATCCAATCCGCGCTTGAGGATTTGTGTCGGGGTCCAATCCGGGCATTGAGCTACTTCATTTTCTGACACAGAACCGTTGTAATAACCTACTCCATCGCCGTTATTGACCTTCTTGGGGAAGCTATCATTTTGAAGAGCAGAGTTCTTTGAACGTGATAGTGGAAGCAAATTCCCCAATGAATGGGTTAGATAACGCTGTTCCGACTCCTCCAAGTGGCCAAATCGGTTTTTCCAATAGGGGTCATCAGGAGTCTGTGGGAAAATATGTTCGAGAGTCACATGATCTTTTTTGTTCGATTTCAAAACGTCCCAAGATAATTTACTGGTAGCCTGCCTTCCCTTCTCCCTAAGCCACTGTTCATGTTCAAACAAAAAGTATCTGACTCCATCCCAGTGATAGAATCCATCTCTATCTAGCTCGTACTTTTCCTCGATGTGAGCTAAGAATTTCTCCGGGTCATAGTACTTATCTATCCATCTATTAATTGTCTCCAAAACGTCAACGATGGTCTTTTCCCCCGTCAATAGATCACGAGACATACTGAAAAACTCAGTATCGCCAGTGTTTGCTCTTCGCTGACTTAAATTGAATAGAGTAAAGTTGTACCTTTCCGCAGATGTTAATAATTCTGTTATTTTCTTAGGTTCTTGTTTGGAAACAAAAGCCGAGAGGATAAGTGGCTTAAACGATCTAAAACTGAGGCGATCCAACCGATCAAGCCAAACTTTCTGGGAATCAGTCAGTTCATTTGACTGGGCATAATACGGGTTATGCATGTAGAACCAGTAAACGATCGACTGCTGTAAACTACGAACATAATCAGATATTTCTTCGATTCTTAGTGCGTCATCTGGCGATTTTGGATGCGTGACATTTCTTGCACTGAATTTATCATCAAGAAGGAATTTTATGTAATCGTCACCTTTTTTTCGCGTGTACTTAAAATACATCGTCCAATGATTACGAAGGAAAAGATTATCGCTTAGTGGAACATCAGGATTCTTTCCTAGATATTCATACATGGTTTTCCATGCATCGTTTATGTTAATTCTAAGCTGTTCTCGCCCATCGTTATTTTTGAATAACGTAGATATATATATCAACCTGTTCTTCAGAAGCTCCAAGCTCGTTAGAGGTTTGCCACGATTATTCATCGTTTCAAAAGTGACAAAGACATCAATTTCTTCGTCAATTTCATACAAGTTGAACTTCAGCTTCTGGGTAAGCTTTTTATATATCTGGGCAATTTCATCTACCGACATATCCTTCAGACGGTCTTTAAAGTAATTTTTTGCAAAGCTGAGGTTTCTCGTATACAACGTCTCCAAAAACTGATTTGAGCCAGAGTGCTCGCCAAATATTTTGGTCTTCATATACTCATCACTTGGGTTATCTTTCTCGTACCCAAATATGAAGCTCTGCTGGAGCTTATTGTCAGCCTCAAAGAATATAAACTGCTTTCGGATAGAACTAATCGACTGATAGTTCAGCTCGGCATCTTTTGGGACAGATTCCAAGATGGCTTGCAGTAGGATCATCGATGTAGTTAGTCTCTGCTGCCCGTCAACCACATAGAACGGCCTGAATCCAACACCTTCTATTAACCAAAGATCCTTCTCCCATTTCTGATACAGGTTTGCCTTCACAGGCTCAAGAGTGATAACTCCTGTGTAATGAATTCGATCATTTTCGAGCTGAAGAATATCTTCCCAAAAGTCCTCAACCTGGTGCTCCTTCCAAGCGTAACCTCTCTGATAGTCAGGGATGCGTAGCAGGCGGCGCTCGAAAATATCGCTAAGGCTATTCAATTTCATGATAAAACCTCCGGAGACTCGCCTGTAATGGCTTTCACTTCTGCCAGCAAATCACCAAATTTGCCGTAGTTGGCTTTTACGCCATCATCGAGATCCAGGCTTATTCTCTGGTCAGCATAATGGCGCAACTTCTCATCGAACTCGCTCAGCTCAGCCTGCTGCTTGTGCAGTTGGGCAATTTCTTTTTCAAGGCGCTTCACCTCTGCTGCCGAACCGCTGGCCTCTTTGTCGTTTTCCAGCTTTTGAGCATAGGCCGCCATCTTCGCTGTCAGGGGAATGACGTACTCAGTGCGCATACGCGCCAGCGTACCTTCGTTATACCGGTGCAGATAAACCAGGCACTCGAAAGCCTTTTGCTTACCAGAGCTGAACAGCCAGTAGATAGGACGTTTTTTGTAAGTCTTCAGGTGGTCTTTATAAAACTGGGTGGATAGGTACCGACGAATCGTGTCCATCGACGATTCAGATTTCTTAGGTTTGATAGCGTGCAGGCAGAGAGAATCGGCTACGAAGTCGAGGTTTTCTTGAAGGTGGTCTTCTCCCCAAACGACTTTGACAAACTCTCGGAAGCGATTAGTCGCATCATCAGGGAACCATTCTTGGTCAGTTAGAGGGATGATTCCATCGTCGTCGGCTGGGAAGGTCTTATAGGTACCCTCGGAAACCAGCTCTGTGAATCCCGAGTTTCCTGAGCCAGCAAAGACCAAACCATCGCGATCCAAAGAATAACGACCAACCATGCAACCAATTGTATAGCTTAGAAACTCTGTTAGGATGTCAGATTGAAGCCTCTTACTAAGCTCACCACTATCTTTTTTAGAATCATATATAAATTCTGGATTGTATCGATGCGTTATGTGTTCTCGTAAAACGTCAGTATCCAAGAAGCCATTAAGCTCATAAATATCAACAAACGATTTATTATTAGCCGCCTCAAGGGCAACCGCTTCGTCTATTTCTCGTCCAACTTGCAAAATAAATTCAGAATAACCTTGCCCAAGTGTTTTGCCATTTAGTATCGGACTCCTGTCAAATGAATAACTAACTTCGGAATAATCCCAAGAAGTCCTTGCCAATTCCACAAGTCTTTTAACGATCGAATTGACTTCCTTATAGTCAACTTCATCAGATCCTTTAAATGGAAGAGACGCGATATTTCCAACTTGGAAATTAAGTGTTGGGTTTAGTTGCTTCACAATATAAGAAGCAACCACAGATGATAAGTATCCTAGCAGGGCATATCTTTCTGACTCATTGTGAATGAATGCTGATGGACTTCCGGAGTCGAACAAGACATTTCCTGGCAACATCCTTACACCGAAGTAGCTGCTTGATAACTTGGACCAAGTAACCCCTTCTTTAAAATAATTTTTAGAACCCTGAAGTCCTGATTTCTTACTGGCCTTTAGCTCCGCTCCATTATTTTCCCAGTTGACTACATGCTCAAGATTTCCATACCATCTACGATACTCCCCTCCTTTGTGGTGTGGAATCCATTTGATATCATCTCCGCCTCCAATGGTTGACATCCGACCAAAGTCAACCTCATGCCAAAAACGAATAAAGTACTCATTATCCCCGGTTTTAATCCCCTCACTTATATCTGCACGTCCAGCTAACTTATTCGTATTGGAGAACAAATCAAATAGAGGGTCGGGAAGTTTGAACATTATTGAGCTGTCTGGAACCTTGCTAAAATCAGAAGAGCATCTGTCATACCTATAACTTACAGAAACGTCCCTGGCCGCCTTGAGATACATTACAGGTTGAATTTCCGCCCCGTAAAAATCCGCCAAGTCTATATAGCAGCCTCGAACGCCAGTGTTTGACTTCCTTATTATGTATGCACAAATGGGGACGTATGCAGATTCAAAAAATGCATGATATTCAGGCTGAACAAGACCAACAATCTCTGAACAGGCTATCACGTGCTTCCGTAACTCAGAGAAGTTTTTA
Source organism: Litoribrevibacter albus (assembly GCF_030159995.1). Taxonomy (NCBI): domain Bacteria; kingdom Pseudomonadati; phylum Pseudomonadota; class Gammaproteobacteria; order Oceanospirillales; family Oceanospirillaceae; genus Litoribrevibacter; species Litoribrevibacter albus. The sequence goes on along the minus strand of NZ_BSNM01000013.1, from coordinate 91,125 downwards.
ATAGTTAGCCATGTAAACGGAGTCATCATTGATGAGAATCCGTGTGTTTTAGCTAACTCAATGCAACGTTCAATGAACATTCCGAACAAATCGGCTTTAGATTTCACATATCTGATATTTGCCAATTCTTTCAAATCTGCGTTTAAATAGCCGCTTCCTATATAGGGAGGATTAGTGACTACAGAGTCATACTCTCGCGCCAATAACAATGCTTGATGTACGAAAGGTATTAGCTGAGAAGCCGCCACCTTTTGCATAGTGTCCCCAGATTGCTCCATTTCTGCGAGAGATAGGTGTAACTCTGTCAGCCCTTCGAGATCTTCATGCGGCACTTCAATCAAAGACCCAAAAGTCTTGGATTGTTTGAACCTTTCCAAAGTTCTCTGGAGAAGCTCGTAGCGATTATCTGATGTTAAAGAACCTAAATCCTGCTGTTCTTCGACAAACAATCCTTGTGAACTACCACTTTCCCACTCTCCAGTAAGGTTTAGTGATTGCCACAACGATCGGAGGTTAACGTTGGTGCTTTCCTGCAAGGACAGAACATTGAGCCTGATATTGCGAGAGAAGATTCTTCTATCATCCTCTCTCGCCAGCATCATCAAAGCGAACCCGGCCAATTGTCCAGCGCGGTCATCAATATCCAAGCCGTAAAGATTGTTTTCGAGAATAAGCTGAGGAATGTCGCGAGTTCGGTAGCCTCTCTCTTCATATATGGCTTTAAAAAGTTTGTAGGCTTCAACCAAAATATGCCCAGACCCACAACTTGGATCAATACATGACAATAATTCTGGTTTAATTTCCTTCTTTGAAATCTCAGCAAGCCTGTCCTGTACCTCAAGCGATTGCTCAGAAAGCTCAATGTAATACGGCATTTTCTCCTTGAGTGGAGAATCTGGATACGCCTGAAGCCACTGGCGACCAACAGAGTTTTGAACCAAGTACTGAACAATCCAATTGGGCGTGAAAAGCTGTGTCGCGGCTGGAATATCCTCGCTCTTAACGACCTTGCCGATAACTTGGTCTTTTTTCTCAGAGATATAGAACTGGTACAGCCAACCAATAATTTCAATATGATCCCAGTCTTCATCGGGAATACTGGCCACCAAATCTCGGATCAGTGAGTCTGTCTTTGTCAGGTTCTCTGGCAACAGCAGCTCGGATTCATCTGCTACCGCCTCAAACAGAAATGGCATTGCTTGGTGCAAGGCATGGCACTGGGCCAGTAACAATTCACGATAAAGCTCTTCGTCTTTGGTGCCATCAAGCTTCAGTTCTCTAACCTTGGCCTGGTCCAGACCGGGCAACTCGACATCCAGACACTCTTCCATTATTTGGGGCACACCGGCACTGCCGTCAGTCGCGCTCAATACCCGACGCCCATGGTCAAGGAACCCTTTGCGTTCCATGTAGCGAATTGCGCATAGACGGTTAAACCAGCTATAGGCTACATGCTCCATTACCTGGTCGAAGCCTTGCTGCTCGATGCGCTTTACCAAACGTTCACGTGGTTTGATAACCGAAGCCGGAAACGGTCTATCACCAATTAGAACCAGGTCGCCCTTCTGCTCCGCTGGCTCGATTTTCTTTTTGGTAATCCCATATTTAGCTGCCTGTTTACTCATGGCCTCAATGAAGGCTTTACGGGCTTTAGGTGCGTATTTTTTTACGTTGTTTGTGTTCATGTGATTACTTCCTTAGCGAATACGCACGCGCTTTTCATTGCGAACAATGCTCTTCAACTCAGCTTTGAGGGCTTCCACAAACTGGTCGATGGATTCTTCAGTTTCCAAGTACACACCTTCACAGGTCTTGTTGTAGACGCTGGACACATTCACCTCGACAACAGGTTTAGGCTTAGCAACGGGTGGCTCTGGCTTCGTTTCTGGGATAGGTGTGGACGCATCTGCACCGCCTGGGTCAGCTTGCTGAGCTTTCGCTGCCTGTTCTGCCTTGGCGCGGCGCTCAATCTCTGCCTGGACCGCTCGTTCAAGCTCATACAGGCCATCATCAAAGCGTTCAGTGGCTGTTTCGGTTTGCAGCATGTAGATACCAGCAATACTGGTTTCGGTTTCCAAATCTGCTTTCACCAGTTGCAGTGGACGAAGCAACCGGTTGCTCAGTTCAGGCGTTCCAATTCCACTCTTGGCGATCTCACCTTCAAGCTGTTTGATTTTGTCGTCCACTCGCTCAATGGCATGGGTTCGCTTTTCAGTTAGTAGACGTTCGTTGACGGTTTCTACTGTGCTTACCAGAGAAGCGACTTTGTGCAACATCCCGTAAGGCGCATCTGCTGATTCGATAGATTGCAGTTCCGACAAAGCCTTACTGGCATCCGCGTCTTTCTCCAACGCCTGACGGTTTTTATCAAAGTGACGAAGTGCCTGCTGAAGCTGCTGCCAGGTGTGGATCTGGTTACTGAAGAATTCGTGGATGTCCCGGTAATCCTCCTCCAGATCCAGGTAATCGTCCTTCTTATCGACGACCTGCTTGAAGAAATCGAAGCTATCATCGTTGCTAAGCAAGCGCTCCAGAGTCAGGATTGACTGCTCAATCACTGTCTTCCCTGGAAAACGGCCCACATCGGTTTTGCTTTTGTAGGATTTGAGATTGGCCAGCCACTTGCTGAAGTGCTGGGTGTAAAACTCAAACAACTCCTTCTCGGTGGCCGGTCCCATCGAAGAGAACAGGTCTTGAGTCAGGTTACGCGCCTGCTTCAGCACTGCTTCATCCGTTTGGCGTTTTTTGATAATTGAGACTTCGCGACGACGGCGTGTATTCTGGAGAGGCTCCAGCGCTTCCCTGACGGGCAGCGTTCCACCCCCAAGCTGGAACGAGATCCGGCCAGCCGCAGCCAAACGGCCAACAATCAACAAAATCTCAGCATCTGGCCAGCCATACGGTCGCTTCGCGAAACGCTCAACAATATCTGAAAGCAGGATACGCTCGGTCCCGGTCGCCCTAAGCCCGATGTATTGCTCAACATCGCGGGTTGCCTTTGGATTACCCTCTTCGCCTTCCAATGACAGGCCCATTTGTCCAATATCATCGACGGTCAGAACGGCATTAAGCTCGCGCCAGGGATCTTGCTGGTAGACCTTGATATAGCTCAGCTTGGTGTAGGTATTCTCCAACAGGTATCGGCAGGCCTCATCAAGCTTGGTAAGTGCATTGGATGAAGATAGAGAAAGATGCTGACCAAGAGCGTAGACCTCCGCTTTCAACAGCATGTCTTCCATCCGGGCACGCAGGCGTTTTTTACGCTCCTGGTTCTCCCGACCACGATCAGCCAAGATACGGGTAATGTCCGCCTGGGTTCCGTCGTCATTCAGACGAATAAACTTGTTGGTCTTCAGCCAGGTGCGGAGTTCACTGAAGAACTGCTTATCATCGCCCAGCTTAATAAGGATTTGACCTTCGCCCTCTGCGCTTTTATTGATGCAGCCAGCCTCAGAGTATTGGCTGTAATCCGTGTCCAGCGGTGACACCACTTCCACTTTCAGGTCAGCTTCATACTTACCGTCCAGGGTATGCCCATCCAGGTACCGGCCAATGCTGTAGTCCATCTTGTTGGGCTGATGGCGGTATTTATTGGTATCACGCAGCAAATCTTTGAAAATCAGGTTGCTCAGTTCTTTGTTTTCTTCCGAGCTGGCAACGTCAGTAGCCTTAATCTTCTGAGTAATGTCCCGCTCTTCGTTTGTCAGGAACAGGAACTCATCACCATTACGAGTGATCAGGCTTTCCTTCTCCAGACGCTGAAGGCTCTCCTCGATACGTTTGCGTAGCGCCAGCTTGTCATCGTCGATTTTCTCAATCGACAGAGTGACCAGGTTATCGAGAGTTCCTTTGATCAGATCTACATAGCGAATCATGAACAGTGTGCGGAGCATCTGAACATCGAAACTGTCCAGGGTGGCATTCTCACCGGCCTGATCGATGGTGCGTTTGACGGCTGTATCCAAAAAGCCTTCAACGGCACTATAGAAGCGGTGCATTGGCACGAGGGCTCCCACCTCTTCCTTGGCGATGGAGCTGGCGGCCATTTGGAAGGCGTCCAGCATAGACCGCTCACCGTAAGCCAGGTGCGCCCCGGTGGCCCCGACTTTACGGATCTCCTCAAAAACCTTCTGTACCAACTGGAAGTGGTAAGGCGCAAACGGATAGTTATTGACGAAGCTATCTGGACCATCAAAGTTCTTGAGCGTCGGCCCGGAACGATCGAAGGTAATTTGGTTTTTCAGGATGTCGCCCTTCTGGTCGAAGACGGACTTGAGCATGTCCGCTGCTTCCGGAGTCTTACGCAGCAAGCGCTTCTGGATAACCTCATCGGTGTTCGAGCTGGACAGCGACAACCGGGTCTTGAAGCGACCGGCAATCTTGGAGAAATCGTTGGCTTTGGAAGATGACAGTTCACCCAGTACCGCGTCCATATCGGCCTGAGAGGTTACTATGATCCAGGCACGCCCCTTACAGATGGTGCCCAGGTTTTCCGTGATGGTTTGCAAGGTCAGCATCAGGCGGGTATTACTGCCAATAAACTGACCGACTTCATCCACCAGGAACAGTATCCGGTGTTTCGGATCTTTACTGTCCAGGTACTCTTTGACCCAGTGACAGAAGTTTTCGACGGAGACGCTGAACGTCTCTTCGGATTCTTCAAACCATTTATGGGCAGCATCTGGTGACAGGTTCAATGCCTTGGAAATGGCCTTCTCTACATCATCCTGGTAGAACTGATACCCGTCACGTTCTTCAGTCCATGAAAGACCGCTGGATTCTTCAAATGCGGTTTTGAAGGTCTCATAGGCCCCTTTCTGGGCCAAATGACGTTCCATGTGCGCGATGTGCGGGTGATCCCCGCTAAAACCCTGGTGCTCATTGAACACTCGCAGGAAGACATTAAGGATAGGGTTGCCGTCATCGTTTGAGCTGGCCTTACTGTCAATATTGAACAGAATGACATCGGAATGACCGCTTACGGCTTTATCAATATCTGCACGAATAAAAGCATCGCGGATCTTGTGTTCATCAAAAAACTCTACTGCGCTGCGTTCGTGACCTTCTGAATCCCGCGCCACCTTGTTGGCCAGAATATAGGATAAGGTCTTCAGGAAGTGTGATTTACCAGAACCGAAGAAACCAGAAATCCACACCCCCACACGGTTAGCGATGGAGGGGTCATTGAGATCGGTACCGTAGGACTGAAAGAAATCCCGAAAATGCTTCTCCAGCTCATTGGTCACCACATATTCATCCAGTTCCTGGTAAACAGTGGCATCATCATCCTGGTCAGCCTTAACAACGCCGTTAATTGAGCGATCCAGTGGCTTAAAAAAGAGTTCTTTGATGTTCATAGTGTGTTGATTCCCCTGAAATTCTTATTAATTGGTCGCCATTGCTTACGGAACCAACCTGAAGGCTCTGTAGTAGTTATTGCTGGGTATTCTCCCGAACAGGCTCATTGCCTGGCCGTTGTATTGACCGGGATAAAACAGAACGACAGGCTTATGCCCCAACAGTGAATGAAGGCTGTTTAGCAGGTTGTGTGCTCGCAATAACGGCCAAACAGAACCCACTCCAGTAATGAAGATGATGTCCTGCTCGGTAGCGGAATGTTTTTCTGTCAGGTAAGGCGCGAATTTGTCCATGTGCAGCGGCCCTTTCAGGGCTTTCATCAAGGCCTCATCACCTTTGACCTTCTGCATCTCTATGGCTTTATCAACGAAGTTGCGATCGGCAAGATAACCGACCAGGCACTTGAGAAGATTGATGTTAACCACCTTCAAATGACTGTGCTTCTTGGCCAGCATGACTTCAAGGAATTCGATGTACTCTCGAACCCCAAGCTCTTGCTCAGGCTCGTAATCAAATATCCAGAAGCCAATTTCATTTCCCAGTCCCTGCCCACTCAAAAACTCTGGGGACAGAATCTTGTCTGGTATCTGATTCAGCCGGTCATGTAGTCGTTGATCCATAGTTGCTCCCAATGCACTTATCGCGTCCATGCCGACACTTCCATGCACTTTTTAATTCTGTGTTTGTAATGCTCTTCGAGCATGGTTTTGACTTCAGGCCTTACCACAACATGCTGTAGTTCAAGCTTTCGTGTGCTCTTCAGGTACCCAACCTCAGCGAGCATACGAAACACCACCTGCCCCATTTTCTTTTTGGTAGATTCCTTCCAGTCGCAAATGGCCAGATCTCTATGCGACCGGTCTTCGAGAAAATCCGCCCAAACAAACGCATCGAGATGCTCAGCTCTGGACATGTAGGCATCACGAAGTACCGTCTCCATAAACTCCACCAGCAAAAGATTCCGCTCCAGCGCACCGCAAAAGGCTACCTGTGTGGCCAGCTCGTCATCTCCATCTCTCAACGCTCGCCAGAACTCCGGCTCCAGACGCTCAAGTCGTTTGCGAATCGCCGTGGCATTTCGCTTTGCTGACGCTGGCGTGCGTTTTTGCAACACGTTCTCTACCCGAATTGCTTCATCCCACTGTTCAGGTGTTACGCCGTCCATTAGCAAACCAGCAACGATACGGCTTTCTCTCACCATGAGGGAGCCACCCGCCATGTCGCTGTCATAATGGAACTGCTTTATCAAACTCAACCTCCCCTAAGACTCTGAGCCAAACAAAAAGGGACTCAGTTTCTTTCGATCTGAATCCAGTAGGATGATAGGGAACTTAAACTCATCGGCTGCCTCATCAACGGTTATCGCCGCCTGGTAACGCTGCAAGGTATAGTGTGCCAGTGCTTTTCTAACCGAAATCTGTAACCGACCATCCGGCATACCAAAATCCTTCTCTACCAGCGCCTTCTGCCCATCGTTCAGCTTTGGGTTTGGCACAATGGTTAACAGGATCTGCTCATTCCACAATGAGTCCTGCATTGGATCGGGTGACGACTCTGTAGCAGGTTTTGGTGTCCGGTCTATCCTGGACAGAATGAAGTCACGGAACTCACCACGCTTGTGGCAATACGCTCGAACATGCCAACGGAAGCCCGTATAAACCAGGGTATGCGGAGATATAACCCGCTCACTCCATATCGGGTTTGTCATCGAGGCATAGAGAATTTTCACACTGGTTTGCGTCCGGCAAGCTCGCAATATTTCTCGCACTATTTCTGGCCGAACAGTGCGATCGGGCAATTGGACAGCAGCAAGATGGTCTTCAGATTCAAGGGTCACTGCGACAGATTCGCTGACCAGACCAGAAATCATATCCAGGTATTCGTTGATATGACCCTTCGTTAAGACCGGTTGGAAGTCTCCTTGCGGGACATACCCTTTAACTCCCGGATCGTGATAAAGGGAGCCAGGATTGTGAACACTTATATAACGCTTAATATCAGATGAAGCCTGTTGTCGGCTAATACCAAACCAGGACATGAGCCGATTGGTAACCAATCGTCCCTCCCAGTACGCCAGCAATTCAATTGCTCTCAGCCTTAGTAGAACTTCATGCTTTTCATCAGCCATGAGTAGCCTCATTAAACCATCACACAATCAGGCTACCCCAAAATTTATTTACTGTAAAGTTTTTATACTGTAAAACAACTTTGAGCATTCATGGTAATAGGTTGAGGATACCTGACCCATTAACCCGGATCTCAGCAACCAGATTGATTAAAGTGCCTTATTTGCTGGAAAAATGAGGCTTTTATGCGCGGAAATCAGTTAATAACCGGGGTTTTGACCATCTCAACAGTCGCTCTTATAGCATCCAACATCTATCTACACACGGAGCTGATTAACCTGAAGACCAGCACTGACCAGCCCCTCATGGAGCACCTCTCTCAACATGACGTGATCGCACTGGTCGATGACCGGCTATCCTCTCTGGAGAAGCGCAAGGCGCAAGAGCTCCTGTCCAACTTGGAAGAACAGTTTCAGTTAGCCCAGGCATCTACGCCGGACAACCGACTGATCTATGGTGAGCTCAACGCGAGAATTACGCTTCAAGAGTATGGAGACATCGAATGCCCTTACTGCCGAAAGATGCACGGGAGCATCAAACAAGTCATAGAACACTCGCAAGGCGTGATTAACTGGGAATTCAAACACTTTCCCCTCGGCAGTCATAACCCGGTCGCGGCCATTGAGAGCCAAGCCATTGAGTGCGTAAAGGAAGCCTATGACAACCGAACCGCGTGGATCGCCCTGGAAAGGTTCATGATGGACACAAAAGGAAATGGCAAAGGCCTGGGTGATATTCCGGAATACGTTCGATCATTCGGACTTAACGGAAGCCTCATCGGTAACTGTCTTGCCGCGGATGACCATAAGGGCAAGATCAATCAGGATTATGAAGATGGCCGCCGCGCCGGTATTACTGCGACACCGGCTATCCGCATCCTGGATAACCAGACAGGTCAGGACTACCTCCTGAAGGGGTACCGCACGCCAGAGCAGCTTCTTCAGGCAGTACAGCAGATACTGAGCCAATAGGAGAATTGTGCCACTGGAGTCAAAGGAGGTTGCACCACAATTTCAACGCATACTGGGTCAGTAGCAATTTAAACCTCAGAGCTACCGACCCATTGAGCCGATGGGATATTCAGAGGAATACCCGGAGGAGCGAGGTAAGCATCACCACACTCAAGCCTCCCAGAGTGGCGACAGAGTTCATCGTGTGACCACCCAGTTTCTGGAGGTGAAATCCGAAGGAAGTCTGCACTTAAATCATCATCCAACGGTACAAAAACCAGATCATAGTGCTCAAACCCTTTCAGAATGTCAGGTTCAGCAGGTGTGAGAATATCGGTTATAAACGTTATCATCTGGGCTTCCAGCAATACAAAATCAGAGCTTCACAGGAACAAACTCATCCCCACCCGCGAAAAGGCGAACAACCCTATCCCCATCCTGCCAAACAGCAACGAGCACGCCACCTTTATCCATAGACAAGCTTTTTGCCTTCTTTTCCGCCTCTTTCAGACAAGGTACAACCTCATCATCAGGTGCCGGATCAAGATATAGGCCGTAGCGAAAAGAAGATGATTGAACGTCCATCTCGAAGCCTCACCTGTTACTTCTTTTCGCTTTCTTTTGCTGCCTTGCCAAGCATAGCAAGCTGCTGCTTTACCAGATTGGCGTACTCTTCACGGACGACCTTATCCATGCCGACCTGATCCCCCTTAAAGACGATCTCCTTTGCCGCCATGATTAAAGCGCCATCGAGCACACCCTGGTAGCGAGTGTCATTTCTGGAGGTGTGAATCGCCGTTCTGAGTACATCCAGCCCATCTTTGAGCGTCTTGGTTGAGTTGGATAGCCAGAACCCAATTCGATATTGGCAAGGCGCAAAGCCCATGTCAGCGCAACGGTTGTATCGGGTCATGGTGTCCTTAGCAATCACCTTTGACTTTTCATCCATCACCCTTGCGGACGAGGAGCCTTCGGTGTAATCCACCGTCAAGCGCTTCGACAAATTACTTTCTGCCACATAGTAATCCGCTGGCCAGTACCCTTTGTCTGCGGCAGACTTCATTAATGCAAAAGCCGTCTCCTGCGCCTTGGGAATTTCTTCTTTGGTGAAAAGCAGAAGCAAGGCATTGTTGACCAGGACTTCAAGCTTTCTTTCACCGGATTTAAGACGCGCCACCCAATAGCCCGGCCCTTCATGGACTATATAGGGAATGCCAATCCGCTCGTTGGCGTGAGGTGATTCAGTTGATGTGTGATCCATCCCGATAGCCAACAACAGCGTCTTGAGGACGGTATCGTCAGTGTCCAAGTTATGCCCGAATATTTCCTGAACCTTGTCAAAGGTTACTTCAGGGAAAGGCTTTTCTGCGGGACTGTTCGACTCTGACGCTGCAATAGAGCTGAATAATGAAAGACTGAGCGCGGCCAAGATACCTAACAACCTCATTGCTTTTCTCCATCTTCAATTTCGTCAATCAACCAATGTTTCTGATCGGAAGAGAACCGCAAGTTAATGGTTCTCGAAAAAGACCCTCTCCAGCTCTCGCAGTGATTGTTAACGACATACTCAAGCTTTGCCTTTCTCGATGGCGATCCATAGGCTTTAGCTTTCACGAGGTCAATGTCTTCACACCGGGATTCCATGTGCTCAAGATCCATTAGCCGCTGGCTTTCGTGAACCAGCTCTTTACCCGTTTTCTCAGCAATGCTTACCGTCAGTTTATCGAGCTGCTCGATCTTGTCTTCGGTCCAGTAACTTTCAAGGTGCCTCCTGGACATCCCTCGATCCATATGGGCGTAATACTTGGCCACAAACTCAATAGCAGTTTCTTTCGTAGCATTCCTCAATGCAGGATCATGACGCTCTGGCGGTCCAGCAAGGCATAGGGAGGAAATCGCCAAACCCCCAAACAGGGCAGCATACTTTGTCTTTTTCATTATCGGTCTCCAAAGTACCCCTTTCGCTCGATTTTCAGCTTGCGCCAAATAGGAAGGAGCTTTTCAATTAATTGGTCGCGATTCTTGATCGCACGGATCTTTATAATTGGCTGGTCGTCGTCGTTAGTTTCAATAACCAGCGTTGACAACCCCACAAGACCAAGAAGCCCGGCTGGAGGGCTGTTAATATCTTTGATGTCGCTGATCTCGCAGAACAACTCCTGCCGGAAGATACTTGTGATCCCCTTCGCTTCCTTGATCTTGTTTCGCGTGATAACAGTGTGCTCATAATGCACAGAGAGATAGGCGTAGAGAATGCTGGTAATCGACAACCCCATAAGGCCATAGCAAACCCAATAAACAGCCTCATTGATGAGAGTACTGTACCCATCGTTCAAACCTGCACCCCAGAGGAACAGTGATACGGCAGAACCGATGAAAAACACGCCCCACCAGAGAAAAGTGCCCAGGTTCACCCACTGAGAAGGCCTTCCTTCCCAGATAACAGTTTCATCGTCGTAGGAAACCGATTTTTGATTCTCGGTATCCACCTCCTCCATCAATTGTGCCGTTTCATCATTCATCTCTGTTTCCTATGCTGCTTTCACCAAACTGTCCTTCACTAGGTTTACTGCCATGCCCAAGTCGTTCACACAGACAGCACCAATGCTTTCCAAGCAATCAAGGTCTTGCCGCATTGCTATATGCAGGTCAAAAACGATTCCACTAATGTCTGCTTCTGGTTCCGAAGCCACAACAACCAGCGTTTTAATTTCGCAGGAAGCACTCATCACTTGGTTCAAAATTTCTGTAGGACTTTCTGCTTCATCCAAATGATCAAGAATCAGCGTGTGCGTAATATCTCTAAGGCAGAGTTCTCTTCTACCCCGACACTCCAACAAGGTGAAGGTATCCAGGTGCTCAAGAACGTGATAAAGCCAACGATCATTTGCTAAGACATGACTTTCGCTGATCCTGATAATTTTCACGGATTCTGCCCTCACCTCTTCGCGGCCTCATACGCACCGATCAACAACATGAAGCACATCGCCATACCAAATGCAGAGATAGCTCTGCTAATAGCCCGGTATACATCCTCTTTACTTTCGTAACGCCCGATGGACGACAACCCAATCTCAACGGCACCAAAGATGACGCTGAGTTTTGCGGACATAAAAAGCAGCAAAGGAAAAGTGATGGAAACAGGCTCACCAGAGGTGAGAATGACCATCATCAGTATTGATGCAGTGGCAACAACAATGTATGGGTAGGATTTTGGAGATCGGAACCAATTCATCATCAGAACTCGACCAATCCACCAGCAACCGGATCATATTGTTGCCAAACCTTTGCTGGAACCTGGTACTCCGCCCTTTGGTCCGCGAGCCCTAGATAAATTGCTATACAACGAATGACATTCACACCATGCTGGACAGCCTCAGCAACAAAGGCGTAATAAGCTTCTGTGATCGATGTCGCCACCACCTGAAACCGATACTTTTTCATGTCAAAGGAGTACACGTCCGCACTGAATTCCCTTTCAGATTTCCTTGCACTAAAGTCAACATGAACGATATTGCTCACATGAAATCCCCTGTCTAACGAATGTAATAGGCCGCGAGCAGTACCAATGCGCCAATAGTGATCATCACATTGATCTGGCGGTCCTGAAGAATCAGGTAATCTCGCTGCTGCTTATCCAGCTTGCCTTGGCGATAGAGACGGTTAACTGCGAATCTGACAAAGGGTGTACTGATAAACATCCAAGCCTCCACTTTTTATTGGAAGCTATGGTATGAATTCTGTAGAGGAAAAGGAGGTTTAAAGGGTCATGCGAGAATGACCCTTTATAATTTAGGAAGGTTGAAGTTCGGGCTCGATGTCTTGCGCGAGGATTTGTTCAACCAGGTATATTTGATAAACAAGATTCGCCAATTGCTTGAGATTCCGAGCACTGCCAATCCACTGATTCAGATCACCCTTCTTCTGGTGAGCCATCACCACCAAACTACTACGGGATCGAATAGCCGGATTGATCTTGCCATATTCCAGGTAATCCCTGAACTGAACCTCCTGCGCTATCGAGAGCAGCTCTCTTTTGGCTTTATCAAGCACGGTCTTGTCCTGTCGGTAAAGGACACCGAGAGGAGTTACCCTAGCCAGCGCCCGAGCAGCGCTATACATGATGAACTGACCACCAGCGATGTAATGAATCAACGCGCCAGTCAGGAAAACTGAAGCAACATCCTCAGCCCACCCAAGGGCGTCCAACCGCAACGCTGCCAGGTAGAAGGCGTAACCCACCCCCAGCCAGATGGTAATGGTACCCAATAATGCGATCTTCCGATGATGAGACAAAGAGAGTCCCTCAAAGGTCGCCGCAGACAGATCCACACTCAAAAACTTGTAGTCCATGCTCGTCTCCTGATTCGATTGAATCCACTATCTCACGGCTCCTGAAACTAGCAACTGCCAAAAATTCCATTTGGAGAGTCTTGGACGGACTCGGGTTGTTGCGTATTGTATTAGATGTATGTACGATACATACATACATTTAATACATGGCAGGCAAGATACCCATGAAGATCAAACCGGAAATCAAAGAAAGGATCGTTGAGGCCGCCAACGCATTGGTTGCCGAGGGCAACGAGAACCCAACCAATGAGCAGGTGCGCGAGCGCATGGGGAGTGGATCGTTATCCCACATTTCTCCCACCATGCGAGAATGGAGAGAGTCACAAAAGGCACGAGTTGTAGCGGCCCTTGAAATTCCATCTGAGCTGAAAAAAGCCATCGAGACCTCTCTCAGCCAGGTTTGGACAGCAGCGAGCAAACTGGCTTCTGCTACCGTTGAAAAAATACAGCAAGAAGCCCAAGCCAATATAGACGCCGCAGCCCATGAGAGAGATGAAGCTCTGAATGAGATTTCTCGCCTGGAGACACGTATTGCAGATCTTCTAACACTGGAGCACGAACAAGGTGAAAAGATCCAGAAATTGAAGTCTGACCTGGACGCTGCCCAAGGAGAGAATGCGCGGTTTCAGACTGAATTGGCAGCCCTGTCTGCACGGGTTGACGAGCGAAACGAGCAAATCAAAGGCCTCAAAGAAGAATTGAAAGAAGCACGAGACGATAACAAGTCACTTCAGGCTGAATTGGTTAATATTGCAAAAGAGTCGAAAAAATAATTCAACGTTATTGTGCCATTCAGCATACAAGGAGGAATAATGTTTGAGGATCTTATAAAAGAAATGAATCGAATGAATGGGCACTCAGTATCTGTTGAGATTGAGTCAGACGACAAAGGATATATAGACAAACAATGCCCCAATGAAGGTTGTGAGTTTATATTTAAAGTCAACAAAGATGATTGGGCAAATATCTTTAAAGATGAAGCAGTGTGGTGCCCACTTTGCCGACATGAAGCAACCTCTGATAAGTGGTTTACAATAGCTCAGGTTGAACACGCAAAGTCAGAAGCATTAGCCGTAATAAAAGGTAAGATTCATAACTCGCTTCGAACTGGCGCTCAAAAGTTTAATCGTCGCCAACCAAAGAACAGCTTCATTTCAATGTCAATGAAGGTAACAGGCGGAACTAAACGAACATATACAATTCCAGCAAAAGCTGCTGAATTAATGCAACTGGAAATCCAGTGCGAAGAATGCGAATCACGATTTGCAGTCATCGGTAGTGCTTACTTCTGTCCCGCATGCGGTCATAACTCTGTAACCAGAACATTCCATGATTCCTTACGGAAAATTCGAGCTAAAAAGGATAGCCTTGATGTCGTTAGAAGTGCTTTGATCGAATCCGTCGGCAAGGATGAAGCGGAGCTAACTTGCAGATCGTTAATCGAAACATGCATTGGTGATGGTGTAGTTGCTTTTCAAAAATACTGTGAAGGAATGTATCAGCGATTCGGAACGCCCCCCTTCAATGCATTTCAGCGTTTAGATCAAACCAGTGAACTTTGGAAAAAGGCTTTTCAAGAAGGGTTAGATTCGTGGCTGTCTGAAGATGAGCTCAGATTACTTGGAGTGCTTTACCAGAAGCGCCATCTATTGGCACATAATGAAGGAATAATCGATAAAAAGTATACGCAAAAATCTGGAGACCAATCTTACAAGGAGGGTCAACGATTAATCATCTCACCTAAAGATGTTGAATACATGGTGTCTTGTTTAGAAAAGTTGGCTCACGGCATTGAGACTGGTTGCGGCAGAATACAAAATTAATAGTTCATCTGAACTAAATAAAAGAAAAGGCCTCAGAAGAGGCCCTTAACTGTTATTCATCAAATCCCTTTATGCCGGACTGGCTCGCTTTTACTTCAATGTCTTTCCAGGAGTGACGCTCTTGCACATAGGCGCGAACGGCTATCCCAGTAAACAGTAGTAATAACGTAACAGCTAACAGCATTAGAAGATTCATGACTGTGATCCACATAACTTAAACCCTCTTAGTTAAATAATCCCAGTGAAGCCTTTTGTCAAGACTTCTTACCGGTCCTACTCATCCGGAGGGCAAGTAGGTCGCAGATCAGCTCTTTCAGAGCGGTTGAACTTGCCTCAAGAGCATCGAGAGCCAAATAGCCAATCACACAGTACATAGCCAGCGAGACAGACAGGTAGTCTATCCAGGACATAGCTTGTGCCGCTAACAGTGATTTGGCGACATGGCCAACGAAGATACCCAGCAAACCGAGAAGACCAAGCTTCAACGATTTAAACAGGGCAATTCTCCTGGTGCAGTCCATCTTGGCAATCAACAGGTCCGTTGTGCGGAGCCTGCTGATTTCCCTGAACATTCTACGATTATCCATACTACACCTTCCTTTCGTTTAATGACCTCAACGTCCGGACGGATGTAGCCCCTGAAGGGCATACACCCTCCAGGGTCGAATTCATCGTTTGTTGGTGAATTACTTCACCAGTGGTTTACTGCTCTTTAGAACCCAGCTCGACTAAATGAACCATATCCAACTGATTCATATCGCTATCGAGTGAGCAATCAATTGCTGAAGCAACAATGCCATTTTTGGCATACTCCAGCGCTTGCTTGATTGTGGAAAGTGGCAAGCCCCCGATATCCTAGACACCTGACAGCTTCATAAAGTACTGCTCTTCGAACTTGGCTGGTGACACACCACCATTGTTGCCATGGCGCCTCACCGGGTTATAGAAGAACTCGATGTAATTGAAGATATCCGCTCGGGCTTCGTTGCGTGTCGGATACACTTTCCGCTTGATTCGCTCGGTCTTCAGTTGTGCAAAGAAGCTTTCGGCTACAGCGTTATCATGACAGTTGCCTCGACGACTCATGCTGGCTTCCAGATTGTGATCCTTCAGGAACTTGCGCCAGTCAGAGCAGGTGTACTGGATGCCCTGATCCGAGTGAACCAGCACCCGGCCCTTGGGTTTACGTCGCCACATCGCCATCAGCAGTGCATCCAGAACCAGATCGGCTCTGGCGTTGGCCTTCATGCTCCAGCCAATGACCTGTCGCGAGAAGAGATCCAGGACAATCGTCAGATACAACCAGCCCTCGTGGGTTCGGATATACGTAAAGTCGGTCACCCAGACCTTATTGGGCCCATCAACCTCAAAGGCGCGATCCAGCGTGTTCGGCGCAACGTCCGCAGACTTGCCACCCTGAAAGCCAGGGTGTCGCCGATAACCCCGCAGGGAGCGGATTCCGGCGACCTTCATCAGGCGGTGCACCCGGTTTCTGCTGCACCGATGCCCCAGCTCATGAAGGTCGAGGGTAATATTCCTGTAGCCATAGGCAAATCCACTTTCTATCCAGCATTGCTTGATCTGTCCGGTTAGCGTTGCATTTTCCTGTGCTCGTGGCCCTGGTGACCCATTGAGCCACTGGTAAAAACCACTTCGATGGACACCCAGGGTTCGGCACATGGTCGTCAGTGAAAAGCGATGGAGCCACTCCTTCATGAACGCGTACTTTTCTTTGACTCCCCGGCAAAGTACGCGGCGGCCTCCTTTAGTATGTCGCGCTCCTCGGTGACGCGGCGCAGCTCGGCCTTGAGTTTACGGATCTCTGCCTGTTGATCCGACAGGGCCTGATGCTGCTCGCTGTGGCTACCGTACTTCTTGATCCAGTCGTGCAGGCTCTTAACGGTAACACCCAGCCGGTCAGCCACTTCGGATACTTTATATCCTCGATCCGTGACCTGACGAACCGCTTCAATCTTGAAATCTTCCGGATAACGTTTACCACTCATTATCGACACCTCCTCGATGCGTTATTGTAACGCTATCGGATGTCTAGAATATCGGGGGCTTGCCAAAGAAATGAGTCAGCTTCACTGTCGATCTGCTCAACGATGTCGCTCCATTCCCATGTTTCAAACGGCTGCCACGCAACCCAACCTTCAGGCTCTTTGTTGTCTGAAACACATTCAGACAGATACTGATAGCGTTCAAACCAGGTGCCTTCAAAGCCGTTGTCACAACTAATGAATTGGGCTGTCGCATGGCCATAAGCCATTTGTTCAAGTTTGCTAACCGGTATTTCGACCGACTGCATGGTTGATAAATCATTCTGCATATTGATCTCCTTATGTTGAGGAAACCCGCAGAAACACTACTCCCCTTACGGGGAGCGTGTCCCCGCAGGGTAGTAGTTGAGGTAGTCAGGCTTGTTTCAGTCGGCTGAAGGCAAGTGCCTGGTCTATCAGACCAAAACCACTAACATCCCTTTTCAACTGATCCGCCCAATCAACACCTTTTTCATCGGTATCGAGAATCGACGTTGGTGGTAACAGGTCGATAACGCGAATACCTTTAGGCGCTAAATTTGCCCGAAGGATTTCCGCCGCATTCTCCCCTGCTTTGTTTCTGTCTTTATCCACAAAATTCAGAATCGTATGCACGCCCTTTGGAGGAACGAACGATTGAAGTATTGTATTGGACAGGCCCGGCCAAACGGGAAACTGCTTAGCCTGATATACCGCGAGCGCAGTTTCCAGACCTTCAGAGACTCCCAAGTAACCGTTTTGTGGTGCAAACAACCGAATATGCCGCCCCTTACTGCGTTGATTCACAGAAGGCGTCATCTTCTTAGGTTTGTGAGTTTTGCCGAGATTTACCTTCAATCCACCTTTAGTGATGAACGTCCGATGTATCGCGACTGGCTCCCCCTCGTTATTGCGCACCAGGGACAGGACTGCTCCGAACTTACCGAGAACGTTGCCCTGTTTATCTTTGTAGTTAAGACAAGGATGAAACCGCACATCGTTGGCAGACAATGCAGCAGTATTCACCCAACGGTAACTGAAGTAAGCCCGAGCTGGATAAGCTGCAAGATCGGTCAAAGGCAATGCCTCTTTCCAAATCCTGTTCAGCCACTTGCGCAGACCCTCTTCATCTACAGGCTTAGGCTTTGGTAGATATTTCGGTCCAGCCTCGACAGGTTTATCACCCAACCAAGCTTCAAGTTCATCGTAGACCTTGGTAAAGGACCAATCATTTACCCACATGAGCATATCGATCCCTTCCGGGATAATACGCCATGACTGTTTTACTCCACCGCCTGTGTAGTTGGCGTCTTTGAAAAGCCTAAAACCGTCCGTTCCACCTTCAACCGGGCAAGGTACATTCGTACCGAGGTTGTCGATGGCCTGATCCAGTGCTGGCGCGAGTGCTTTGAAAGCAGCAAGCCAACGGCCTTCCATTCGGCGCTTCATTTCAGTTGAGTTTCGTTTCTTCATAGGTATCTCCCTCTGACAGTTTCACCACATTTTTCAGTTCCACTGTCAGCCAGTGAAACAAAGGGGCGAGGCCCCTTTATCAATGCACGGAATGAACGACTCGCTTGTACGGTACCCATTGCTCCATAACAAACTGATAGAACAGCTCTGTTACTCGCTCCGGGGTATAAACCGTGATTTGGCGAACCGGTGTACCGCGTGCATTTACCTGCTGATGTTTAATTACATTTTGTTGAGTATTAGACATGGTGTTTACCTTTCGTTGAGTGAGGGACACACCATGCCCATAGGGACACAGTGTTTATGTCCCAGGTTTGGGTTGAGTTAGCTCATGAACTTGCGTTTGTAGTAACGCAGCCAATCAAGCATCTTGTCGGGATCGACTCCACAAGCGAGGCAGCATTGGTTGAACGAGAACGGAAGCTCCCGATCTTCCGAAATAATCCACTCCCAGGCTTCATCAGATGGCTTACGTTTCTGGCCACCACGACTTTCACCAAAGGCAGATTTCACTGACTCGATTAGTAGGTTTTCCCGAAGGTACGGAATATCTTCATCGGTAAGGATCTTCTCCAGGTCACCCTCGAACTTTGTGTCGTTCTCAAGCGCCTCAAGCAAGTCCATCAATGACAGTTGCTCCATAGTGGACCTCCCGGTGTAGCGGGAAGACACACCTCACCCGTGCGGGGGAGATGTATCCCCGCAGGGTGTTGAGCGAAGCCATTAGTGCAGGTCGAGGAATTGGCCAGCAATCGTGAAAAGCGCTTTTTGAAGCTCCTTCACATCGTTGATCACAGACCACTTCTCGAAGTACTGACTAACCGCAGTTGAGCCGATACCAATTGCATAGGTATCAACGTGACCAGCAACAAGGTCGTTCAAATATCGAACTGCTCCCCCATTATTTGGGGCACCATCAGTGATGATGATAAGCACCTTGCGCTGACGCTTACTCGCCACTAACTCTCTGGCGGCATACAACATGGCTTCTGCCAATGGTGTACTGCCACTTGAGCAAACAGCGAATCGTCCCAGACCAGCACGAACAGGCTGACCACGATGCAGTATCGGACTGACCTCTCCACCAATACCCGGAAACATCGACGCAGCGATGTCACACTTCGGGATAGTGGATACAGCCAATGCCAAGGACACCGTGGCTTGATTTGCGACTTCCTGAATTCGATTCATGGAACCGCTGCAATCAAGCAGCACATGAACCGCAGTGTCAGGTCGTTGCATCTCCTCTCGCTGGATAAACACCCGCGAGTCGCCGGTTGGCAGTCTGGCCAGGCGTTTGCCGTCTACCCGCTTGCCTCTGGTATGTAACCATTGCTTTTGACGGGTTTGGGCTTGCAGCAGACCGAGCAGGCGCGACCGAATAGTTGAAGAGGCAAGAATGCCGGTTTTCAAACTACTGGTATCACCATGATTTCTGGCATCACTCCCCACGCTGGACGTATCAATGGCCACACGTTCTCCATCGTTGTCTTCACGGGCTTGATCTGCCAATTGCTCTCGTAGCTGCCCAACGGCATCCTCTGGCAGATTGGTCTCGTTAATGAGCCGCTCATGCAAAGAAGCACCGTTGCCACCTTGAGGTTGACCCTGATCACCGGACGAATCCGATGCACCTTGGGCCGACGATGACTGGTTTCCTGACCCAGTATCCTGAGCCTGGTTGCCGTTGCCATCACTGTCTGCGCTGGACTGCTGTGAGTCTCCTGTCCCCTGGTTAGCATCACCACCGTTCGATGAGTCTGCCTTTCCCGGTTGAGGTTGTGATTCGCCGTCACCACTTCCACCCGATCCACCAGCTTGTTGGCTTTGATCACCTTGCGATGAATCGCTGCTTTGCTGCTGTTGTTCCTGGTTTTGTTGCTGTTGGCGTTCCTCTTCTTCAGCATCCTTCAATGCCTTGAGTATGGCTCTCGCCAACTTCAGGCAGTCGTCGCTACAGGTTAAGTTGTCCAAGTGTTTTCCAAGCAAGCCATCCAAACGGACGAAAAAACCTACCGGAAATGTCTGTTCAACCACCCGTTGGCTTGACTCCGCCAGCGGAGTTGAAGCGTCCCGATGCAGCACCTCCGATCGCAAGCGATGTAAGAGGTACTGAAACAACTTCGTTGCTTCATTGTCTTCAGGCGTCGCGGGAGGACTCATGCCCTGCTCCACGATATAGCTCCACATGGCATTCAGCGTAAACTGAGTACCAGGAAACACTTCCTGAATGAGACGCTCGATCCTGATGTCCTCGATGAGGTTGGTACAGGATTTCTCCATCGGACTCTTACACTTTTTTAAGGTGTTGAAATCCGATGATCGAACGTGCGCAGCTTCGTGAGCGAGATAGCCAAACAACACTTCTCTCAAATCACTCATAGCGTTCAGCAAAGGCAAGTAAATGGTCTCGCCATCGGTGTATGCGTCCGTACCAGACAGCACAACATTGACACCGAACTGTTCGCCATAGGCAGCCGCAACAATAGGTAGAGCCCTTTCCAGGGCGGTTTGCAGTTTGTTCATACGAACCTCCCTAGAAGTAAGCCCCAGCCGTTATGGTGTGCGTTGTCACAGCCGCAGGTTGGGTTGATTTTGGTATGGTTGGCGCAGGTCCAGACGAGCTGGAAACCGTTACCGACCGTTTCATACCCTCTATGAGCTTGCTTACTGAAAATTGCCCATCAATGATTCGTTCAAGCTTGTCGCTGTCAGAACACATTGAAAGGAAGGTAAGCACTTGCCCAAATGTCGGGTGGTCCTGGTCAATCATTTCCATCGGAATGGCTTTTTGCAGAGCAAAAAACTCATTAAGTACCTTCAGAATGCGACCATTACCGAACGACAAGGTATCGAGTTTCTTGATAAGAGGATCGAGCTGCTCAGAGAGGTTCTTACCGCTGATTGACCGTTTCCGGTCCAACATGCGATCAGACATCTGTTTGCAGGTTAAACCCACCTCATGCAAGATCTGGTTCGCCACTTCATTTTCGTCAGGCTCGAAGCCTTCGAGTGGCTGTAGCTTGTAAAGCTTGATGGAGAATTCAAACGACTTTGACACCGTTTCCCGGTCAGGAACCTGGTCACGAATGATGTGTGCAAATTCGTCGTTCTCCGCGATCCACGCTTCTTTGTTCCGGTCGAAATCAGCAAGAAATACCTGCAACTCCGAATAGAACATTTCCTTGATGTCTTCGAGTTTGGCCAAAAGACCTTCTACAACATCATCGGGAACGGCAAAGCCGCCCATGAAACGTGTACCTTCAGCTAAACAAGCTCTTTCCGCCGCTTTACGCTTACTCATTAAAGGGTCGAGCGCCTTTGGTGGAAATATCTTCTTTCTGCCCAAATCGAGCAGTTTTTCTGGCGGCATTTTGCCGTCAGCGCCTAAGTGAATGTCGCTGTCTCGGGAGGCCTTTTTCTCTCCGCCCCAGCAGCGCATTTTCAAATGGACGAGTGTGGTCCCACGGATAAATTCCATGTGTATCTCCTTGTAGAGAAAGTGGTTGAGTTAGCTAGTTACCTAGCGAGATTGAGTGTTTGGCCCAAAGGCCAGAGGAGGTTGAGAGTAGGACGGTTGCCCATCCAGGTTGGCGACAGTCAGAAAAACGCGGCCTTTGTCTCTGTACGGATAACCGTCAGATCAATCGGAGCGTCAATACATCCCATCGCAATTGCTAATGGCTTGATGCCAGTTACTGAGGTGTAGTGAGAAAGGTTATGCTGTCCGGCTACGCCATCAACATATTCCTTCCAATCACCACTTGTCCGGTTACCAAACCATCCGTTGTGTTCAAACAACCCAATGGCATAGGAACGAACATAGTCCTCAATGTCCGCAAACCTCTCAGGGAGAAGCTCACTTCCATCATTAGCAATCTGCATGATTTCCGTAGATAACGGAGAACCTGCAACATCATTTAGGTAACGGCGTAGACCAAACAACAACAGAAGGGCCAAAGGCCCCTCCGTGTAGTCAGCACCACCGCTCTTTTTTCCGGCATATAAAGCTTTGTAAGTCGGGAGCTGAATTAACCGCTCTAACTCCTCATTGCTATGCTCGGAAACCAGTTGAATAGTGATATTCAGATAGTCACGAATCACATTCACAGGAACCTGATTGGACACCCGGTACCACAAGGCATCTGGTAACTCTTCGGATTCTTCAGTTGCCTGAAGAAAAGGAACAACCACGTTGTTTTCAACATCGATAGTGACGTTTTCCACTTCGCGATAACCCTTATCCAGCTTGCTTTGCATTAAAGCTGACCACGTTTTGTAGCCAACTTTCTTGCTTTGAAGCTTGGTTCCGCGTCTACCAAACCAAACGGTGTGCGAGTTATCCGCATTCGCTACTTTGTTGATAGCCCAGATCTTATCGGAGCTGCCATCCTGGTAATGAAGTACGACAAATTCATTGCTCATGCTGCCTCTCCCTGTTGCCAGGTTGAGCCAAACACGTCTCTAGCAATTTGCTCGATCGCAATCTTCTGTTCAGGTTCAGCCTTTGCAAGCAATGACTGATTCAAAGCATAAGCGAGCGCGTTAGGCGCATTGCGAAACACCAGGGTTAACTTTGCCCATCGGCACAAGGCACGAGTAGACATAGTAATGGTCAACGGCGTAGCCGATTCCTCTCCACCAATGAACAGCCTCCGGATCTGGTTCGCAACGCGAATCATATTCCGACGGATCTCTTCGGGAAGTTCTGGTGTTTTCTTTTGGAGGATCATCATTTCGACATCCTCGGTTGGATAATCAACTTCGACCACCCTGAATCGATCCATAAAGGCAATATCCAATTGGTTAACGCCTTGATACAGCCCGGTACTGTCTCCAGATCCCATGCTGTTGCCATTGGCAATGAATCGAAAGTTTTCATGTGCGCGAATCACCTCTCCTCCATTGGTTGCAATAACCAAGGGATGCCCTTCAAGGACATCATGCAGACCAGCAAGCTGACCAGGATCGGCACGGTCAATCTCGTTCAATATGAACAAGTGACCTTCACGCATGGCAACGGCTAAGGGTCCATGCAGGAATTGCATGGTGCCGTTGACAAGTTTCCAGGTACCAACCAGATCATCAAATTCCATACGACTGTGAGCCGTGAAGGACTGAACTGGCCAGCAAAGCCGAGCGGCTACCTGGTAGGGCAAGGTTGTTTTACCGGCACCGTAGTGACCAGAGAAATACAAACCATCGCCATCGGGGTCATCCAGAAAACTCAGGATGTCGCGCAAGGTTTCCCGACGAAACACATAGCCATCATCGCGGTTAGGCACATGAGGGTTCTGTGTGTCAGCAAAGCCTGCTGTGATGACCTCAGCGGGTACATCAAGGTTGAAAGTAGTGCGAACAGCTAAAGCTTGATCACGATGTGTCATGGATGTGCTCCTATTACATTGTGTTGAGGTATAAGTCACCCCAGCCAGAAGCACACCGACCACCCAGTAGGTGATGATGGCCTACTGGCGTGGTAAGACTTTAAATGTTGAGTAGGGATATACAGCCGCAGCCGTCGTGTCCGTTTCAATATCCGGAATAGACACTTATTTTGTCGTGCAAGCACGATCAAAATTCTGTGAAGACGATTTCGCCTTTCTTATAGCCACTCCGTTTCCAGAATGGACATAAGGAAGGCAGATACACAACGTATCCGCCTCGCCTCACATAGAGTAGTAAGGCGCAATACAAGATGCAGATTCTGATGACAGACTGCATCTCTATGCATGTATTGCCCACTTCCTTCGGAGCCGCCATTAAGCAGCCGACCGAAATATGAAACCATTCTCTGTGCTGTAGATTTCTTCAATGATTTCATCTTTAGCAACTTTCATCTGGTAGTCGTGATAGATACATATTCCATGACGCTTTGTGCGCACCACGGTCATATGGCAACCGCCGCATTCTGACATTTTGTCGGCTTGCGCGATCGCAACCGAAACGGCGGATTCTATTCGAGCACCAGCAACTGATTGCTGTACTTGTTCTTCAGTCATTACGAAATGTGTCATAGCGAATCTCCTAAATTTGATTGAATTTGAAGCCCACAGGCTCCCTAAAACGCTCTCAGCGAAAACGCTTTAGGGAAGCCTGCGAACCTCGCCTCCAATCAGGAGTACCCGCTATGTTTGGCTCCCTTGCTTACGGGCAAGAAAGCCGGAATTCTTGTCTGGTGTCCGATGGTGGACAAGTCAAATATTTGTACCCTGGGGCTACAAGCTCCCCAGGGCATCACACTTAAATTCACATATCAGAAGTAAGCAGATTTCACCGTAGTCACAACCTCACCAACATCCGTATTAACGAGTTCATCTTCAGACCTGCTGAAGCGAGACTCCTCACGAGACGCTTTGCGGTAGGACTCCAGTTCATCGGTTAGGTCTTTATCTGGGAACGTGTCCTTCAGATAAGCGCCATAATCGATACTGCCCTTCTTCATGAATCGGGTAACTTTCACGCCACCAATGTCCGCCTGCATAAACGGACCCATCAACGTGATCATTGCCTTCTGAATCCCCTTCTGCTCTTTTTCAAGAACTTTCAGTTCATCTTTAAGTGCTTGTATGCGATGGTGCTGCGTGCGCCATGCATCAGCATACGCATCCCACTTGAACTGCTGATCTCCAGATTCCGGTATATACCAGTCTCTTTCAGGATCAGGCTCAGGGGGCGTATTGGTTACTACGTGCTCCCAAAAGAGCTTTGCCGCCTCAAGGATTTCATTCTCCCTTTCAGGTGTTAACGTGACAGAAAAATCCAGGTCCTGACCGCCTTCTTTGTAAAAAATCAGGCGACCGGTTGTCGTCCCTGCAACCGCACATTGAGCATGGACTTGCGCCTCATACAATTTATACGTACTGGACTCGACACCTTTCTTTTCGATGTCATCCCACACCGATTCACTGGGGGCCTTGAACTCAAATGGTTGCATTGCTGAATCAAGCCCATCAAAGCTCGCACGCAACACATCCCATCGAGCGCATTCCCCACAGAGCGGAAGCAGAACCTCACCATAACGACCTTCGGCCAATTGGCGAGCTTCATCTTCAAGGCGAACACCACGTTTTACATTGGGGTTGTTGGATATATCAGGAGCATTAATACGCCCGACTTTTTCCGCCCAAAGTTGCCAACGTGTCTTGTATGGACTGAGCCCAAGGATGATCGGAATATCCGATGCCGTAACTCCCTTAGACCGCCATTGCAACCACTCGTCTGAACGCTGATTAAGATCAACTACTTTCATATTTGACATTACTGATTCCTCTAAATAGAGGTAATGCCATCTCCACTGGAGTAAGCATTACCCCAGTGGGTTGAGTGATAGATTGGTTAATCTCAGGCTGTTAAGGCTTGAGACTGAAGAGCTTTTGTCAGTGTTTTGGTTGAAGCACTGTCAGGTGTACTGCTGACCAGTTGACGACACAGTTGTGCGAACAGGTTTGCGTACAGCTCTGTGGGTAAATCAGCTACCGGGAAAGAAGGGCTTTGGTTCGCTCGCGCTTGCTCAGCCTTATAAATTCCGATGACACACCAGTAATCCGCTTTATCAGCTTCAGTATCTGGAATGTGCTGACCAGCGTGGACAGGGCAGATTTTGAAGGACTCAAAATCACGAAGCTGATCCACATTGTTGAAGTAGAACAGAGTTGTTCTGTAGTTAGAGTTGGAAGTGATCATTGCTATTCCTTGTAAAAAAAGGGGCAATGCACCTCCACTGGAGTAAGCATCACCCCAGCAGGTTGAGTGTTAGTTGAAATTAGGCGTTAACGATTTTCTGCTCGTGCATTTTCGCTTCAGACTCAGCCTTGGCCTTATCCAGTTCGCTATATGCAAAAGACAGTTCAGCAGGATTCTTGATCCGGCTTTCCATTAACTCCCGACACGCTTCAAAAGCATTTTGCTTAACCGCACGGTCTACCAGTTGTTTCACGGTATTCTGTACAGTAAGCGGTACTTCATCACGACTCGGCGGAGGTGGTAACATTCCTACAGTTGCCATATCTTTCGACAGGACGGCGAGGCCTTCTCCATTTTCCTCATTGAGGATCTGAAGGGCTTTAGCCAGTCGAGGCGTAGACTTGGGCCACCATTTGGAAGCACGCTTCACTACCGATTTCAGTTGCATCTGATCTTCCCAATCGACCCAAGGGCCAAGACCTTTTTTGAAGGCCTCTGAGACATCCCGAATCTTGTCCATGTCCGCTTTGGACATAGGCTCGACCAAGACACCACCAGAAGGAAGTTCCGCGATACAGTAGCCACCTCGAACGGCTCCTCTTTCCGTAGAAAAAGGGTCGCAGAAGTGGTCTGGTTTTTCGGCTGGACCTTTGTAGGTGAACTGATCTTTCTCATAGACAAGTTCAGCCTTGGCCCAGCGAATTGCACCCGTTTCAACACCGATAGTGATTAATCCCCGGTAGGAAATGTCGAGCATCACTTTCGGGTCTTCGTTCTTGCGTAATCGTCGCGGTACCAGATAGGCCAGACCCTGGTTAGGGTTCAGCGTCAATCCGACTGCCGCTACGTTGTACATCGCCAGGCGAAGACTCGATGGGTTTTTCTTGGCGACATCCAGCAAGTAGCTGTTATTCATCAAGAGTTGGGTGGCAAAGATCTGCTCCTGAAAGAAGTCCAGACCGGAACCAGAGAATTTGTCCTTGGCGGACTCAATTGCCTGGTGCCATTGGTTAGTGGGCTTTTGCGCCACTTGGTTTTGCGGTTGATTCATAGGATTGCTCCAGGTTGCTAGTTGAGTATGTGAGGTATAATGACCCCAGGAGGTATTGAGATATGCAAACCCAAGACTACATCGTGGATGACCAAGGTAATTTCAGGTTTACAAGGGTTGGTCTCGACAATCAGGCTCCGTTACTGGCAAAAGCCGGTATCGATGCCAAAGCTATCAAGACGTATGCGGAGTACATCCAGGCAAGACAGGCGGCGAGCCCGTACTTTATGGAGTATCTGCAAGAGGAGACCGATAAACGATTGAAAGGCAAGCCTGACACATTAGAGTGGCAAGCAATACGATCCATCGCTTTTGGTACTCCGGAAGAGCAAGACCAGTTGCTCGAAAAGTTAAAACGCAAACAAAGCTTTAAGCTTGTTTAGCTTCTCTTCGTGCATTAATTTCTTCGATGATTTTGGCGCGAAGCCATTTCAACGATGAAACCTGTTCTTTGTCGGTGAGCATACTGAGCATATCTTTCGACGTGTTCAGCATGTGCTGAAGTTGTTCATCGCTCGCTGTTTCCAGCCAGAAATAAACCTCTTTTCGTGAAAAGCCCATAGTCATTCTCCATAGAGAAAATGATGGGGCTTACCCTGTAGGGGAAAGTCCCCATCAGGGTGAAACAAGCTTTAAATCAGTTCATTCAGAACGGAATGTCCATGTCATCGAACGAGTCGAATGATGGTCCCTGCGCCATGAACTCCTGACCGGCAGCTTGTGCCATTGGTTGTGACGGTTGTCGCTGAGGAGCCTGCTGTTGTGCAGGTGCAGCTTGACCATCTCGGTTGTAGTAGCGAGGCAGTTTCTTCGGAAAATCATTCACCACAATTTCAGTGGTATAACGATCGGTACCGCTTTGATCCTGCCATTTGCGCGTGCGCAGTTCGCCTTCTACTTGAATGAGATCTCCAGGCTCAAGCTTGTTGTTCACATGCTCGGCGCACTGGTTGAATGAGACCAAACGGTGCCATTCAGTATGCTCATTCCAATCACCAGTTTGCTTATCCTTGAAGGACTTCGTTGTTGCCAACGAGTATTGCGCGACCGGCTTTTGTGTTTTGGTGTAACCCAATTGCTTTTGACCTACACGGCCAATAAGAATGACTTTCTGATACATGATGTATCTCCTATTTAGTCTGTTGTGGAGGATGTTCAATCAGTACAGGTTGGCGCTTTCCTGATTGAAGGAGGTTGTTGTTACGCATGTGCTGAAGTTCCAGCGGTGTAACAGCGAAGATCGGCTTGATCGTGACTTCTTGAGGCTTGTTCTTCATCAATCGCTTGATGAGGTGTTTGCCTGCAAAGCAGATCAACTTGAAAGCTATCTTGAAAGGCAGCTTTACCAATTTACCAGAGGCTTCCAGAGCTTTATCGCCTACGCGAAATCCAAACTCTATGGCCTGCATGGCAATAACCGACCCAAAGAAGAAAACAAACAGCGCTATGCAAAGCATAATAAGTTCCATTTGTTGTCCCCTTAGTTTGATGAAGATTTGAAGCTATAACCGTGGTCTGTGTCGTACACGATCTCGGCAATATCATCTCTCATCAGAACAGAGAATTCCGGCAGAACCAGAACATCACCTGCTGTAGTTACGCACACTTTGAAATTGCCCATATGAGCTTTTTCATTTGCTTTTTCGATAGCCTGCTGAACATTGTTCTTAGGACTTCCGGAAAGCTGCTGATGCGCATTGAAATCGAAGTTATACATGAAGTGTCTCCAATTAATTGGTTGAGTATTTAGCCAAAACGCCGCAGCGTTCGTACCCGTTTCATGGCTAGATTGGGGGTACTTATCAGGTGCCATTGTTAAAACAACAACAGCAACAAGATTCGGAGACACACGAAGGTGGTTTAGGGCTGTTCTCTATGGACGTGCAGAGAACACGCCTAAACGCCCTGGAAAAAGGTGTGAAACGAAATAGTCGGAGTAAAAGGTGAAAACCTTGAAGGTAAAATGCTTGGAGCTTTAGGAGGTAGACTTGATGTTGATACAGCCGTGAATGCTACGGCAGAGGAAGGTTGTTCAGTTGGAGCCAAGCTTTTCAGCTCGGTGCCGTCTATGTGACTCGATAAGGCACCTTTGATTGAAATATGGACGCTATACGACCACACGATAAAAGTTACATCAAATATCCACTCTTCGCAAGGCTTTAAAGGGACCCCGCCCTTTGACCCATTTATTGCGGCATTTGAGTCCTCTTCTCGTTATGTTGAACATCAATAATTATTTATTTAGTGGTGTTTTATATGACGACCAAGCGGAAAGCTGCTCTTATCCTGCTCCTTGAGGGGCTGGCCAGCTCCGGATTGCAGATGATCACCATCCGCCAGACAGTACCCTTTGTTGGCAGCTCGGTGCTTTGCACTTCAATCATCATCAGTTGTTTCCTGGGTGCTCTGGCATTGGGGTACTACTGGGGCGGCCAACAGGCTTCTGAGCGGTATGCCAAGTCCCTGGTAATGAACCTGGTTGGTAGCATCGCCCTGTTTGGTATTGGTCTGTCCTACAGCTTTGTGAGCTTCTTTTTTCTGTCCATCGCAGACATAACCCAAGGAGCGCCCTATTTGGGCAATCCCCTGATCCACCTATTCCTGTTCAGCCTGCTTATAATGTCTCCATTGGTGTTTTTTCTTGGGCAAACCGTCCCATTACTGCTCAACACCGCAGACCACGAGACCCGCAAGAGTGAAGCCACGGGCAATGCCACGGCGCTAAGTACGATTGGTAACGTGCTTGGATGTTTGATCACATCCTTGCTGCTCATGTACTTCCTTGGAGTTGGGTACTCCATTTTCATCAATTGCCTGATCCTCGCGGTATGCCTCTGTTTCTTGGTTGATTGGAACAACAGCCAAACGAAGTATGTGGTTGGTGCAACTTTTTCTTTCCTGGTCATCGCGTTTACGCTGAACGTAAAAATCCCAGATCGCTTGTTCGCCGCGACTACCCCCTACTCGAATTTCTACGTTGCAGAGCATCCGGAAGGCAAGCGGTTCATCATCAATCGCAGTAGCGCCTCATTCATCGGGGAAAAGGACAGAAAAGGTTGGCCGTACATTGAGATTATGAAACAGGGCATATTTGCTGATGACATGACTGGGAAGGATATTCTGGTACTTGGTGCCGGGGGCTTCACCCTCTCGGCAGAAGAAACTCACGGCGCAAACTTTACCTATCTGGACGTTGACCCAAAGATCAAGCCAATTGCAGAGAAGTATTTCCTTGAGGAACCCATCAAAGGTGAATTCATAGCCCAGGACGCCAGATCCTATCTGCTGACCAGCGAAAAATCATGGGATGTTATTGTCGTGGATCTGTATACCAATGCCGCCACGATACCTATGCACACAGCCACCTTTGAGTTCTTCTCTCTGGTGAGCTCACGTCTCAAACCTTCCGGAAAAGCAGTCCTCAATATCGCAGCCAACCCCCGATTGAACGATGCCTATTCTGTGAATATGGATTTCACCGTCCGCCAGGCATTATCAAGATGCATCACCGACATCACCGGGTACCAGAACGCTCTGGTGAATATTGTTTATTTCTGCTCAAAGCGGTCGAGCATGGACAATGATGCGGTTGCTAGTTTGTATCGAGATGATACAACTAAAGTAACCGTGGACGGCTACGTCTCATCCCTGAACATCAAGAAATGGCAAAGCCGGGAAGACAACAATCATGGGCAATAGCAGAAAGTCAAAATGGGTGTCCGCCAGCGATGTTGGGCGGGCATCCTATTGCCCACATTACCTGGAGCTGAAGGAAAAAGGGACCAAGCCATCCCAACAGTCGCTGAAGGCCAGAGCAAAGGGCGAAGTCAGTCATGAGGCACTGAACCGTCAAGCTGAAGACAGCCGCTGTTTCGTTGCAACTCATCTCTACGGGATCGACCACCCCAATACGTGTCTACTTAGAAAATATCGGGACCAGAAGCTCGCTTCTCATACAACAGGCAGGGTGTTCATCAGCGTTTACTATGCCATATCCCCTTACTTGGTCATCGCGGCACGTAAACTCCCCTTGATCTCCAAGTTCATGCGGTACTTCGTGGACTGTAAGATTCGTCATATCCAGGAGAGATGTGAGGATGATTGATATTCTGTTATATGGGCTGCTCGGACTTGCTGCCGCTGCCCTACTTTACAACTTCATACGGCGCATTGCTGGCTCCAGAAGTGGCCTTGGTATAGAAGGCAAGCTTATTTGGATGGACAAGGGCCGGTCTACAAAGCCCTTCTTTAACCAGGTCTTCGAGGTCCTGGGTAAGCCGGATCTCATGTATAGAGTACGCGGAGGCGTTTTGGCAGTTGAGTATAAAAGCCGACGCGGCCCAGTATTCAAGAGCGATGTGGTGCAAGCAAAGTGTGCCGCTCTAGCAGCGCGTGGAAACGGTTACCAGGTCACGCGGCTGCTTGTTAAGACAGCAACCACTGAACAATACATCGAGCTCCCGCGTGCAGACAAAACCCTATTTAATGAGATCAAGGAATACGTAATTCTTACCAGGCAAGCTAAAGCCGGTGTAAGGATGAAGGCCTGGCCAAATGTAGGAAAGTGCCGTGGCTGTGCATTTAAGTACGATTGCGTTCATGCCCAAAAAAGATAAACCAAACTGGCCTCCTCCCGTTCCATCAGGCAGATACGAGCCTGGGCTATCTGTTTCTCAGCTATCGGCGCAGCAGAAGAATGCGCTATGGCTTCATCTGAAAAGCCAGCACCCTAAGAAAGCGAGGGAAATTACGGAAATAATGAACGATCCCATCGTTTCATCTCTCATTAAAACGTTCGATGGGTCCTTGGTGATCGAGCGTGAGTTTGTTCCCGAGAGTCTGCTATCCCTTCTTGAATGAGCGTGAGCTCAAAGGATTTTCATTGGATGTAAGGAATCACATCTTCTGGCATGACTGGCTTCTTAAAAAACCGGGTAGCGCCAGCGTTAATGGCTTTCTTTTCATTCGATAATCGTGAAGACATCGCAAGTACTGTCTGAAACGGGCACTCTGCCTTGATTCTCGCAATGACCTTCTCCCCAGACATCACCGGCATTTCCATATCGGTGATAACAAGATCCGGCTTAACTCTGACATACTCTTTAATACCCAAAGCACCATTTTCGGCCCCGTAAACTTCAAAGCGATCTTCGCCCAATAACGCCCGAAGTGCCTTGATGATCATTTCGTTGTCGTCAATGACTAAGATGGTTTTCTTGGCCATATTCACTACCATCAATGGACAGTGGCATGGTTATAGTTCATAACGAAGCCATATGAACCACCGCCTTTCTGAAACTGCGTGCTCAACTCTCGATTGAGGTTGAGCACCAGCAAGTTGAAGGTTTCAAGCGTCATTCCATCCTGGACGTACCGGATCAAAACATCGATGTCGAGTTGATACCCAGACTCACAGTTGGCAGATACGGTATTAAGCATGACCTCCATTGATTCCTGGAGTAGGTCTTCATCAATACAGCCTGCAATATAGGTCGGTGGCATCATAAGTATTTCTCTCATCATTATTGTTGTTAGTACATCCAAGACAACACTCAGTTAAGCTGAATCGGGTAAACCGCTTCAGTACACGTTTCAGGCTCATCTCTCAAACAGGCCTGAAAAATCACATTGGCCACCTTGGGTATTACATCCAGCCAAGAGCTGGTATCGACAGACAGGTCTTTGAATCCATGCAGCTTATCCAGAGGGATACTGGTACAACTGAGATTACTCTGGTTGTCCTGAGCATAGACACATTGAAATGACGCTGTATCAGCACACGCATGTTGAGCGGTACCCGGCAAAGAGCACTCAAGCGTAAACAACTTCAGGTCCTCTTCCTGCACCTGGCCATCAGTACTCAAATAGACATTGGCATCGTAAAGGTACTGCTCACCGGGACCAATCGTAGTGTTATCTGTATAGTAAATATCCACATTCCAGATCAAGCTTACTGTATCGCCGGGGCTGAAGTGATTTTCTTCTTCACCACTGGATGCCGCCAAGTTAAAGGCCTTGGGATGCATCGGTTCCGGCGCAAATTCAAATACCAGCTCCGGTGGTTCACTGGGATTGAGGTTGCTTGGTGTCTGCGAACCATTGCTTGACGATCCTCCCCCTCCGCCACCACAGGCAGAAAGAAGTGAGGCAAAGCTGACCAGAAGTAGGATTCTTGATGTGTTCATGAGCTTCTCCATGCTTAGTGTCAATGGCCATTTATTTTGACCCACCTTTGGCCAATAAAATTGACCCACCTTTCATAGTCTATCTTGTGGCTTTTTGCTTCAGTCGATAGCTTTCTCCTCCCAACATAAAGATGTGCGAATGGTGGATGACCCGGTCAATGATCGGCACCGCCACGTTGTCGTCGTGGAAGAACTCGCCCCAACTGGTGAAGTCCTTGTTGGTGGTCAAGATGATCGACCGGTATTCGTACAGGCTGTTGATCAACTGGAACAGATTGTAGCGGGCCTGCCGGGTCATGGGCAGGTAACCCAGCTCATCAATGATCAGCAGGTCGTATTTGGCCAGGGCGCTGACCCGTTTTTTCAGCTCACCCTTCATCTCGGCCAGTTCCAGCTCTTCCACCAGATCCAGGGCATTGCGGAACAATACCCGGTAACCAGCTTCCACTGCCTTGTGGCCAATACCGATGGCCAGGTGGGTCTTGCCCACACCCGGCGGGCCAATGAACACCAGGTTGTTCCGTTCGTCGAGGAACTGGAAGTCCAGCAAGGCGTTCACCTGGCGTTTATTAATGGTGGTCTGGTGCCGGTAGTCGAAGCCCTCAAGGCGCTTCTCGGCGGGGAACGCGGCCATCTTCCGATTCCGGTGGATGCGCTTGTCCTGCCGTTGAACCAGTTCGTGTTCGGCAAGCCGATCCGCGAAGCTGAGATAGGACATCTCGTTGGCTTCTGCCTCGGCCAGCAGGTTGATTAGTTCATCGGCGGCTGCGCTCAGGCGCAGGCTGCGGTAACGGGCTACAGTCTGTTCAAGCTGGCTCATGGGTCACCCCCTGGCCACTGGAGCGGCCAAGACGCTGGTAGGCGCTCAGATCCAATGCCTGCTTGGGTTCCGGTAACGATTCCGGCTGTCGCTCCCGCAGAACGGCCGCCTGGGCTGCTTCCAGGTAGTTTTGCAGTCGTGTGGCCGTCATGCCGGGGCGTTCTGCCAGCGCTGTGATCAACTCTGGATCCACCGGCGCATGGCGCTTGAGCAGGTCACGGGCAGCCACCAACTGATCCTTGTAGATCTTGGGCTCGGAGCGCTTGAGCTGCTGACACAACCGGTGCCCGGTCTCGTCGCTGATCAGGGCGTTGATGCCAGCTTCCAGCTTGTTCACGCGCTGGGCATGATCCCGGTAGTGATGGGTGTTCTTGATCACCTTGCCCTTGTCGGCGCACAGCGCATGACTGGCAATGACTTCGCCCGTGTTCAGGTCGCTGATATGGAGTTGACTGCCGGACTCCAGAACGCCCACCCGGGCCTGCTGCCAGGCCATGGGCACGGAGTACTTGTTGGCCTTCCAGGCGATCAGGCCGGTCTTGTCCACCTGCCGTGTCTCGCGGGCCACAGGCTGTACGCAAGCCGGTGACAGGTAGGCCTCCAGATGTTCTCGCTCATCCCGTTCGAAGCGTTCCCGCGGTGGTTCGCCGGTGGTGCCGTGGATGCGGACATTGGCCACGCTCTCAACCCAGTCCTGCACGTGCTGACGCACGTGTTCCTGATCCCGGAAGACTTCACCGTAGAGGCAATCCTGCTTGACGTACTTAACACCGGCTTCCACCTTGCCCTTGCTCTCCGGGTCATAGCCTTCGCAGGCATGGATCCGGAATCCAGCCGTGGTGGCATACTCATGAAACCGTTGGTTGAGCGTCAGTTCGCGGTACTGTTCGTTGATCACCACCAGCTTGGTCTGATCGTAAACGCACTCATCCGGCAGGCCACCGAAGTACCGCAGGGCTTCGTCATGGAGCTGGATAAACGTCTGGGTATCCAGCGGGCGGAAGGCCAGGCCCACGTACATCAACCGCGAGTACGACAGCACGAACACCACAAAATGCAGCGTGCGTTCTTCGCCACCGATCAGCACGCCGCGCAACTCACCGGGGTCCACCTGACACTGAACACCGGGCACATCCTCCAGAATGGGCTCGTAATAGCGCATCTGGGCCGAGGCCACTTCCTCCTTGAGCACTCGCACATAACGGCGAATGGAACGGTCTGAGGCCGGTAAGTCGCCGACCTTTGCCTGAAGCTTACGGGCAATCTTGACGGCGCTGAGCTTGGGGAATTGCTTGAGCAAATGCACCAGATAATCCCGGTGATCATCGAGGCGCTTGGTGCGTGAGGGATCTTCAATCTGTTCTGAAATCGCGTTCTCATTCATCCGCAGATACTTGCGGACGGTATTGCGGGACAGCCCCAGTTCCTGACTGATGGCGCGGATCGACAACCCTTTGCCGTTATCGTGCAGTGCCTTGATTTTGTGTATCACAACCCACTCCTTCACTGACATGCCCCCGGCTATCGATAAAAGCGGGGGACAGTAGCTGGTTCTGTGGCCTGACGGCCACCCGGAGGTGGGTCAAAATAAATGGCCAGTAGTGGGTCATTTTAATTGGCCACTAACACTTAGTTTTGTCCAACGGTATTCTACTGGAGGGACTTTTAGGAGACATAAAAAAAGGGCCACCAGCAGATGACCCTTTTCTAAAATGCTCAATTTCTACATCCTTGTGCCAGCATGGCTGCGTTTACGGAGCGTTCAATGCCCAGACTGGAATGCTTGATTGTCCAGCAGGGATTGACCGAACTAGCTGTAGCTGTTTGCTCTTGACCAAAGGAACAATCACCTTTCCACCGAAATCGTCTTCAGTTACGTCCTCTTTTATCAGCCCATTTTTGATACACAATATTCTCATGTAGTCAGATGTAAACTCCCGCAGATGACGCTTGGCAATCAAAAGCACCATCGTCTGAAGATGCTCGTATTCCGCCTTATTCATCTGTACCTCCGCCATTCACATTCACTTGCTGATACTGAAGCAGAATCTCTTTACCTATCTGCTCAGCTTCAATCGACGTAATTGCCCATAGTCCACGGGACAGGACGGGTTCGGCCAGTTCAAGAAACGCCGGTACAAACTCCCAATCAAAAGGGTCTTGGTATTCATCTTTGACTACTTCGTATGCAGTCTCGACCGCTGGAGCCAATAAATGAAGTACGATGGACCGCATCTCACATGCGCCGACTTCTTCCCGCTTCTGCGAATACACGTTATCGCAGTCTTTGCCGGACATACGCTCCAGTAGAGCTTCCCAGATACACATTGCTGTAAGCGCCGTTTCTTCCTCTACTGAGGAGAAGGCTGTTTGATTATTCATTCCTGATTATCCTCCTGACCACTGGTTGAAACAGCACTACTTCCATCAGAACCGGATACAGTGATGCTGATACTTGCTTTACCGATGGAGTCCTTCGTCGCAGCGCTTTTAAGGCGAGCAATAAGATAAGGGTTATCAATTTGCTGGTAGGTATGAGCCCCATCTTCGGTAGGGATGCAAAGCATTAGTCTTCCCCGCTCGACCGTGAGAAGGCTTATGTTCTTAATTACAATGTCCATGAAAGCCACCGTTTAGTTTGAAGATGTCATCTCAAAGAAATTAAGCCGGTGCTGTTTAAGCGCTTCCCTTGCCTCCTTGACCTGACGATTAATCTCCAGTTTGTCCGATAACATATCCGCGCTTTTCATCTTATTGGCCAAACGGGTTATCTTGCCTTTGAGATTGATTTCTTGTCGCTTCCACATTTGTTCCGTCATATCGGTTACCTGCCAGAAAGAAAAATGGCCCCCGAAGGGGCCTACCTCACTCAACACACTCACAAGGAGCACTCAACATCTTTGTTACTTTCAATCTCTCATGACTTTCTGAACCAGCAACCCCTTAAATTCACTTTTTTGCATTTATCCGATCAAGAGGCCTTCAGGAGTGGTATTTGCCTTTCATCATCGCGTTGATCGGTAATTGCATTGCTTCCGTCAAAATCAATTCCTAGCCTTTCCAAAGCCATCTCATGCTGCTCCAGCAGCTTGCTGGCTTCCCTCTCCTTTTCACCATCGCTGCCGTGATTCAGTCTCCACGAATTCAGCCTACTTAGGTCCATGCGACGGGTAACCACCTCGGCCTTGTCGTACTGCTCCCAGAAACCTGTTGAACCATCCTGATCGCTCTGAGGCAACCACGCCCTATGTTTGCCGACAATACGGTTTAATCTGTCGATAAGATCCTTACGCCTCGGAAAGATATGAAATGTCCCAGCTTTCGGATAAAAGCGAATGTCGAAATAGTCACTTGAACACCTTTCACCACTGCTCAGCTCTTTGTACTTGTCACAAAATAGGTTCACGACACCATAAGGCGTTTTATGATGCTGTCCGTCGAGCATCGCAAACACTTTATCGAAGTCGGTGAACATCTGCTGATCATCCCATGCCAAACTGTTTGACCATGAGTAGTAGTCTCTGCGATTGGCAGGGATAATGAACCTCGTCATAAGAACGCGGTAGGCATTGACCCTATGTTTCTGGTTTGACTTCCATCCCTGATAGTAGGCGCGGTTTTCCGGGTGATACTTGCTGATCATGTCGAAAACGTCGCAAATCATTTCTATCTGAATGGTTCCTTGTTGTTCCACCAACCCTTGCAGAAATCCGTAGATATTCTCGACCGTGAATTCAAGGTCACAGATGGACGCAAACTCACTTTCCAAGCGCTTCTGTGCCTGACTTGAAAGTCTATCCAGGACTTCCGTTGAACGGAGTACGGATGACCAAGCCCGCTCCTTCAGCTTCAGATAGGCTTCATTCAGTTCGCTAGTTACGCTTTTTACGCAACTTTCAGAATCATGACAGTTGGTCGTTTCATCAGTAATCGAGCGTCCTAACATATTGGCGTAATAATTGGCGCGTGCGTTCGCTTTAGCCGCGCTTCTGGCTGCCTCAACAGCACATTCAAACGCAATGACCATGTTCTGGATTTTTGACTTGGGCACGACCAAATCTTTAGGAACCTCGATGTCGTCGGCTCTCATTCCCTCCTCAACCTTTTCCTTCTTTAGGTTGTCTATGAACTCCGCTTTGAAATTGGATTCCTTCTCAAGATGGATAATGGCTACTTCTACCGGCGTCTTTCGTTGTGTATCCGGTGACAAGAATGCTTCAGAGACGAATTCAACAGATCCGTGCTGCTCGATGATGTCTACCAGGAAACGACGCTCTTTTGTATACGGATTGCGTATCGTCTCCGCATTCAGAATGGCCACTAACTCACCGTGGAACAGAAGATTCCATGCATGAAGGACATGCTGAACACCAGAAGCAAAGGGAGGATTCATCAAAATATGGCTGTAAAGACAGGCTCCCCGGTATGACAAAAAATCATGGCCAACGATTCGGTACTTCTTCTCCCGAAGAATTGCTTGATTATTAAAATCAATCTCACAGCAATCCACCTCAACCTTGCTGTAGCGTCCCGATGCGAGCTCATGCACCACGTCCACAAGATCTCCACGTCCGGCCTGCGGTTCCAGTAGTCGCGTTATTCTCCGGTTTTTGAACTTATTGAAGGCCTTAACACCAAGGGATACGGGTGTGGGATAAAACTGATTGTCCATGTTCACCCCCCCTTAAAGCTGCCGCATAACGTGATCTATCATGGCTGGCTTACCGTGGTGATGGCCTATTGTTGATAGGCCAGCCTCCCAGACAGTCTCGTCAAATTGGTCGCTTCGGAGAGTTCGCAGCAGGTCAACAATCCCCTTCTTATCCTTGGCTTCAATAAGCTCCGATAGCGTTCTTGGGATTGTGGTTTCAAAATCAGGAAAGAGATCCATAGTCTTCGCCTCGTGAAATGTATTCGCTTTTCATCGAATATCTCACGGGTTTCAGAACTAGCAACTATCGCGGATTCGTGCGGTTTCTATATTTTCGCTTTTTGCGGATCGACGTTTAGTTGGTCTTTGTCAATGGTCAGATCTAAGGCTGAGTCGTAGTGGTTTTCAGGTATTACCCCCATTCGCGTAGCAACTTGAACCATAACAGTGTCGCGTCCATATTTTCTGGCGACGGCTGCGGCACCGGGGCACTGGCAAATATCTTTAGGATGATAGTTTCCTTCCTCATCAAAGTTTCGCCCGTCTTCCCTGTAAACCGTCTTATGGCAATGGAACGTCATGTCTTGGCCGGACAGTAGACCTTCGATGATTTCTTCCCTTCTACCTGGCTCCAGGTGAATAGCACTCTCATCATTACGGAAAGGGCAATTGGCGCAAGGTTTGGTCAACTTAAATTGATTTTTCATCCGTCCCTTCCTCACTCAGTACGGCAGTTGCATATTTAGAAAGTTCAAGATGGTTCTTGTGGATACCCTCCAGACACCTGCACAGCACCTCATAGGACACCTTTGTCTCAACACCGTCTACTGCGTGCTGGCTTAGTATGGGTAAACGCTCCACTGCCCTTAGTAAACAGACGATGTGGTCTTTTTCAATATCGCTAAGCTGCCTTCGACTGCCTACAAATGGCGGCTGAGCAATGTACTCTGCCATTGCCATATCGAAACCTCGCCGATACTCGATTTGTTAGTTGTTACTCGAATATCTCACGCGATTCTGATCCAGCAACTCATTCAAGACAGTTGTGCAAAGCCATTAAAGCCCAATGACGTACAACACTCCCACCAGATCTTAGATACATGATGCACTGACCATTTTTAAGTGAATCTGTGTCGCCTTCTAAGGTAAATGCTTGCCCTCTCTGGTCAGCTACAAATGCCACTGTTGAAGTGATTCCCAGAGCAGCGCCAGGACTGAATTGATATTGGCTGATGGTCTGGCCATTGAATGTTACTTGTATGTTGAATCGGCCCTCGATGATTGGTTGGTAGCGTCCCGCATGGAAGGAGCGTTCTTGAGCCAGGCGGACCAGGGAGAAGGATACCTGTTCTTGTTCTGACGCTTGCGCACCTGAACATGCGCCACTGACAAGCACTACCAAAACAAGCTGTCGCCAGCAGACCTTCACTATATGCCCCCCTAATCCTTGGTTGATTGCCCAAAAATACTGACTTTTTACCGGAGTTGCTAGTTCAGGTTTCTGGGGTACGTTGGAATCATCAATAGGGAGATGCCGTCATGCACCAAGAGTCAATGTCCATCGTGGAAAGAGGTAATGCTGCGATTGTTAACGCCAGAAATCCAGATACCGTCGTCTTTGAATCGGGAAATGTCTACAAGCTTTACGGCAAGAAGACAGAGAACAAAGTGAAGCGTGTCGGAGAACAAGATGCGCCTGACTTCGAGCATTGGGACGACTATCACTTCCAGCGCAGATATAGCTACTTGGGTGAGGTGAAGGTAGTTCGAGTAAAGCGGACGCTGAAGTTGCAGTTCAACTGAGCATATTTTCTTCATTCAAAGCAAAGGTAGTCAAATGGATAAGGACATATTGGACCGTCTGTTGGCGGTACTTGCTGGACAAACAAAAGCTTCAGATGACGATCGCAGGAACCTTCTGCGCGTGGCCACGATGTGTGGCGTAGCTGGGTTATATGAACACTACAAAGAAGACGTTCTTGCGAAGTTCAGCATTGAGCAATTGCAGGAGATTGTTGATACCACCGAGCCTTTCCGTGGTTTCACGGTTGAACATATTTTTCACACCGCACTTTATGCGTAAGGAATCCAACATGAAATGCCTATTTATATTTTCTTTATTAGCCGTCATCACAGCATTGACTGGCTGCAAGCCCGATGATTTCCAGGACACTGGCGTGCTGTCCATAGAAGACTTCTACATTATCGGTAGCAATGACAATACGCTCGACGAAATCCCAGAAATTGACCCGTATTTCAATGATGGTGAATTTCTTCTATTCATCCGACTTGGAAAGCCGGATCTAGGGTACAAGCTCACCTACTACCTTGGAAATAAACAGTCTACCCAGGACGCCACACCCATTTATCGCCTGGACTGCGATGACGACGACCGGTACTGCTATGACGGCGACTACTTCGCACTCAGTTGTTATTACCTGCCGGACATGACAGGCCAATGCGGGAGCAATCGGTTCAATCTCTCAAATACCATCTTCGCTCTCCCATTCAGCGGCTACATCATTGCTGAGGTCTGCCACAGAGTTCAAAACCAATGCGTGACACACACCCAACGTGTTGTTTTTCGATAGGTCCAACCATGCACTCACCCCCATTACCGAAGACACCTTGGAACCCAAGTCGAAAGGCTATGAACCGGGTCAAAAATCCTCTTCCTATCCCATCGGAGTGCCAGCATTGCGGCGATACAGTGGAAATTGTCCATCATGATGACCTTTATGGTCGGTCCTACGGAGACTGGCCGTGGGCATATCGCTGTAAAGGATGTGGCTCTTATGTTGGTATGCACCCATTCACCAACATACCGCTTGGCACCCTCGCAACCACTGAGATGCGTGAAGCAAGGAAGCGCTGTAAATCGCCGTTCGAGGCGCTTTACAAATCAGGCAGGCTTACCAGAAGTGATGCATATAAGCGTCTAGCAGAGAAACTCGGCATTGAGCACGAAGCTTGTCACTTTGGCTGGTTTGATGTGGAAATGTGTCTTAAAGCAGAGCAGGCAGCACGGGAGATATTCATCGAGATTTACCGCTCTTAGCGCCTAAGTACAGTTGCTAGTTCGAACTTTCGTGAGAGTCTGATTATGAAACAGATTTTACGGAAGCAGAGGACAAAATCATGTGCAAAGAGACCCTGAGCAAAACTCTTACTGAGGCCAATAACAGTACCGGGTACTTTATGCCGATCTGGGTGATGGATGAGTTGAAAAAGCATATCCCATCCGGCGTGATGAAGTGGGCTGAAAACCAATGTCACGCATTTGGAAAAGAGCAGGAGTACCGACTTGAAGCGGTTCGCAACCGGCCACCAGTCGGCGCATACGAACTGACGTGCTCAAAATGCGGCGGTGAGAATGTGGTTAAGGACGCATTCGCATCGTGGGATGTCAATGCTCAGGAATTCGTCCTCTATGCGACATACGATGAATCCTACTGCCATGACTGTGAAGAGTCGGTTTCATTGAATGAATCTGTCATTGCCACCAGCGAGGCTTCGCAATCATGAGCCTCAACGGTGCCTTTGCAGAAGAAGAATCCGTGCAAAGAATACCGATTATCGTGTCTGGCCTCGAAGGCTATGCGGAGAAATCGTGCGGAGGATGGGGCTTCTACGGTAAGTGGGCTTCTCATACTGGCTATCGCCATACGCATGGGTCCGAGCTGGACAAAGAAAGTCTACAGCATGTTGCCGAGGAGCTGTACCGGGAGCAGTCACCTCTCTGCTACCTGATCGGAGACGAACATAAAGAATTTGGTTGGAAGAAGGTCCGAGTCAATATGCACGGTCATGTAGAGATTCGACTTCCTCAGTGGGCAGATACTTCAATCAAAGATGCTCTGTCTTCTCTTGGTGTTTGCATGAGCTGCCCAAGTAACTGTTATTGGGTCTTCCCTTCAGACGTTGAGTTATACCAAGCAAAGGAGGTGCTGGAACCGCTACTTCAACCAAATACTCGGTTTGCCGACGAGACCGACCTCGCACGCAAGCTTTCAGAAAACTTCCCCTCTTCGGAGTTGGGATTTAGAGAAACACAACTATCTCTTTTTTAACCAGAAGGAACCTTACCATGACAATTGAAACATCTATGATCGTCCGTACCGTACATGCCGAAAAGGTCACAGCCCTCTTCGCCTCAACTGACATCGAGATTCTCAACCAGGTATCGGATGACTCCGAAAGTATTACCAAACTCCAAATTGGCGGGATTAACTGTCGTGGCGATCTTCGGCTCGAAGTAATTCTCGATCATCTCCGGCAACAAGGCATCTCATACAGCTATTACTGGCAGGAGCACAACTGCAATCAGGGCGGTGAAAGCCACTATCGCTCCAATGGCAAGGAGGATCAGCACCTGTCCTGGATGGACTATGAGAAGGATGTGGTTAATATTGAAGATGTACGGCAGGCCGTGGCCCAAGGGGAGACAGCCGTTCTTGAGCTGCTGGAAGCATCGGAAACCCGTTTTACGCCTTGGGATTGGAATGAGGTGGCCGCGTAATACACGGAGATTATCCACAGAAATTGGTGGATAACTCTTGGTATAATCTCTGCCATGACTTGATATATCTGGGCCGGACCCAGTTGGTTAGAATATGATCAGATTGCAGAACAAATTAACTGATTATCCGTTCAGTCGTCGTGAACGGTTCTACAACGTACTCGGACTGATAATTCTTGCGGTGGCAGGGATTGCAGCTCTGATTGCGTATGGCCTGGGTCCACTATTCTCTGGTAAGCCTTGGCAGCTCGTATCACCGTGGCTTCATGTGATCTCCGCCATCACTGGAGCCTTATTGGTATGGCTGGGTTCAGGCCGTGCTATCAAACAGGAGGGAACCGCAATGGATTCTTCTTTAAAACGGTTTTGGCCGTATCGGGTTTTACGTTGGATAGTAGCCAAGGTGTTTAGCATCATCTGGTTTGTCATCACCGTAATTTTCTTTGCCTGGATCAGGCAAACGCCATCAAGCTCACCAGAAGCGCATGACCAACGGGAGCGAAATGCTGATGACATCTGGGATGGACATCCAAAACACTATTATGACAATGATCCACCAAAGCCATTTTCATAAATTATTAAAGGGACGATATGCATGTTACACAAAATGATGATGGTTATTACTCTTTCTGGCATTTCCTGCCTTGCCAATGCAGAAATGATTCTCATGCACCTAGCGACAGAATTAGATTATCAAGGACGCAAAACAGATTGCAGTCTTTGGGAACACGGGAAAGCCAAACTAGACAGCTACTACCTGTTCAAGGGGTACCCTGGTTCTGGTGGTTGCCATGTGAAATTTACCGCATCGGATTTCTACAAAGAGTTTCAGTTTTGTTCCATTGGCGGTGAAACTGGAAACCCTCATAACAGTAATGAGTCAGGATATTGCCAAATAACGCCAACCCACGAATCTGTAACCTTGAGTGCCATGCCATACCGAGGTCACTACAGTTGCAGCTTCATTTGCGTAACGAATGGAAA
The DNA here is from genome assembly GCF_030159995.1 of Litoribrevibacter albus. Lineage (NCBI taxonomy): Bacteria > Pseudomonadati > Pseudomonadota > Gammaproteobacteria > Oceanospirillales > Oceanospirillaceae > Litoribrevibacter > Litoribrevibacter albus. The sequence goes on along the minus strand of NZ_BSNM01000013.1, from coordinate 47,125 downwards.
AAGATCCCCAAACTATCAACCAACGGAAAACAAATGATCTGTTATATGTTTTGCCATCTACACAGATTTTCTTCTTCTATCTCTAACCATTAGTTGCCCAGAAATTTTTTTCACCTCAAACAAATCAATTGTGCCAAACATATCGCTAAGCTTTTTAAAGCCATAATTTCTCTGATCAAAGGAGCTATGATTTGATATGTGGGAACCTACTCTGGCAAGAGATGCCCAACCATCTTCCTCTTCGGAAGCATTGATCGCCTGCCTCAGAAGATTTATAAGCTTCGTATCTTGTTTCATAGATTCTGAATCAGAGCCGATTTTTTTGTCGCCGACTTTATTTAAATCCAGAAACTTTGAGCAGGCATTAGCGAACGCTGAAGGGGTTTTACTTTCACCGAATCCTATTACCATTTTGCCTTCGGAAATTACTCTCGTCACAAGAGGTGTAAAGTCACAATCAGATGACATAAAGCAGAAAATAGATACATCCTTGCTGTAAATTGTATCCATCACATCAATGGTTAGAGCTATGTCTGTAGCATTTTTTCCTTTTGTTAGGTCGAACTGTTGAATCGGCTGTATCGATGCCTCATGCAATATTTCCTCCCAAGATTTCAATGCAGGATTTTTCCAATTTCCATATGCTCTCCTTATTGTTACGACCCCATAGGTCGCCAATTCAGACAGAACAATCTGTATTTTTGACGCCGGTGCATTGTCCGCGTCTATGAATAACGCAATATTATTCAACGATGAATCCTGCATTTTCCCTATCGTCATTATTAAGGCTCAATCCCTTGCAACTGAATCCACCTCTGGCCGCTTTCTTCCTGCACCAATGCCATATTGCTTTTTATCTCGATAATTAGTCCCTGTTGAGCTTTGTCTCCTGGCTTTAGGTTTGCCAAGAATTTGGCCTGCTCACGCATTTGTTCATATTCTGGATTCGCCCCATAAGCCAGAAAAAGAGAAGTAAACTCAGGAATACCTTTAACCGCCATATAAGGAGTTTCAATGTAATCAACATTGCGCGCTGAACCATACTCAGTTTTATTGATTCCCTTGTTGGGATCTGCCCCGTTATCAAGAAGCATCTTCGCGAGATTTCGTCTTTGCTCGACATTGAACTTCCGTTCTGTCGTTACCTCGTAGAGCAATGGCTTGTTCACGAAGACATAATCTAGGTCGAAGCTGGACATAAATGGTTTGAACATATCAACAAACTTCACTGCTGTTTCATAGCTTGAATGATAGTGCCCAGAGACTCCAAGATAGAACGCTTTACTGGTTGGCTTCATTCCCAATCTTAGGAGTTCGTCAACAACATCAATCGCTCCCCATGCAGTAGCCTCCTCCAGGGCATCGTTACGCTCGTATCGTGCTTCCTTTATGAATTCCGGATTAGCACCTTGCTTTAACATCGACAAGGCAGCATCATACTGCTTATCAAGCAACAAGCATTGAAACAACGTCTGATATTTGCTTTTCAGATTTGGATCGAGTTGATAATTGCTCGTCACGTCATAGGCCAGACTGCAAAGACGCTGATCCATAGCCTTTTGAGCGATGGCTTCGATTTCAGGCTTGGCGTATGCGCCAGATTGAATGGCTTCTATAACAGCCTTGTTGTCTTTGTTTATACCTGCATCAAATACCAGTTGGTCCGGTGATTTCTTTCCAAACGTTGAACACGCAGATATTGAAATTATTCCGAATGCGAGACTCGCTTTGAATGTATTTTTCATCTTTGTTCCGAAGCAGAGTGAATCCCTGCGTTATCTTTTATTTCATATTGTCCTAAGAAAGGAAGGCTTGCCTCATATGAAGCTCCTTCAAATTCCAAGAGGCGTCTTAGATCATGATTATTGTGAATCCATAACCTGTCGGACTTTTCCAACACCAACCGATTAAATTCAGCATTTGAATCTAACGCCGCTTCCGGCAACCTTTCCAAATTTATCTCCAAGCAATCTATTCCTATCTGCTCATAAAACTCTATTTTATTGTCTTCAACACCGTGGGTCACTCTGATTTCAATAGCTATCGGTTGAGCTTTTACAAAAACAAGTGCATCTGGCCTAATATCTATTCCTAATGCTCGAATTGTTGGTTCTACCTTACATTTGTCGTATCGAATAAGGTATTTTTTTGTTTTATCACAATATTCAGCCCCACTCTTATCCATCAAGGCTCTGGATAATTCACCAATTTTAGTTCTTCGATTAATCAACAACATGGAGCTATTTTTTATGACTTCTTTGGCAGCGCGATGAATTTCTGTTTCATAGCTGGCCGCACAATGCGCTTTGCTCTTATGAGAAAAATGCTTCTGTCGAATATCACCTTTTCTTAGTACTAGCTCACTACCACAGTCTGGACAAAAGTAGTTACATGATTCTTTTTGCACATCTTTAACGCCAACCAGACCACCGTCATCTAGTCTTGCAAATGGTATTTTTAGTTCTTTCACTCTTCACTCCTTGAAAATCTTTGTTAACTTCCATGACTACATTTAACCTGAACAATATCTTTCATTGATCTCGCTCTAAGTCTCTTTGAAACAGGATCGCCAGCTAGTTTCTTCACTCGATCATTCCAGTAACGGATGATTTCTCGGTTAACCTGGTCATCTATATTTTCCGAGGTGGCCGCACATATTCTATCCAAGGACTGAGTTAAATCATCGTCTATTTCATGGGCTCCCTTGTAGTCAGAACCGTTGACAATGTAGTCGCATCGAAAACACTGCAAGCTATCCAGTACATGATCAAACTGGATGAGATAATTCTCATCCATATAGACCCAACAGCCTCTCAATTCCCCAGGAGGCACATTGTTGACGGCATTGCTCAGGAGATCCACGACATCCCGGTGATGCCCACTTGTGAATCCATCTATGTATTCACTCGCATCTTCCAAGGAATCCACTCTTCTACTCTCATGCACAAGAAGCGCTGCCTTAATATCGGGATCGAGCCGAAACAATTCTTCGTATGGCATAGGGCTTTTCAAGTAAGGAAGCGCATTGCGTGCCTCCAACCAGATGGCAAACTCTTCTCTTACCCAGTCCGGCGCAGACAACGCCCTTAGATAAATGCTGTAGTATTCTGGGTATAATCCGGATGAGTGAAGGAAGCCTGGCACCACATAGCTTCCACGCATACTTCGGGATAGCCCCTCTCCAAACACCAGTGAATTCGTCTTATCCAAAGCGAGTCGCTCCCCCTGATAGTCGTCGAGAACTCGGCAAAGCTGCATATCTACGCAATTTCGCCCTACCTCTATTAGCAGCTCAAGGTCTGTCATTACCAGTTTCCTCTGTCTATGAAGAAGAATGGCCCACAAGGGGCCATTCGACTAACGAGCTCCGATTGCTATTTCTTTCCGCCGCTTCTACCACGGTAGGCCCGATAAGCAGCACCTCCAGCTCGACCAGAAGCCCCTCGGAAAGAACCCGATCCGGAGGCGGAACCGCCGCCTACACCACCCATGCCCATTCCGCGAACCATCCCCGCACCTGCATAGGCCATAATGGACAGCCAAATACCAGGTAGAAGGATAATGGAACCAGCACTGACGGCAGAGACCAAGAAGCTGTTGGTAGCTATATCAAACCAACCCGCTTGGGACATGTAAATGTCCAATACCCGGTTATCAAACCAGAATGCAGCAGCCCAGATTGCATTGATAAACTCAAAGCTGAAGTAGACCAAGGCGATAGATACAAAGGCGCTCAGCCGGTACTGGCCGAACAGCAACACAAACGGTGCAGCCATAATGACGACCATCTGGATCAAAGCCAGAATCATCGGACCAGCCACTTTAACCATTTGCCTCATTGTATGGGTCTGCAAGAACTCATCAATACTGGTAAACAGGCCTGCTCCAGCGAACACCACATCCGCGGCCTCCTTGTACCATGACTTGTCAGTGTCAAAATTATTGCTCAGGTCCACATCGGTCTGAGAACTGAGGTTCGCAGCATCCGCCTGGATGATCATCTTGATGATGAGGTCTTCTTTGGTGTTGTCATCTGCAACACCCACAGTAACCACCTGAGATCCCCAATCCATCCAATCATCAAGAATATCACCGGCTTCATCGGCTGGGATGTCATCGAGGATAAGCTGTCTCAAGCCGAGGGCTTCGTTCACGACACCAGGACCTTCTTCACCAAGCCAGACTTCCCGGCAGTACGGATGAGCGCCAGTTTCATGCGCAGCGTCAGAATCCCTGATTGCCGCTTGCCGATTGAATCCAAACCTATCCATATTCCTCATGTAGGCCTCTGGATGTTGGTAGTATTCATCCACCGCATTCAGCAAGGTTCGAGAGCCGATCCAGTCTACATCCTGAACCGCTGAGATATTTGCCGGTAAAGCGATAGGATTCAGCTCGAAACGCTCCAGTGCCTTTTTGTAGCAAACTTCATGGAAGTCACGAACACGCTGTCTCAGTTCTGGATCTTGAATGGTGATCTGGCTGATACGCATGAGCATGAACTCATAGTTGTTCACGCAGGACATGGACTTGATTGTTGTATGGGTGACTGCGCTGGACAGGAATTCCACGAACGACCAGGCTACTGGCTTATACACGCCGATTCCGCCCATATCAGCAAAGCTGTCATCATAAGCGGTGGCCGTATTATCCCCCTGCCCTTCCGTATTCGCCGGAGGATTGCAGTCGGGGATCTCCAGGTCATATTTGACCGTGGCCAAGTCGATTTCCCAACCTTTATAAGGAATCACGCAGAGCATCAACACCAGAATCATGCTTACGACCTTGATCTCTAGTCCTTTAATGGTCGATTCGGCATCGCTGTCTTCATAGTTGTCTCGGAAGTTTGTGATAACCGCCGCGATAAACGGAATCAAAGCCAAACCAGATCCCACAAGGACATCCCAAATGGCTTCATACATGTTCCACCCAAATAACAGGGTGTAAATTTCGAGAAGATTATTCGCTACCATTCTTTTCAGAGCCCAAATTGCTGGATGATGACCACTTCAAAGAACGCCAGCATGAGCACGACTTTCCACCACTGTGACTTCAAATACTGAACATCTCGCTCTCGCTTTTCTGCATATCGTGCTTGGTCTTCATCGGATAGTTCGCCTGGATTAAACCGAGGCCTCGTCATAAACCGGCAAATTGGTGTCCACGCTGCCATTACAGCCACGTAAAAGCCGATGCGATACCACATCCACCCACCAATCAGGTCTACACCCTTAATTTCGTCAGGTTTGACATCAAAGATGGCGCTGAAAATCATGCCCAGCACCATGAGGGCCAGAAGGCCCCCAACGCTGATGACAAAGAATTTGCCTATGTTTTTCATCAGTTCGGCTGTCCCAGTTGGTTGGTCCCTGACGCCTTACCACGATCAACTTTGCGAGTGTTCTGAACGCTCTTCTCTTCCTGTCCCAGGATTCTGAGAATTGTGTTCTGAGCAATGGCTTGTCGGGTTTTGATTTCAAGATCAAGTTGGTCCAGTTCAACCTGCAACTGATCAATCGCATCGTTCACGACAATCTTGGCCGGTTCGAACGCCGCAACATTTGGCTCCTTGACGCCAGTTCTAAGCAATTGAGTTAACAAGCGTCCTTGCTCGACCAATCGAGCGTAGGCAATCTCACCCGCAAGCTTGCGGATCATTTCACCCTGCCCTTGAGCATCACGCTTGCGAACGGCCATGATGATGGCGTCATTAACAATTACCCCAGGAGGAGCTGAAACGCGGTTAAGGTTCTGCCAGGTTAACTGAGTTGCACCAGTAACCAGATCTTCCAGATCCTCAATTAGGTCATCAGTCATATCCCTGTGCATGTAAGTCAAACCTTTGCCCGGCGTGCCTCGCATCTTCTTGCAGCCATCACAGGTTCGCATCTCAATGTCACCAAGAACTCGTGTTGACCAGTTCGAGGCAGCGACCGGCCCGTTCCAGTATTCCCAGAGGGGAGTACCCTGACCGTCAGCGGGTCCTACGGTCGAAGTGGCACAACTGTTTGCCCTATCGAACATGATGTTATAGCCGACCTGAACCACATCAGTCAGAGCACGAATAGGTTGCTGTCCGGTTCCCCCTTTATTAGTACCGCAAGCCCACTCTGCACCGGCATTACCGTGGTTGGTATCATCAAGCGCTTCTTTCGCACGAATGGCGTCTCCGCCTGAAGAATTGATTTCTTCGGCCCAGTTATTGGTTTTGATGGAAAGCTTGTACTTCTCAAACGGGAAGGACTGCTCTCCCATCAATACCCGAGACATCTCCTCACAGGAGGTTTCAGCCCACTCAAAATCCATCTTGCCCTGCAAAATGCCCTGTTGAAGCATGTCATACAGACCAGGATTGGCTCGTTGAATTGCCAGAGCAGGCAAACTCGCTACCGCACCGGTTGCAGACTGAATGATGTTATCCATCATGTTCCTGAAACCATCAGTAATACCATTGAGCTGGTTGCTCACCGAAATACGCGGATCGAATTCACCACACTCCATATTCAGGTCCCAGCCAATCCCTAACTCCAGAATGGGCACGGTATGGATTCGCGTAGGTGCATCTGAAATGTAACCGCCACCAATTTCGTAATCGATGGCCCCCTTCAGACGTGGCGAGTGTTCGAGACTGTCTGCGGTTGCTACACCTGAAAGTGCAGCACACAGCATGACAGCCAGACTTTTATGTAATCTGATTAGCATTGTCGTTGTTCCCCTTGATTAACCCGTATGAAAAATCAATTGCTGGCCTTGCCGCGTGCAGCACTTGTAAGATTTCCAGAAATTCCAGATATAACTGCCGTCTGTAGAACGCCGGTTACTCGAAGGATTTCCGCCATACGGGAAACGCTGGCAGGAGCTGTCGGTACGAGGGTAAAGCATCTGCCAAATACCCGTGTCTTCTCTGTCCTGATCCAGTGGGTCAGATGGCCAGTATCCATCCTGGTCGGCCTTATCAATGGTGTAATACAGATGTGGCTCACCAGAGCGAGTGATGAAATGTGCGGCACGGAACGCGGACAGCACCCCTGCCTTCAAGGGGTCTTGAGCCGTCATAAACCCGTGACGCGGGTAAATTGCACCGTAATTGTTGGTCACTGAACCAAGATCCCAGGTGTTGACCAGCGGTAACCATGACTGCGGATAGAACATCTCCGGCACGTCCCAACGCCAGGCAATAGAGTCCAGGTTGGATATGAAATACGGGAAAAACGGAAACGTCTGTCCGGCACAGACTAGGCCGAACGTCGTTTGAGCCAAAGCGTTATACGCGATCAGCGACGGGTTGCCGTAGGCATCCACCAGCTTGAAGTAGAGGTTGGCGTGCTGATCTTTCTTCGCTTCCGTACTCACCCCACCACGGATACCGACATCATCAACGTTATAATCCTCAATCCAGGAGATGATGGTTGTTACCCAAGAGGAATCGGCATCACCCTGAGAGACCTGGTTAATATCCTGTGATTCCGTCCAAGGTTCGCCATTGGCCCGATCATAGGACTGAATAACAAGATCAGGGACATGGTTCTTCACCTTTAATGACGTACTGAATGAACAGACCGGTGGAACCAAACAGGTCATCCAAACGCATATTCCGCGAAGCTCCCAATTCATGCAGGACAATGCCGCCGACATGGTAGCCTCACTGATCTCAAGGGTGTTCATTACCCCATCGTATTGATCGTTCGTCTCACCATGACATGCGATACACTCAACACTCCCCCGCTCCTCCAGCATTTGCTGGGTATTCCCCATAGTCTCGTCACGAGCAGCATCAAGGTCATTCGGGTCAAACTGCGTCCATGTATCCGGATACGCGAATGCTTGACCTGCTATGCCGGATAAACAGAGCGCGATGACGACAAACAGTAGTTTCTTCATCTATCACCCCCTTTGTTGTTGAAGATTCTGATCGCCTCTTGTAAAGAGGTAACGCCGTAGACCACTGACTTATCGTTAAACACAATGGCTGGCAGCTTTTTGATTCTGAATCGAATGGCGTACTCGATGGCCTCGCCACCAGCTTCCATTTCGTTATAAAGCGAGCGCCAGTGAGGTCCATTAAGTACCTCACTGAACGCTTGCTGATTGGCATCCCGATAATTGGAAGGTCCAACGTTCGAGCCAAGCTTGGCTTTCACCATCTCGTTGAGCTTGGCCGTGGCATTGTTTTTGGTGTCCATGTTGTACACATGAACCACCATGCTGGGCGGCAGTTTGAGGTCTTCTCGAACCGGAACAGCATCCGTGTGAAATACACGGATATTGCTGATTTGATTGGCTAATGCCGACTGGCAGCCAAGCACCATGAGTACGCAAAGAAGTCTTATGGGCGTCATACAGAAACTCCTTCTTCCTGGTCAGCCTCAATATCTTCCTGCAATACCTTCAACACTTCAGAATTTGCTTGTTCTTCTGACAGTGCGGCACTCTCACGCTCAAGACGAGCGAGCGTTTCTCTGGCTAACGCTTTCTCCTTGCTCATCGCTTTGCGTGGCTTGGGGTCTTCCGGCTTTTCAGCGATACCACGGTAGTAATCAATCATGCGACCGACATATTCAGCCGCTTCAACTTCCGTGATACCAAACTGCCTCATGTACTTGGCGCGTTCTGTTTTTTCGTCTTTCTCAGTTCCCGCAAGGCTGAGGAAAAGTGAAGGCGGTACATTTCGGAATAGGGCTTCCATGTTTTCCGAAAGAACCACCCCCTCGGTGTATTTTTTGGGCTCCTTCTTCGCAGAGAGCATGAGTTGCTTCTGCTCTTCGTTGAGGCTCTTGAATCGGGCGATGTCTTCGATCTCGTCTTGAGGCATTACCAGACAGATCCACCACTCAATCATGTTGAGCATCTTCTTCGCGGCATTCGGGAAGTCCGCCATGTTCTGCGTGGCTACCCACCACCAGGCACCCAACTTACGCCACATTTTTACAACCTTCACAACAAACGGTGCCAACAGCGGGTTCGTTGTGATGATGTGGCCCTCGTCCGTCAACATGACGATAGGACGCTCATCGTGTTGATGCTTCTCCGCAAGGTTGTTAATGCGCATCATGATGGAGGTGTAGGCGATAGCAAGCTGGGCGTTGTAACCTTCACGGGCAAAGGTAGCCAGATCCACGATGGTCACATCGGTATCAGGCCAGGCTTCACCATCGGTGTTAAAGACCTCGCCTTCAAAGCCATCACAAAACATCCGCAGAGACTCACCCATCTCGAAAGCACGCATTCTTCTGTGCTCTGGGTAGTTGTCATTCTTGTTGATCATGCTGAAGCCGTCAGCGACATCCAAAGTCATGGTGCGGCGACCTTCAGAACGCGCTTTTCTGGCACCATTGAGAATGGCATCCCGGATCATTCGACGGTCAGCACGGGTGAGCTTTTTAGCCTCTTCTTCTTCACCACCGGTGATCATGAGTGTGGCAATGATTTCCATCTCACCCATAATGTCGCGCTGTTCATCTCCCTCATCGTCACCGTCGCTGTCTTCAGCCATCATCATCTCGGCGATGACATCCATAGCGGCCTTATCTCGAACGTGCTTTCGCTCCAGCTCAGTCAGTTCGTTATAGGTTTTGTAGGTATCGTCGATTTTGATTTTCTCAGGGATATGAGCTCTGAGGTCATCTTCAGTGATCATGGAGGCATCACTGACGATTCGAGAGCCAAGAAGCTCCTCTTCGTCACCGTCAAGCAACTTTTCTGCATCAACGAATGGCGGCAGCGTTACACCAGCACCTGGCTTTAACTGCACCTTATTAACGGTCATGTCCTTGTCAGCGAAGTAGTCCGCCAGAAGACCAAAGGAATTTCCGGCCTCGATGATGTACAAACGTGGCCGCAATAAAGCCATAATCTGAGAGGCCATATTGGTAATAGATGCAGACTTACCGGCACCCGTAGGACCCAGGATTAACCCATGCGCGTTTTTCTTCCGGTCTTGTCCATGAAAGGGATCAAATGAGATCGGCTCACCGCCACGGTTATACATGGTCTGACCCGGATTGCCGGTACCGCGATGTCGGCCAAAGACAGACGAAAGGTTTGCCAGATGCTGAGACCAGACCGGACGAGTGGCTTTGTAATTACGATCCATCTTTGGCTCGTAAACCATTGGCAGATTGTAGATGTAGGCGTCCAGACCCAGAGATTCATCTTCTTCGCGCACAGGCGCTAACTGGTTGGTCAGCAACATCGTACTGACCTGGTTTGACTTCTTACGCAGATCCTTCAGGTTTTCGCCCCGGATATACACGCACATCATGGCACGGTACAGCTTGTGTTTATTGCCCATCAGGTTCTTGGCGGTATCGCAGTCCTTGCGTGCCATCGTCGCATCTACAGATTCGCCCTTTGACTTATCCTGAATACGATTAATGTGGTTCTGAACTTCATCCTGGGGAGTAATGATGATCGTGGTAGCCATAATGGTACCGGGCGGCATTTTGTCCATCATACAACTGGCTTTGCCGGTTGACGCCCCATCAGGAGTCACAGATCCAACTTCACCTGAGATCTGACCAATCTTTGGAGTGCGACGGAGTTTGTGTACGCGGATGCAGCGATGAGGTAGCTCATCAAAGGTCCATGTCTGATTTTCAGCGTCTGACTTCGGCAAATTGAAAAACAGACTTTCTGCCAGGTCATCGCCGTAGGGAAGATCATCCTCATCAACGTAGCTGGCTAACTCACGGAATTTGCGCTTATCGCCATTTGTCAGAAGTGGACGAGGATTGAACCAACCCAACATCCACTCGTAGAACATTTTCCCGTTATTCCGGATCAGCGAAATACCAGCATCCCTGAACGCGGTCTCCAGTTTCTGGATTACATCATTCAGCTCTTCTTCCGGCGTCATGCCCGCATAAGATTTCCACTTTGGCGGAAGTCTGCGATAGACCACCATTTTGATACGGCGGATCTTACCGCCCCAAGGAGCATCAAGGACTTCTTTATCCTCAAAAAGACCGCCCTCTTTACAGATGCCCCGTAAATGCGCCTCCATGATGTCCAACCACTCTTTGGTGTACTTGGTATCCTTGCAATAAGCCTTCGGATAAGCACGGAGTTTGTCGATGTACTCCTCCATGTTGTCGTCGTCATAGGTGTATTGCTGAATGATCCACGGCCCAGTTGGAAGCTCCTCGAAACAGTCTTGAAGAGCATCCTGAATCATGTCTCGACGATCCTGAAGCCAGTTGTAAGAACGGCCTTCAGTAGCAATCGGAACAATGTCAAAAACAGCTCCTACGGATTTGCCGTCATCGAGAAGGATGGTCTGAGATTCAGATTGGAACTCGTACCAGGGAAGTTTCTGCACAAACGATGAAGGTCTGCCATAGATGCGAGCAGCGTCCATCGAGGTCAGAGGTTTCTTCTTCCCTTCTACCTGTTCCTCAGCCTCGGCTTCTGGCTGAGGTTGATTTGCAACAGGCTCCTGATCATCTTTTGGCGGAATAAATACTTCCTTCAGCTTTTGCGCAAAACTCATGCTCACTCTCCCTCAAAGCTGGATTTCATATCGCTGATCTCACCTGGCAACGCATAGTGCTCCCGCTCCCACATTTTGAATTCGGTGAGATAGCCCGGAATAGGCACTTGCGTATCAGCAGCCAGGTGTGGTGCAACAAACATGTACATGGTTGGATTGGGAAGCGTCTTGAATCGAGCTTCAAGCTGAGTCTTCTCAGTGCGAACGTAATCGCTCAAGACCACATCCCCCTCAACCATTGGGCGACGAATCAGCGAACGCTTGTCATACAGTTCACCATCTCCAATGCCCTGCATGTGTCTGTTGTAGACTTCCTTCATGTCGTGCTCTGGTACCGGGATAATGGAATCCTTGGTAGCACAGGCGCTCAACATACTAATCAAGGTGACGGTCAGAACGACGGTTAATATTCGCATAGTGATTTACCTTTCTACCTTCTGGGTCATAGTCAATTTTTAATTCCTCTGAAATGTGAATGGCGAGCTCGGTACCAGGTGGCACATAGATCGCGTCAAAGGAATTTTCTTGGCGTGCATCCAGCCAATCAGTCACCTCGTTAAGGCCTTCTGAAATAGCTGTATTTTTGGCAACAATCTTCGGATCGCCGGTCAACCCACTGGTCAACCCGCCATTGTTATTGGATTGTGTAGTGAACTGGCTTGCGGCTTCGGCATTTGCATATGAAGCGGCTGCGGTAAGCCCTACCCGAGATGTCAGGTAAGACGCCGCGTTTGTAATGCGCTGACCAGTAATGCATGGGATGCCATTCTTATCTGAGAACCATGCGATCGGATCGGTTGTTTTCGTGCCGGGTTCCGGGAAGGTCACAATCGTTCCATCCTGGAATGTGAACGTCATGGAAGTAATCTCCCCGCTCACACAAGAAAGGGTCCAGTCCCCCTTGGCAATACCCGACATTTTGATGCCGGTAACGCCTGGTATATGGATACCGTTGGAAGACAGATTTTCTTCACCTACCATCACCTTAAATGGATATGGGTCGATGACCTGACCATTGATTGGAATACGTCCAAGCATGGCCGTCATGGAAACAGAGCCAATCAAGGTACCGTTGATTGGAATGGTGTAGGCTTTAACAGACCGCTCTTCTTTGGTTTGCTTCTTGGACTTGGTTGGCCCTTTCGCTAAAGCAGGAAGATTTTCTTCCGCTGCTGCACTGAAGTCAGGAAGGCTTATCTTTGTCGGATCGCGTGGGTCCACATTGGCATCAATCGGATTCGTCCAAACAACCTGATCAAAATCAACCTGCATACCGTTTTCGTCATATCCCAAACCACTGGGAATTCCGGCATTGCCAATGTCATATCCGTTTGCGGACTTACTGCCACCCTTCTCCTTTCCGCCTTGCTGTAACTCTTCTAACCGATTCTCTAGCTTTGCAATCAAGCCACGAGTGAGATCTTGGGTATGCTCTAGCTCCCTTTGTTTCTGTTCAGCCTGCTTTTCAGCATTTGAGAAACGGCTATTAACACGCTTGTTAAGGCTTTCTTCCATCTTCAGGAGCTTGTCGATTTCTTGCTTCAGACGCTTGTTCTCTTCCTGAAGCTTCACCGAATCTTCGCGAACAGCACGAGTTTCGTTGGTAAGCGTTCTCATAGTCTCTACTGGACTATCAACGTCCACACCGTACTCTTCTTCCAGAAAGCCTTCTTCAAGTGGGTCAATTGCAAGACCGTTGTCCGGTTGTGCTGGACCACTTTCAATAGCAGATAACCCGGCCAACTCAGCCGTCTGACCAGGTGCTTGTGCGGTAACTTGTTTTTCCTTGCGGCCCTTCATCACAACAACCAAAAGGATGACTACGATTACGACCGCCAAGGCTTTGATAACAATATTTGATTTCATACCGAAGCCCCTTACTTATGTTTGTGGCGGTTGCGCTTTTTCTCCGCCTCCGCTTTTTCTTCGAGTCGTGCCATTTCTTCAGCCTCAGCTTTGAGGTCCTGATAGTAGGTCCAAGGATAGAGAGTCTCTTTCAATGGCTTTTCTGAAATCAGGTACAACACTGTGCTGTCGCCTGGCGTACCGTTTGGATACAACATGTGATGCTGAAAGGTAGCGTGAGAGAACGGCAGATTGAGATCGAGGTAGCTCAGATTCACTTCATTTTCAGAAGTGTTCTTGATGTGAATAGCCGCCAAGTAATAACCACCACCCTGGTAAGCCAATATCGGTTTGGAGTAGGTCTTGTATTTGTTCTCGCCCTTAAATACGCGAACAGCTCCCTGTACTCCCAGAGTTGTCTCAGTAATGCCTGGGCGATCACGATGTAATCTCGTCGGCCCATACAGTCGCTGTGATGCAAACCGAGTCAGGTCAACTGGCGTAATGGTCGGAAGTTCCATCGGAGAATCTGACACCTGACGTTCATCTTCAGGAATAATGTTTTCTGATTCCAGAAGTATCCGAATATCTTCCAGAGGTTTCGCATTTGGATCTTCCTTCCCGGCAATCAAGTCGAGAAGGATTACTTGGCCATCTGTCAGGCGCTTGATTTGGACACGCTGCTTATCAAACTCCTCGTAGGGAAGAAAGTGCACCGCTCCCTGAGCAGACTGTACCCGGAACAGCTTTTTCATCTGCTGTCCTTTGGTAATACCTACCTGAACGTGATCGCCAAACTGAATACTGCGCTCTTCACCCTTTCTCAGTTCGATTGTCACTGGCAGATTGGTGTAGTGAATGATTTCTGTCGCTAAAGCCGAGCTGCTATAAAACCCAACTGCGGCGATAATCAATGCTGCTTTATTAAGTAGTTTTTTCATCGTTATCTTCCTGCCACTTCGCCGCTCGTGTCCTGAACGTTTTCATTTTCCTGCTGGTTACCTTCAAGACGTTTCGGATTTTTATAGAAGCCATCCAAAGCTAAGCCCCAGAGGTTGCACTCAGGATCAACATCCCAACGAACGATGCGAACGGGGTAACGCACAAAGATGTCTTTCACGATTTCTGATCGGAACGTCTCTTTGATATTCACGTCGTAAAAGGCAACCCATGAATCACCGGACTCAACGTAAACACGTTTGTCGGTATACGGACGCTCAGGCATTTCCTGAAGAGCACGAGTGCGGTTTAGCTCATGTCGTTTCAAACGTTGTTCATAGTCACGCTCAAGCTCACCTTTAAAGCGTGGTGTGATGTAACAGCTAAGGCGATTGATTTGCTTCTTATAATCTTCAATACCTTCAACCGGCCAGTTGTTCATTTGCTGAAAGATGTAATAGCCAAAGGCGTAGACGTTAAAAGGGTGACGTTCCTGGATACCGCGTGTTGACCCAGAACGAAGATCGGGAGGAATATCAATCTTGATGTGTTCAGGTGCGGCCTTCCATCCAGCAATTGAGTAAAACAAGGCAATTGCCAATATACCGATAAGGATTCGCAGAGTCAGAATGTGAGAGTCCCGACCATCTAACGCTTTCTTTAATCTTGCCATCTAGCCTACTCCTCGGGCTCCATGTTGATTTTTTTAACGGGTTGATCTCGTCGGATGTCCCAACTCTGTGATGCCTCGATGTATCCGAAGTTGAAAAATGAGTATTTTTTCTGCGCTTGCTTTTTGAGGTACACCACATGCAAGCCGTCAGGCATTCGTCGCTTGAGACCTTGCAGGTATTTGCCAACGACCAGCAAAGTGCCAATGGCCATGCCGAAGCCAATACCCACTCCGAACAACGCCCAACCAAATGGAATGAGCAAGAGTACGCAGACGGGAATCCAGAAAATGATTGCGGCCACGATAATCATCACGACCTCGGTATCGGTCAGTCCCCGAAAGACGACCGGCTCTTCGATGAGCCGGTCGGGGATGAACTCGATTTCTCGTCCGTTCATTCCAGGTTCTTTCATTAGAAGATGATCCCGGCTGCCTCAGTCAGCAGGTACACTACGAATACCAGCAGCAGTACGCCCATGCCGCCGTGCATACCCATGTCACCCCAAGTCTTCTTGCCAGCGCCAATGTCGTTGTAGACAGCGACCATGTTCTTGGCGACAGCCAGGAATGCGACGGTACCCAGTACAAGACCCAGTACAATCGCAATGTCAAAGGCATAACCTTTGATCAGACCGATGTAGTCACCATCAGCAGCCGCGTTGGTTGGATCAGCAGTATCAGGCAGGGCAGCGTGAGCACTGGAGAAGGCGAAGAACAACATAGTGGCCAGTGCAGTTTTCACTGCGGCCAGTTTGTCTTTGCAAGTTACGATCAGGTTTTTCATAGGATTAACTCCTTTAGTACTTTGAAGGTTGGTTAGTTAACAAGTAGGTAAAGGAGCACCATCATCACAAAGACACCACGGAACCAAACGATTACCATGTCTTTTGCAGTAATGACCTCCGACCCATAGTCGTCGTATGCGCGGTAGCACAGCCAAGCGACATAAAGAAACACTGCCGTTGTGCCGATTGCCTGGATAGTCCAGAGAAGTTCAGCAGCGGTAAAAAAATCTCCCGTGCCTTCTTCAAATGCAGCAGATTGAGCAGCGTTCATTTTTGATGCTCCGTATAGTCACTACTGAGAGCATCGATGGACGATGGAACCACTGGTTCCATCGGCACCGTCAGATGATGAGAAATTCCGGCTTGGATCTTTCTCAGGTCATCTAACAGAACCTGGTAATCGAACGTCGTCCGATCGTTCGAGTTGCTGCGCATCTTGGCGGTCATCACCAAGGCTTCCAGCGCAGCCAATTCATTTTTAATTTTTGCCAGAGCTTCACGCTCAGCCCATACATCCGCCATAGACACCTGCGGAAGGCTCATGAAGCTCACCAAGAGAAGGGTTATCAATTTGTTCATCATCGAGTCACTTGAATTTCAGGTGGAATTGCGATGGTAGGAATTAGAACAAACGAAAAGGCAGGAAATCTGGTTTATTGGGTCATTACTCGATGACCCTTTTTTGATAAGAAAATGGCCGCTGAGTCGCGGCCATTGGAGGAGGTGAAATTAAGTCTTTGCGCTTATAGGTACTTCTTAAACTTGCTGGTCATGACCATCAAAACAAGTCCGAACAAGACTGCAAAAGGTGTGATAATGAAGTTAGGGTGTATGCTATTGGGGATCGCCAGATAGATTACCCACGCCATAATCAGAACCGGCATAGCAAAGCGTTTGGCCCAGTGATAAATGTACCCTGATTCATTGCCACCGCACCAACGCCGTAAATCCCTTTGCATAAGTCCATCCGAGACACCAACTAATCCAAAGAGGAGAAACGCCGGAATAGACAAGACCAGGATGGACAGTCGTATTAAGAACATGATCAGAATGTAAATGGCTGCCATAAAGTAGTTGTAATACTCTGCAATCAGCCCTTTGACTAACCGAACGAACTTACCATCGTTTGCGTCCGGAGTTTTTGCGGAAGTCAGCATGTCTACTATCCCGGAATCAATAAAAAGGAAGTTCACTACATCGGTAACTTTCCCACTCGCGGCCTGGACAGCCTCACCATTGAGTGAGTCACCATCGAGAGAGCTCCCCAGGTAACTGATTTCCTTCCGCATCATTTCTTCGGCATGTTCATACCCGGTGTATCCCTGCTCTGGATAGAAGAAAACCATACCGATCCATTCAATGATGATGGACATTAATGCCGAAAAGAGAAGCAACCCAATGACCTTGAATATGAGGTCCAAGGTCTTCCCGATAAAACCTTTCTTGGCAACAGGGTGCTCTGCCCTGGCTACGCTAGATTCCGCCATCTGCTATACCCACCATGCTTCTGCCGTGTGATAGTTCTTTTCCATTTCCTTGGTCAGCGCCTGTAAGTTCTCAGGCATCTCTTCATCGTCCTCAACGGGAAGCGGAAACCGTACTTTCCAAAGATGACCTCCATCCAGAAGACAAAACGCCTGTCCTTTTGGCAACGCGGTCACATGACTTGGTTCCAGCATGGGCACGCGAAGCATTGAGATACGGTCCTGAGTACTGGAGGTAAAGTCGATGTTGTTCTCTGTATCAGAAGAATCCGAAGCACCTGATACGGTCATCTTCTGTGATATTTCCACTTCAGGTAGCTGATTGGTAAGCAACTCAGCCGTGTCCTTTTCTTTCACACGGAGCATAATCAGGTTGTTGAAGTTGCCCTCTACCTGGCGTGCCTTGGCTGCATTGCCGAGTCGAGCTTCAATGTCTCCCCTGGACTGGGTGTAGGCAGTGATCTGCATACCAGAGCCACCCGATTTGTTGACCATCGGCAGGAACTCATCACCCATCAATTCATTGAATTCATCTGCATGAAGGCAGATCTTGGGCATTGCGTTGGCTTTTCCATCTAACATGCCGTGCTGGAACCCGTGCTTGTAGATCATGCCCGAGGTCGATACCAAGTCAGAGAACATGGAATTGCCTACGGCACTTGCAACCTCTGTGTCTGTCATGGCATCGAGCCCAACATAGACAATGCCACGCTTCCGGATGATCTGTGTCCAGTCAAAGATAGGACGGTCATCATTCACATCGAAATAGTCCGGTGCGATGAGTTTGCCAATCTTTCCGGTTGTGAGCTTTTCAAGAAGTGGCAGTAGAGACGCTACCAGCTTGTCGAAGTAGGTGCGGTCATAACGCAGTGCAGAGAGTAAGCCAAGTACGATGGGATCACTCACTCCCATCTGTTCAACGTATTTCCGCAATGCTTCAGTTCGGGCGTTTGCATGTTTTGCCAACCTGGGATTTGACTTGTATTGCTTCTCGGCATCATGAGTCATGTCATTGATGTCTTCTACCCAACCCTGCTCTGCATTGCGCGGAAGCCACCATTCCAGGTATTCGCAAAACAGAGGTTCGATGTCCGTAACGTACCGAAGAATATTGTTGTAATCCGGACGTTGGCCAAGGGACACAAGGGCACGAGCAACGATATTGATGAACCGCCAAGCGAATTCTTTAAATGCTGCACTGTTGCCTTCGGATGAGAGCTGACCAGAGATACGACTGGCTACTTCTGTAATTCGAGCAAAGTTGCCTACCGCGTTGTAACGGGCGGATATATCAGGAAACCCCAAATGAAAAACGTAAAAGTCGTCTTCCCTGCCCATACGTTTCGCGGCCATATACATCCGTGTTAATAACCCGGCATCAGATTTAGGATCAAATACAATGACCGGACCATCGCCGCGTCGAATATCCTGCTCTATCAGAATCTCTGCTAGACGTGTCTTACCCACTCGGGTCGTTCCAAGAACCAAGGTATGCCCTACCCTTTCACTCATTGGTAAAAGGACTTCTTCTTCGTTTAGCTCGACAGCATGAATGGCAGGATTACCTCCAATTGGTGGTAGCGGTCTGAAGGGATTCAACACATGATCTTTACTGGTTAGCCGACCCAGAGCTTGTAAACCAGTATTTTCAACGTCTCTCTCGAACTTCCTGACTGCTGAGTAGATCTTGGATGGCTCCAGGTATCGCTTGGCCGCAGGTGACAACGTATCTTTAAGGCGCTGAGTATGTTTCTGTCCCCACTTGAATCCCTGCCCGAGATAGAGGTGATTTCGGTAACAGGGTATCTGTGAAGATGACATTGCAAATCGCGGGAGCCGTTTGAGATTACGCTGATACCTGAGTATTTGAGAGCCCTGATTCAGCCGATACAAACCAAGTCCAGCAAGGATAGCAGCAGAGGTATATCCCACACTTGGGGTCATCATGAGTGTTGAGGGCGCGGTGCCACAAATAATGCCTGCTGAAAGGGCGACAATTCCTGACCACAACTCTACTGGCGGCCTTAATAAAACCTCTAATGGATGATCGGCCATTAACGCATCACTCCCTGATTATCCATGTAGAATGGGTAATGTCTGATTTTTAAATGTTCAGCTAAACGATCGCCTGGAGTTGGTTGCATCAATACGCCGTCTCCGACGATTGATTGAAGCTCTTCCATCTGTTCTTTCGTCTGGATATTCACTACAAGTCCAATAGCTTTCTTCTCCTTCAACAATTCTCTATTTGAAGACAGCCATTTAATCGAAACGGGATCGTATCCGATGATGAACATGGGTCTCGTTGCCATCTGGTATTTCACATCTCTGGCCTCACCCTCCGTCACCCGACCAACAGACATTGAGGCGGTTACCACTGGAAAGTGAGAGTGAACCAGCTTCTTTGAACGTCGCTCGTCGTAGAGCTTTTTCATGTGCTCCAGTGTGTTATTGTTTTTGGGCAGATAAGGGTCAATAGGTTGACCTCCTCGATCTTCGATAACCTCGGTCTCAAACCAAGGCATATGCGGGGATGATTTCTGCTCTTCCGCGAAAGCCTGGCTGAAAGCCAAAACCGCCCCAATCAGGACGACTATAGTTGGAACGTCTTTTAAATTTTTGCCCATAATGAAATGACCCTTTGTGTATAGTTTCTTGCTCTCTCTTTGTCCTGTATTCGCTGACCAGGGCGGTGATAACATCCAACGGCCAACTCCCAGCTATTGCACTCTGGCCTGTCGTATTGTTCTCGTAGGTGTTGCGCGGCTGCATTGAGATTGGTGTAGGGGTCGAAGGCCTCCCATAGACCTTTAAATCGCTGCTCTTGCCATCGCCAATTCAACTGTCCAAGCCCGACATCGAATTGTTTATCCCCTCGATCTAACAAAGACTTCGCGAACAAGTACGCTTTCTCTCTACTGGGAAAGAAGTGAGGCTGTCCTCGATGGTTGATTGTCCAAGGCCAAGGCAGAACTTTTGATCTCTCCCCTGATGAAGTCAGTGATCTGGATTCATTCAGAATGAGAGCGTAAAAGAGTTTCGCCGGTACCCGATTTTCTTCAGCTACCAGGCGATACATATCTGGAACGTTGCTTTGGTTGGCAATTGCAGAGACCGATACAAGTCCAAGTAAGACAATCAGAAGTATTCTCATAGCTCGCCACTACTTGTAGGTTGCTGTTACTGCTCCGGTCTTGAGATCGACTACCCTCACCTGGGGCAGAGAGTTCATATCAATCCCCAGCTCCGTCGATTTGCCTTCATCGAAATTCAAGGTAATCGCTCTTGCTCGAACAACCTCTGGCGCTATTTTCATGAACGAGGCCCATTGGCCTATTTCATCGGAGGAAGCACCTTGCTTGAAGAAAATGTCGAGTCGAGCGTTGTCACCAACGGATGCATGAAGTTCTTCAAACATCGACTTACAGGATTCTTTGCACTCAGAGTCAACGAACAGGATCACCTGCTTGTTCACCTCAACACGCTTTTCTTCCCACTCTCTTATCCAGGATGTGTTGTTGACTGCCAACTGATTGCCGAGGATGCGGCTGGCCGCGCGCTGACGTTCAACCTCAAACGCCATTTCTAATTCCGCCCTCCTGGTTTCCATCTTTATCCAAAGCTCAGCGTATCGCTTCCGCTCCTGCTGGTCGGTCTCAGACACTCCTAAAGCGGTGATTGGATCAAGGCCGGGGGACCAGATTCCACGAGGCCCACTCATGATTTGCTTGTACTTAACCCAGTCGGTTTCAGAAAGCATCCATTGTTTGGCCAGGCTTCTATCTTTCTCGGTTAACGACGCGGCAGCTTCTTTGTCTAGGGTGGACTTCATATCTGAAATCACTGTCGCACTATTGCTACCCTGTGTGCTTTGATTGTTTGCGTAGGCTCCTGTGGTTACCAAAAAGCCTAATACGATATATGCGAGCTTTTTCATCTATCCCTCACACTCGATGTCAACTTCAGTTACCTGGATCTGACCTTCATCGCCTCTTGGTGCCGTCAGGTCCGCAGTAAGCACAGGCCGATCACACCCATCCACCTTTTGAGGAGCTGGCGTGAGGTTGCTGATGTAATAGCCGTCTTCAGTACGGTAATAGCGGCCCCGCTCAAACAGGGGCTCAACTGATACAATCGATTGCTCAGTGACTATCTCCACGGCGACTGGCTCTTGAGGTTCCTCTTTTCCCCAAAGCTCATAACCGCCAATTAACAAGACAAGGCCAACGATCCATTCAACAGGTTCCATACGGCTACTCCTTAATGGTCAGTCGTTTTGTTTTTGAGCCATTCTGGAAAACGGCCTCAGAACCAATAGCGCCCTCAAGTCTCCAGCCCTTGTAATAATCACCCATAGTTAAAGGCACCCAGCTTCCGTTTTCCTCACGCAACATGACATAAGGCTGTGTTCCCCAAAGGTCGATGGAAGCAACGTAGGCACCTTCAATCAGGCTAGGGTCAGTATTCACCTTCTTCACCGGTGCTTTCTGAACAACTTTCTTTGGCGCACTCGCTGCCCTAGCGTTGAGCTTTTTTATCTGATCACTCAGCTCATCAATCTGTTTTTGGTGCGAGTCAATGGATGCACTGTTGGCTTCCAGACTTCCTTTGAACGCATTCAACTCACCACGCATTGCACTGATGGTTGCTTGCAACTCTTGGATGTTTTTACGGATGCCATCAACGCCGACCAAGCTGTCTGAATTAGACTGAACGCCCTTCTGAGTTCCTGCCAGTTCTGCTGTCAACTCGTCAGTTCTTGTATTTAGCGTGCCAATGGCCGAATCCAAACTTTCCATGCTGTTCATGGCTGCCGCCTGGCCAGCTTTTTGGTTAATCACTGAGTAGCCAGCTATACCTGCCGCACCTACTGAGACAAGGAGAGCGATCACGCCAATAAAGCTACCCGGCTTCTTCTGCGTGGGCGCTTTTACTTTTTTGGGCTTAGCTTTAAGTAGCTTCTCTTGCTCACCAGAAGAATGGATTTCTTCCACTTCGCCAATGCGTGGTTCCTTGGCAGAAAACGAATCTGCGTCTGACGCATTGAGTTCAGAAACACTGCCATTCATTTCGGCTTGATCGAATGCATCATCGACAGGCATATCCGACAAAGACTCATCTTTGGATTTTCCACCGTCGATCGTGCGCATGAGGGACTGGCCTAATTTTGACTTGGACATCATTCACTCCTCGCCAACTTGGTTGACAACTCGTAGGCAACTTTCCGGTGTACTGGATCGACGACCAATTCAAAGGCATCACCACTCAGCGTATGGAGTGCTTTGTCCAGAGTCATTGGACCGATATTGCGATGCACTTGAGGTAACGGAAGACTGAGAAGTGTTTTAGCCTCTTCGCTCAAAACAGTTTTATCCGCGAGCACGTAACCGGATCTTGCAAGAAGAAACTCAACGGTTTGGCCAACCGTTTCCACGCTTTGTGGAATCCGAGTCTTGATGACAACCTTGAGAGGATTGAGCTGATCTACCGGGGGGATGTTTTTCACATAGGTGTATCGCCCAGTCTGCATTACTTCAATGCGATTGGACTCCCCTATGTCTAAGGGTTTACTTTCCGCTGATGCCAATGTGCTGAAACAGCACATAGCTACAGCAATTGCGGTCTTCTTCATGGGCTATACCTCCAACATTATTTGGCAGAGGTACAGTACAAGATCACATCTTTGAAATTACTTTTTTTGGGTCACCGCTAAATGACCCTTTAAATACAGAAAAGCCTGCGCGGTGGCAGGCTATTCAAATTCTTACCAAGGCTCGCTTGGTATTGCAGTTCGGGTATAGCGAGTACCCCTGTTAAAGTACGATCCTCTATGGGGCGTTCGGATCATTGTTCCCCAGGATTTCGTGCAGGCTTATAGCACTTGCACGGCATGGCTGCGCCACACAAAAGCCACTCGTATAGTGTCATCATCATCACAAGATTTGCTTGCTGGCTAACCGAGTTCATTAGCAATTCTAAAGTCACTGTCGTGAACGCTAATCAGAATATCCCCAAGACAAGAGATACTCTGATTAGCACTCACAAAACAGATTGTTGCTCAAAACCAATTCGCGGTAGTTTTGAAGGGTAAGCACTGATGGATGCTCTGAAGTGAAGAGTAGCAAAGCAATGCTTTGCAGCTAAGCCCGAAAGCTGTCAGGAAGTAGTAATTGAATTTTTGCAGATGATCCCAACTTGGTCAAGGACATATGCCTCTCATGACCTGCTCATATTATCGCGGACCTAAGCTCGGCTTTTTCATCGACCGACTGATCTATGGAATCCAACATACCCTTGATCAGTTTAAGGTTCGCATTGATGTAGATGAGTTCTTCTTCCGTTTCTTTCAATCGAAGTTTTCTTTCGTCATCAAATACGCGGAGATACTCAACAATAGAATCGGCATGAAGCCTGTTGTACTTCCTATCCCGCTTACTCGACTTAAACCGCCAGTAATACTTCCTTGAGTTACCATCCGATCGCGCTGCAAGCGTCAGCTCAAAATCCTCTCCAAGTAGACTCACCAACTCCTCCTTGAGCTCCTCTACTCTCTGCCCGAGCATCTCCTTGAATGCTTCAATTTCTTTCCGGTACAGATTCAGGCGTCCTGCCTTATTATCCTTAAAAGGTATTATTAAATTTATATTTAAAGGAACCGACATGTAATTCTTACTCCCGATCCAAGCAGAAAAATTGGTATTGAGCCAACCTGTAAGCCTACTATTGTGCCAATTATCTACCTGTCATGATCCACTTCCAGACTGGTACTGAGCCAAGATCTCTCCGCTAAAAAAAAGGTGCGCTTGGCACCTTTTTCACTATGACCGCACAAAGCGCTGTTAGGCAGTAGCCACTTTCTTCTTAGCAGAGCGGGTCATTTCTTCATCAGCCTGCTTTAGTACTCTATCGAGCTCTGCACCCAGTTCATCTTCGCTGCTTGAATTAGCTTCTTTCGCCGCAGCCTTGGATTTATTCTCCGCTTTACCCTTTTCTAAAGCCTTGCCCATAGTTTGGAGTCGTTTCATTGGCAATGGAGGCGCATTGTCAGATCTTGTTGTACCTTCAAGATAACCAACCTCCAAATCTCCCATCAGCTCTTTAGCCTTTTGGGCCTTTTGATTGTTTGCTGCCATATCATCTCTGGTAACCCCAGTATGTCTATAGCTGAATACCATATGCAGGACACTGCGCACACGCTTTTCGACTCTCGCAAGAGTCTCGAACTTTTCCTTGTTTGGTAACAGACCGATGTGGTTGGCCAAAAGTACCTTGAGAACGATTTGGTCTACCTTGAGCAGTTGATACACAAGCTGAAAGCCCAAACGAGAAGCAAACCGGATGGGAACCACAACGGGGTTCTTGCTTCCTATGTCAGGGAGGCGCATTGCAGGAGGGATGTTTTCATCTATAAATGACTGAATATCCTTCAGCTCACTATCTAAATCGAAAGTGAGGTCATCGATTGCTTGTTCAATACGGTGGTAATGGTAATCAGCATAGGGGTCATCCTCTCTTACCGCCTGCTCGATTCCCCGAACAATCTTGCAAAACCCAGGAAGTCCGAGAATGCCGTGACGCTTTTGTGTTTTTTCCCTACCCTGCCACAACCGAAGTGCTGGTCGTGTGGCGAGCTCAATTTCGATGTCCTGTTTGGCCCCAATGGCCGCCATTTTTTGTGAGTTGCTGTCAGCCATGAGAGCCTCCTTATGCGCAGATTTTGGTTTTTTTTGATTGAGTGGATTTGTTCGTGATTTCCTCAATTTCCTGGACCTCACGATAGATCTTTGACATGGACAGGTTTGTTGCCCTGGCTACATAAAGCAGTCGCTCGCGGTAGTCGGCAATTTTTATTGAATCCAGCCAAGCATCATAGATATGACGTTGCTCTTCCAAGGTAGACACTGGGAGGCGTCCCTTTACCGTTGGTAGATTCAGAAACTTCTTCCGGCTGGCAACCTGTGTCGAACGCATTCCGAACAACTCAGCCATCATCGTCTTGCAGGCTCCTCGACGTAAAAACTCATCGATCATCTCGTACTGCCGAGTTTCTTCCGCTGCCAATTCGATAATCCGCGATATTTTGCTTGAGTCGATCTGGAATACTTCCAGGGCACTCAGGTCACGAACATAGTTGCCGGATATATTGAATATCTGATCGGCTCGTAATCTGTCTAATTTTTGCATTGTCTCAATTGACAGGCCGAGCCGTTCTGCCAGTTCCATATCCCCCTGCTGGCAGCCTTCTAATGCACTCAACAATAGGGAAGAAATGAACCTGGATGACTCGTCCTTTAGCTTAGTGCTCAACGCCATCACTGATTCTCCATAGATTGATTATTACTGTTAAAACTGGTCCTGACTCCGGCGATCAGCCGAATCAACGACTCGAATCCTTCCTCACTGGCATGGCAGAAGACGCGGGAAGGAAGAGATGACAAATCTGCATTTGTCAGATTGAGATGCTCTCTTACGCAAGAGGCAAGGTCTGCTGGATCAGAACCAATATCCTTCAGCCCCATAGCCGCTAAGACCTCAGGGGATACACTGCTATCGAAGACCCCAGAGAGACTCGCCAGGAAGAAGCAAACTTCGGCCTGGAGAGGGCTATCAACATGCTGAGGGAGACTTACAATAAAACCGGAAGGAAGCTCTTCTGATCCTGACACTACATGAGAAAGACCAAACGCATCAGAAACACTTTTAGCTATTGCTTTATTTGACCGAGAACCTGGAGTAGTTGGGGCAACCACTTTCTTCTGAAAGTGCTCTCTGATTTGCTTCAATGACAGATTGCCGGGTTGAGAGTTAACGTACTCAACCAGTGCGGAATCGAACTTTTCGCTTGGCATCTCCTCCGCTAGGTCATTTCGTAACGTTCTGATGGAGTCAACCACCTTCCTACTTACACAATCCAGAAATGCTTGATTCGTAATGTATGGTGCCAACTCTTCAGCCAGGTACATCATCGCCGTAATAGATTGCCGACGGATTGGCATCCCTCTGCTGGACATCTCCTTTGCCAAAAGCTCTTGAGTTGGCTCGGAACCTTCAGCTAAGAGATTCCTGATGTTGAGCACAGCATTTGCTGTCTCCAAAAAGGTATTGTCACCACGAAGGTTGTTCTCTACGAGATGACTAATGCACAAATCAAGGTCGGACGTAAATTTCTGCTTTGAGACAGGGGGGTAAAGAAAGCTCTCAGCCCTGGTTTCGTCATAAAGCTCCCGGCAGATTAAAAGCCTGGTTTGTCCCCCCTGGGACAAAACCCACTTCTTCTGTACGGGGTGGAATACGATGTGAAGAGGGTCTTGAATGCCCTTGCTCTGGATGGACTCCTTGATTTCGTCATACATTGGATTCTTGGAACGGCGTTGGTTGAGGTAGAAAACCTCAATCTCAAAGCAACTTATCTGTCCCTGCTCGCTGCTCAGTATCGAAGCGAGCTTAGATGTAGCACTCATCTTTAACCAAACCCCAATGTTCAATAAATATTGCACATTCTGTTTTGATCCAAATTTTATGTCAATAAATATTGCCCTAAATAGTGCATTTTTATTTATTTGTGCAATTAATATTGCCCGATAGAAGGGAGAGTGCAGCAATACCCTCACCCTCTTACTGTTGAAACATGGCTCTGACACCTCATTAATTAGTCACATGACTAAATTGAAACGGCAAGAAGACTAAAGAGCCAATATAATTTAGTCACATGACTAAACATAAAAGGTAATCTATGGTAATTTAGTCACATGACTAAATAGGGGTAATCCAATGAACAATCTTCCCTACCTAATCGACGCGGATGAAGCTATTGAGTACTACAAAGGTAAAAGCGATCTCACGGATGCAGAGAAGGCATACGTCGTCGCGATACTTAGCCAGGAAGGCTATTCCAATAAGTCGATAAGACAGTCACTAGGGATAGAGAAGGTATATACAGTTACCCACCTCAAAAGAGCGGGGGCATCTCTGTCTGAGTCGGAGTTAAATCTATGGCACAAGAACCCTACCCGGATAACATTGGGCCATGTTCGTGCTATCGCCAAGTTCCCTGCAAGCAAAAGAGAAGACCTATTGAGGAACTTGCTGACCAAGAGAATACCTGTCCACAAGTTTGAGTCACTAGCACAAGGTAAGGACGAAGACCGTGATACTGACATTAAACGATACGAACTAATCATGGGAGAGGTGCTCGGGCGACAGATAAAGATTCGCTTTAATCAGGCAAAACGTTCAGGTTCACTGACCTTAGATTTCTACGGCTTAGATGACTTGGACCACATTTCCCGATGCCTTGGATTCAAAGCTGAGGATCACATCTAGTTCGCTGACCTTTAAAATATTTAAGTCAAAACATCGCCTAAGCACTTAAATTTTTTAAAGTTTTTATTGGCTCAAAACCTACTAAAACCCTTTATCATCAATGGCTTAGGCAACAAAAAGGGCGCTATTCCCGCCACGGGAATGCGCCCCTATCGATCCAAGTTCCCGCCACGGGAATCTGCCGTTCTCGGTTATGCATCAACCTTAAGAGTTGTGGTCAAGAAGGACAGGATCTTCTCAAGCTGAGAGTCGTCCACACCAGTTATTTCAAATTTGGTAGCACCCTTATTAGTGACGGAATGCTTCAGAGTTTTGCCATCTTTTGATTTATATACAACTGGCTTCCACGCCTTTGGCTCTTCCACTTTAGTTCTCACAGCACTCTTGAGAATTTTGATCACCTCCTCTACATCAGGAAGCTCTGTCTTTTCACTAAGGGCAACTTTTCTCATATCAAGCAATTCTTGGGCTTTGCCAATCAGAGCGCGCTCACCTTTCTTCTTCAACTGCGCAATCGTTTCACCATAAGAGAGTGGCATATCAGATGGCGATGGAAGGATACGAACAAAAACTTCATCCAGCTCAACGCAGGCACGATAACGTGATATGTGCGAAGAGCTAATTCCTTTGGACGCACCCAACTGGGTCCAATTTTCATACTCTCCACGCTCAATCTGCTTCTGATAGGCCTTGGCTTTTTCATATGGACTTACATCCTGGTGCTTATTTTCGATGATGCCGAGTTCTCGCACATCTGCATCTGGTACATCACCAACAAGTGCCAAGTATTCCTGCTTTGCCAACTTGACCGCGGCTAAACGTCGAGAACCTTCAATCAACTCAAACCGGCCATCTTTTGTCGGGCGCAATGTACCAGGCTTTTGCTGCCCGTGTTTCTTAATGGATGGCAGTATGTCCTGGAGAGATATTTCATCCAGGAATTCTTGAATACGCTCATTCTCAGGAGAAACATCAATTAGAGACGTATCAACCCGTCGAAGCTCGAAAGTCACTTCCTGCTTAGTTACAGGCATAGTGAGCACAATAGGAGCACCTTCAGACCCAGAACTTTTTGCTTCTTCTAGTGCTTTCAGAAGGTCTGCCTTTTCCATCTCAAACTTCTGCTGGGCCTCTTCGAGTGCTTTTTCCGCTTTCTGCTTATCGGCTTTCAAACCATCGGTAACGCTTGTTGGACGCTTATCACCCGTCATCACACCCAATGCCGGAGAAGGTCTCCGGCTTCGACGCGGAGTGTTGTCTTCTTTTTCGTCCGATCCTGCCCCAGAAAGCAGCTCGTCAATATTCCCATACTTGTCATTTGCCATAATTACATACCCTCCCCTGCTCTAGCTTTTGCTTCCTCCAGTTCCGCTTTCACTGAATCTGCGTTTGCCATAATTTGATCAATTTTATCCAGATGCGAAGTTCTTAGAACCTCTTCGTAACATGTTTCCCAAACTGCATCGTGCATTTCTTCAAACAACTTATCGAACATCTCGCAAGTTGATTTCAGTCTCTTACGATTATCAGATTCTGCGGGATTCTGTTCATAGATTGAGTAAGTCGAGTTTGTAGCCTTCCCAATTTCGTCAGAAGCATGTGCTTCATTAGATAGAACATCCCCTCTTTCGACAGTAAACACACGGCGAATAATCTGGCCCATGAACTGTGCATAACTACTGCCGGAATACTTTGTAATGAAGAAACGCATATCAGGGACGTTTGGATAGATTCCGCCTTCGTCATATGTCTCGATGGTTTCAGCCACCAAGCCTGCGAATTGAAGCGTTGATGCAAAGTCCAACATGGCCGCTGGGGTGGGCACAAAAACCATGTCACATGCAGACACCACATTAAGCGTGCTGATGTTTAAAGAAGGGGTTCCATCAATAACAATGAAGTCGTAATCCTTTCCTACCTCAACCAACCCACTACGCAATTTCATAATTCGGTCGATGAAAGGGACGTTTGCATCATCCATAACCTTCGGCATCATCAAATCAATATTCAGGTTCTGCAAACAACTCGGAATAATGTCGATATTGTCCCAGTAGGTTTTCTGAATCGCATAATGCAAAGACCGAGATGCGCCTTCTGGATGTCCGGCCTCTACCAGCGCTTCGTCATCTTCCAGAAAGAACGGTGCGATGGTGTTTTCATAATGAACGTTATCGTCGGGCCTCTTCCCAAAGAAGAAACTCAATGACCCTTGGGGATCAGTATCAAGTAAGAGAACGCGATACCCCTTCATAGCAAGGTACTGAGAAAACAAGTGACAGGTAGTTGTCTTCTGACTTCCACCTTTCAAGTTGAGGATGCCAACCACAGCAGCCGACGCACCTTCAGGCTTTCGAGGAGCCGTATTAAATACCTGGCGAATATGATTGATATGATTCATGGTGTATCCAGAACGAACCTTCTTAGCTGTATCTAAACGATACTCTGGTTCTGGTAGCCGCCCATCTTGTTCTGCTGCGTATAGGAGAGAGTGACTGATACCTGCAAGCTCAGCAGCCTGAGTTGTACCATAACGACGTTTTTGAATACGTTCATCTACCTGAGCGACCTCCAGCCACTCCGGATCATGCTTGGATTTTTGTGTCTTGCGGACCAGGCCAGGAATCTCTTTCATGATGGTCTCGCCGCGTTTTACCACTGTGCTGATCTTTTTAAGAGAAGCCAGCAGGTAGCTTTTTTGGGTGTCGTTATCGGTCATTTCGGTATCCTTTGCTGTTCAAATTGACTTTTTTCACGTATCGTGGATAATCCGATTCTATATTCACGCTTTACTAAAAAAAAGCACTATTTGGTGAATATGCTAATTTTTAAGGGCAATCTGTTAATATAAGCCGTATTTGGTGCTCTAATGTGATCTTGGGTATGAAGCTTTTGTTGCGGTAGGAATAAAAAATATGAATAAAAATGATTTGGAGCCGATTAAGTCGCAGCAACTTAACCTTGATCTTTTCGAGCTTGATCCACTACTGGACAAGAACTACAGCAATACTCTCGAAATATACGATCTCGCCGGTAAATTCTTATACGACAAGCACAATAAATACCTGAGTTCTGCTTCGGCAGAAGAAACAGAATTCACCCGCATAACCAACTACAAAGACATGGAACTTCGGATCTCTGTCACAGCGGCAAATATTGAGCGTGTAAAAGGTGGCACAAAGCAAAGGGTCTTTGTTTTTCCAGGCGCAAGGGAAGAGATCATAGAAGACGTACTCCGCAAGCTTGCGACCGAACGAAGAGCTGAAGCCTATGAAGCAACAACAGGTACAAACGCTGGCACAAAGTTTGTCGGGATTGCCTTCACGCTTTATGAAATTTATGAAGAGCTCAAAAGGGTAGGGAAGTCATATTCGTATTCTGAGATCCGAGAAGCTCTCCATATAATGAATCGTTCCATACTTTCGATACAAAGTATGGACAACTCAATAGACCTATCAGCGCCATTTTTCCCAATCATGGCCATAGCGGACAGAGGCAATAAAAAGGAAACACGTTCCTTCGTCTGCTTCCATCCAATGGTCACTGATGTGATCCTTACTTTGAACTTCAGACGGTACAACTACGCAAAAGCACTGGAATTTAAACGCCACTACACCAGACTAACCTACAAAAGATTGTGTCACCGCTGGGTTCAGGCCTCTCCAGGTAAACCTTATACGATCTTGCTCAGCACACTGATCAGCGCAATGAAGGACCCATATCAGAATACCTACCAGGACAAGGCACTTTTTAAAGACGTTATGGATGACCTGGTTAACGAGGATGTGCTCGAACGTTACGAAATGATCCCTAAAAAAGAAGGCAAAAAAATAGTTGATTGGCGGTTCGAACTATATGCATCCAACACATTTGCAAAGCAGGTAGCTGCCAACAACAAGGTAGCGAACGCACTTCTGGGTAACGATCCGAAGCCTGAAGAGCATCCAGTCTCACGTATCCAAGAAATCAAAGACGAAATCGACTTTTAAAATCCTTTCTCTACGTCAAACCTCAGTTTTTGCCGGGATCTAGCTGACTACCGGCCTTTCTCTACCCCAAACCTCACCAAAAACGCCTCCCAAAGTCCAAAAATCACGCTGGAACAGCATTTTATACTTAGGTTTTAGATAGAGTTGGGCATCAAATCCATAAGAAGCGATGGAAGCAAAGGTTTGGGATAGAGTAGGGCAGAGCATAAAAAACTCCCAAATAAGGTAAATTTCTATGTTTTTGTACAAATTTCATTTGTAATTCGTCAATTTTTACAACCACTTAGCTAGGATAAGCAACAATACAAGCCCAACTCTATGCCAAACCTTACTAAGGTTTGAGATAGAGCAATACCAAGGTTTGGCATAGAAAGGGCATATCTGGTTAAATATCGAACTACAAATACTAAGGTTTACGCTAGGGAAAGGGGATCGAGAACAGCCATATGTGCATAAACCTGTGATTAAGGTGTTGATATGCTGTGTATATCGTGTGGATAGGGATGTATAAAAACGGAAGGGTAGGGTTTGACGTAGAATAATACCAAGGTTTGGCAGTGAATACCACTTAGGTTTCGCATAGAGCAGTAGCAAGGTTTGGCATAGTAAAGCACCAAGGTTTGGCATAGCATAAAAACAAAGGAGGCTAGTAATATCAAGGGTTACAGGGCGATTAGCGAGAAACCCTACCGTGGACCTACCGTTTTTAAACCGTCATTAATCCGTTATTTATTCTTTTTAAACAGATAATAAATACTTTGTATTTATTATAGTTAATCCGACCTACGGTCCCAAATGTGAAAGGCACAAAGACAATATTTCTTATTTTTAAAAAGGAAAGAAAGCCTTCACAATGACGTAAAGGCTAAATAATCAGGAGCTCATTAGGAGGCCTTAGAAGCTATTTTGTCATCTACCCTTAAACCAGCCTCACGAAACTTCAGATAAGTCACCACCGCTGTATAGAGAGCCCTCGTGGTGTTGCAATTCCACTGTTCTTCCAAAACTTTAATCTGATCAGCAGTATCACTGACATAATAAGAGCGGTTATCACCATCTTTAGGATTTGCTATAGCGACTAACTTTTCTTTGTTTTCTATCGCCCAGTACACAGCAGCATCGAACATCTGATATTGATACTTGAAAGCACTGTCTACGGCGCAAACGAGCTTCATCGTCTGTCTATCATCGTCACTCAGCTTGAGAGTGAATGCGGTCAGCTTTGTTTTGTCTTGTGTCATATCCAGCCGTTTACCATAGTATGAAGTTTAAAGTTTCCGATTCTCCAGATTTTCCTACACAAGACCTACAGCTACGATGCTTTTTAGGTCAGGCTCCACTGACCCTTTTTCCCTCCTTTACGGTTTTAGACTGAGGCATCCTATCGTTGCGGAGGTATGCCCATGTTAACTACATTTTTTAGACGTAAACCGGATCAAAACGAAGTTGTTCAGTCATTACCCAAGTATTCGATTGCGAGATCCGGGAAGGACCTTTTGAATACTTCTGAGCGGCAAGCCCTGATAAGAAAGATCAAACGACTCTTCAGCATTACTGAAGAGGTCTGGGCTAATCACTACCTCTATGCAATAGAACAATTCGCCGAGTTAGTTCAAGAGGTTCCCGCTTCTGAAATCCATCATCATTCAAAAGCTGGAGGCTTGATTGACCACACTCTCGAAGCGCTCCATGCAGGCATCAGAATCGCTCAAGGATATGTATTACCTCCAAATTCAGAACCTGAACATATTGCTTCAGCATCTGATCGCTGGAGGTTTGGAGCTTTCATTGCGATTCTCGCGCATGATATAGGCAAGATCGTAACCGATATTGAGGTTGTTTATAGGGAAAGGGGAGGGGAATTCCAACATTGGCATCCCTGGTATGGAAACATTCCAGTTGAAGCAGAGTACAGTTACCGATACAAAAAGCGAGCTAGTAACGCCAAGATAGCGAAATCGCTTCATGAAAAAGCGGCAATGTCACTTTTGCCAAGGCTGCTGACCAGGAAAGCTGCCCAGTGGGTTTTTGAAGACACAGAACTGCTTGCTCAACTCTTTAGCACAGTGACCCACTCAACCTTTGGTGGACAGGCCATCGCAGAAATCGTAAGAACTGCTGATAGTGCAAGCGTAGCTAAGAATCTCGGAGCTGATACCGGCATAAGAACGGATCATTCGAGTGCTGTACCACTACATGAAAAGTTGATTGTTTCTCTAAGGAAGCTAATCAATGACGGAGATCTCAAACGCAATAAGCCAGGTGCAGCCATATGGGTAACTGAAACTGATACATGGGTGGTATCAAAAGCAACAATGGAGGCGGTTAGAGTCCAGTTACTAAACGAAGGCCACAAAGGTATCCCCAAAAACATTGTGCGCTTATTTGAAGTGTTGAGGGAGCATGATTTACTGATACCGAACTCAGAAGGGGATAGTGTTTGGACCGC
The DNA here is from genome assembly GCF_030159995.1 of Litoribrevibacter albus. NCBI lineage: Bacteria > Pseudomonadati > Pseudomonadota > Gammaproteobacteria > Oceanospirillales > Oceanospirillaceae > Litoribrevibacter > Litoribrevibacter albus. The sequence goes on along the minus strand of NZ_BSNM01000013.1, from coordinate 13,153 downwards.
AGAGATAAACGACTTTGCTAAGAACTGGCAACAGAAACTAACTTTCTTGAGATTTAAGAACGAAATCATCTGGCCAACAAGTAACCCTGATACCTTTGATGGTGAAGTGCTCCCGGTCGATAAGGCTGGGAATGTTATTAAAAGTGATCCGGAGGAATCTGAAAACGCCACTCAAACACAGCAGCCTGTTGTGGATAAGAACGCGGAGGTACTAAATCAAAAGATTGATGATGATAAGCCGCTTATACAGCCCCCAAAGGAATTGCCTGAAGCTAAGGCCGAATACGAAGTTTTACAAGTCAAGCAGAGACAGCCTGAAGTCAAATTGCCAACAACGAAGTCTCTGTCAAACCTTACTGCTAAGCAAACACAAGTACAGATCCCGGAAGATGCTCAAAGCTCTGTCCATGCCAGTACCGGCGTTAGCTCCAGTGAAGCTAAGAACTTGTGGAAGCACTCCAGAAGAGTGCAAGAAGACCTTCTTGTGCAAAACGACTTCGTTGCCTGGTTGTTGAAGGGCATCTCGCGCCGGAACATTCGAGTGAATGAATCAAAGGCTCCGGTACATATCCTAGAAAACCACGTTGCTTTGGTAACACCGGCGATTTTCAACCTGTACCTGGACAAAAATTCGCTGAAGAAACGCCTATACGAGAAAAGGGCAGGGGACAAGAAAGTCTATACCTTACTCCAGAAAGAACTGGAATCACTTGACATTCATCAGCGAGGCTCGAATGGCCAAAACATTGTCAGGATGTCAGTTGAAGGGCAACGATCCCAATCTGAGTTGAGGGTATACCTTCTCAATAGGGAATGCTTTCCCTCTTTAGTAAACTTCAGTGCAAACAAGGCTATGACTATTCACCTTTGACAAGCCGGAAGGGAGGATGGCCATATATCCTGCCGTTTTGGATGTCCATCATGGACTTGCGCTATCAAAATGAGTATATTTGATTCTATGATTTTTATTGCACTTTGGCCCCGAAAAGAGGCAACAACTACAATAAATTGTGCCGTAAATAGGATTTTCGTCGCCTGAGCCCCTATTTGTGGCTGTCCATGCTGCAATGATAGGAGACTCACCCCAAAAAGGTGATAGCGCGAACAATGAACACTAACCGAAACACTGAACTTGAAGCCTTTGAACTACCAGGCGACAGACTTAATCACATTCTGGACCAAATAGGCTTCAAGCAAGGAAGGGGTAGGGTAGCCGAATTCCAGAATTATCTTGCTGAAAAATCCCCAAGCGTTTTTGCTGACCTGAAATATACAACCGTTCGGTCGTGGTTTCAGGAGCACTCTCCTCCGATGCGGAAAATTGATGCTGCTATCCAAGCGCTTCAGTTTGAGTACAAATTTCACCACGACATTTCTCAGATAAAGACCTGGTGGAAAGTTGGAGGTTTTTATCCATTCGTCAACGAATCTGGCGAACCGGCTCCGTCAATTACAGATCTCCAGAAGGAAGCAAAAGACAACGAGGAAAAACTACAGTTTGTTATCATGTCGCTTGTTACAGAAGAGACAGGCGAGCATTTTAAATCGTTGTCCAGTAAAGATCTGGTTAAGCTAAAGGACAAAGTTGCCCAATTCGCACAAGACTACTCTGATCCATTTAAAACTGACTGCCCATCTGAATATTTGCGTATGGCGATCAAGGCAGAGTTGTCCGAACTTCTGAATAAAAAGAAAAAATGATATGCGCCGGTTTCCACAGGGGAATATCGGCGGACTTCTGTTTGGTTGCGCTCTAAATGCCCTCGCAAGACTGGCTTGTGCAGAAGTCATGGTTGTGGTCCCCGAACATTCTGATCAATATGCCAGTCTTGCTCATTCCATAATCCAGGCTGCACCTGGAAGTGCAGGGCAACTGAGGCTGTATGCTGATTTACCGGCATCACTCGATGACTATGAATTGGTAGTCACTATTGGCACTGAGGCTACCCATGCAGTCAACCTGGACGAGCGTTTCAGATACATTCCCGTTTTAAATGGTTTTATTCCACGATCTGAATACCGTTCTGGCCCCTTACGGTCGGCGGTATTCAGCGATATAAACCCCGCAATACACATCAAGCTGATCAAGCAACTGTATCCCGAGCGAGATCCTCGTATCGGAGTTTTTGTTGATAGTGAGACAAACTACCTATTTGGGCGCGTTTCGCCTGATAAAATTGGTGGGTTTTCCTTGGTGCAGAAGGAGTTGAATGAGACTGAGAATCCGGCTCAGCTCATCGCTCGATTTGTAGAGGACAACAATCTGGATGCATTCATTGTTATACCGTCCAGTATAATTTATGATCCGCACTCGCTGAAGGCGATGCTCTATTCACTCTATCAACTCAAAGTTCCGGCGATCGCGTATACGCCGAGATTGGTTGAAGGGGGAGTAGGGTGCGTCGTCGCTGCCTACTTCGACAAGGAACTTGTCTTGTCGGAAATGGTAAACAGAATTCACTCATTTTATGAAACGGGAGAGTTGTCTACTACGACCTCGATACCAACTAAGGCCAAGGTAGTTGTTAATTCAAAATTAGCAGAGGCGTTTCAGTTGGATTTGAGAAATCTCATGAAGTATGGAGAAATACATGAGCAGTAAGAAAAGGATTTCCTATAAGACATTACTTTGCGCATCAGTGGTACTAATTTCGATCGTCATTTACGCGCCGATCATTTTTACCATACACCATCAAAATGAAAAGCTTGTTGACTTAGAGCTTAAAAACATCAAGGGTATTACCGAGCTCCATTCAACAAATATCCTTGCCTATGCAATTGAAGCGGGTAACAAAGAAATCATTGACGCTACTCTTGATGATCTGAAAGATTACAGCTTTATCTACAGTATTACTGTTCTTGACCCGAATAATAACATTATCGGCTTTGTAAAAAGCGATGGATATGATGGTGTAGAGGTGTCTGATCTTAGTTCAAAGGAATTACCGATCTACTCAGCGTCATCAATAACTAAGTCGGTAATCGAAAATGATATTTTGAATGAAGATAGTGACCCTCCTGACCGGAAGCATGTGGGTACATTATTACTTTCGTACAATGATATTTTCGGTGCCAATGCAGCGATTTCTCCTATTCTAAAATCCCTTCTGTTTTCATTTTTATTTGGCGTCATAACCGTCGTCATTTTTTTTGTCGTTCTCCGCTCCATCACCAGGAATTTCTCTAACATGGTAGTCTCAGCTAATCGACTGGCCGGAGGTGAAAGAGGAATACGATTATCAGAAGATTCTACAATTAGGGAAATCGCACAATTTGCTGAATCCTTCAATACGATTTCCAAAGAGTTGGAAAAAAATTGGAGTGATATTGAACATCAAGAACAGATCTATGAGCTAAAGCACAACATATTGCAGATCGCTGCTCACGAACTCAGAACTCCAATCGGAAGTATTAAGACTTTTCTTGATATAGCAATCCATCACAACTCTGAAAAGCGTCATGCAGATGTTTTGTCAACGCTTAAAAAATGTTTCTCTGATATTGATGCCCTTGATCGACACATTACTTCGATACTTTGTTTGTCCGCACTCGAAAACGGATCGCTAACCAGAAATGATGATTGGGTAGATGTCAGAAAATTATTCTCTGACCTCGATAAGCAGTTTTCAGTAAAGTGTAAAGCTAAACAGGCCGTATCTTGGAATTGCTTTGCTGTGGGCGATATGCGTGATCAGGTTTACATTGATTATGACCTGGTATCGATCATCGTCTCAAATGCTATTGATAATGCGGTGAAATACACCAATAGGGGATTCGTTAAAGTATCGTACAAGGTAGAAGATAAAGCCCTCCTCGTTACTGTTCATGATAGTGGTGTTGGGTTGACAGAAAAAGACATTGAGGTCTTAACGGCTCGACCAAATCAATTGCAGAATCATATCAAGCGCAAACGAGATGGTTGGGGAATCGGAATGGCCACGATGCACAAATTCGCAGATTTCCTTGGTGGAACAATTGAGATTGAAAGTAAAAAGGATTTTGGCACTAAAGTATCCATTCGGATTCCTGCCGATTGTAAATCTGAATTAATTGCCATCGAGAACGAAACTGCTTTGGAAAGTAGAACTGAGGTAGTATCTGTAGGCAACGGTTTAGGGTTTAGTTCATCCTATGTGCATAACGTGGTCGAGGATGGATTAAAGGTATTGGTGATTGATAACGACGCACAGTATCTTAGCCAAATGGAAGAGCTCCTATCGCCAGACTTTCTCCGGAGAAAAGATGTTCAAGTCACCTTTTGCTCAAGCTCATCCGATGCGATAAGGCATGTCGAGGATTTTGAATTCGACTTGCTTTTGATCGATTACCATATGCCTGGTATGGATGGATTGCAGTTCCTTCGTTTTCTTCGCGACAACGAGCACGAGTGTGAAGATGCCACCAAAATTGTGATAACTGCGGACGCGAACATCCCGGAGGCAGTAAGGCGTGAAATGCTGTCTATGGCAGACAAGGTAATGAGCAAGGGGATAACGTCTGCTGATATTAGAAATATGATTCGGGCGATCTCATTAAGATCTGTGAGTTAATTTGAGAGGTAGACTTGGGCAGTAATAGAAACGAACCATGCCCTTGCGGAAGTGGCAAGAAATACAAAAAGTGTTGTCTGAATCAAGTCACGAAGGACAAGGCCGTAATTTCATCTGAATTATCGGACGCTCTGGATAAACCATGTTGGTACCACGGAACCGACCAGATCTTTAGTGCTTGGAAACTTCCCCCTCCCAAGAAACCAGGAGAAGATTTACTCGTACCGCATACCGCCATCTTTTTTACTATCAATCGTAACTTCGCAAAGGAAGCTGGAACGAGATTGGCCAGGGTATCTCTATCATCCAACGCCAGGCTATTAGATACGGTTGCTGATTACGCAGCCTCTGAGAACCTGCGTCGAGAGGTAATGCGCAATCCGATGGCATCAAGGACATTTAATGTGAATCATGACTACTGGCATGAAGGGTGGTTAACAGGAAATGTATTGAGGGTCGCGTACAACGATCCAGCTATGTCTGCACATTTAGATAAGATGGCTTCTGATTTGGCAGCTCATACTGGGCTACCATTCGATACAGCGTATTCTGTTGTAGGACATAACAGCGCCAGAGGATTAATTGAGTTGATATGCGTCTCAGCTAAACGTCTTGGTTACGATGCATTATATGGGCATGAAGTTGATCGACATTCAGAGCCAGGAAAGGCAATTGCTCAACCTTGGCTGGCAGTAATGTCAAATGGAATCGTGTCTTCGCCAGAGTGGATAGACGTTTAATTTGAATAAGTCTCAACTTGAACTAACAGACTCGATTAATAGAGCCAAATCAAATTTGACAGTCAAATATGTCCAAATAGCGGACATTCTGCCTAGCTCATATTCATCTCAAAGTGATTTAGCATAAAAATTGAAAATCAGCATCAAGAATCCGATTTGACACTTGACCCGTCTATTACTTTATAGTTTACATTCAATGTCGCATTCCAAATGTATGGGTTATATGTGTATCGTATTTCTGAGCTAGGTTCCTTGGTTGGTCTATCGAGAACGACATTACTTTACTATGAAAAGCTTAATTTGATTTCGGGTAAGAGGTTAGAAAACGGCTACCGAGTTTATAGCGAAAGAGATTTACAGCGAGTTCGTTTAATTCAACAGCTACAAAGTGGCGGATTGACCTTAGCTGAATGCAAATCTTGCCTTGAAAGTAAGTTGGATAGGTCTGTTCTTAAATGTCGTTATGACGAGTTAGAGAAAGACATTAGACGAAAGCAAAAGTCGTTGGCTTTGCTGTCTTCCCTATTGGGAGAAAACAGCAGTAGATCATGGCACCAAACGCTTACTGAAGTAGCCCCGGATGCACATATAGATTGGTTAAAAGTCCAAGGGTTTGACGAGAAGCAAGCTCTAAGAATCAAATGGTTATCAAAAGACATGAACGAACACGACAAATATATGCAAGATTTCATGAGCGTATTTGAGACGCTAGAATCTTGGGGGCCGAATAGTGAAGCCGACACGACCAGAGCGTTTCAATTACTCGGCACCAAACCTGAACGAATTTTAGAGATTGGTTGTGGTAAGGGTAATTCAACAATCGTATTGGCAAAGCTGTCCAACGCAGAAATAATGGCGACTGACAATGAGCAAAATGCGCTTGATAAGTTAGAAGAGAAAATAGAGCAAAACAACCTGAGTAAGCGGGTATCAACCAAGTGCGTAAGCATGACGGATTTGAATTTTGGTACTCAGAAATTCGACATTATTTGGGCAGAAGCCTCAGCTTACATAATGGGCATCGAGAATGCCCTTAAGAAATGGAAATCGTTACTCAGTGACGAAGGCACTTTGGTATTCAGTGATTTAGTTTGGTTAACAGACAGCCCGAGTCAAGACGCTATTGATCATTGGGGGCGAGACTATCCAGATATACAAACCGTTGATACACGAAAGTCACAAATAGAAAAGGCTGGATATAAACTTCAACATACCTTTACGGTATCTGAGCAGGCTTGGAAGAGCTATTACGAGCCTCTCGAACAGCGTCTGAAACAAGTTTCACCAAAGATGACCGGGTCGCAAGCAGTGATTGATATTCAAAACGAAGTAGATTTATTTAAATCTCATCTTGGCGAATTTGGTTACCAATTTTTTATCGTTAAAAAGCTTAACGTACCAAAAGCAACGGGTTAATCTCCCCTATACGCTCATTGCTGCCTGTCAGATGAAATATAAGCCTATTCTTCAAAGCTGTAAGATCAGGTATGAGCTACTACATTTAATTTAATGTGTATTGGCTCCTTATCCCGGTTTCTTGTCCTTATCCTCCTGCCTGGGGGAAAGCTTGTCGATTACCACTTTTAGCACATCAAGCTCGGTAGAGAGCTTGTCGTTTGCTTTTACGAGCGCAGCGTTCTCAGATTTCAGCTTTATATTTTCCTCGTCAGACTCTCGCAGCGTGGCTATCGTTTTGAGGTGTCCCTGTATCTCTGTTGAAAGCTTTTCGAGTTCTGAGGATAAATCGACTAACTTTGATGAATGCTCAGAGATTAGGCGATCCTTTTGTTCTATCTGGACAATGAAGGATTGCTCTTTTTGGCTTGCTTCGGCGAGACGTTCTTTAAGGGCCGTAAGTTCCAATCCCTGTTTACTGACGACTGTGGTTGTCTCTTCCAATTGGGTCTTCATTCGGTCTGCGGATCGATTGGATTGCTCAAGCGCTTCCTTGTAGCCCTGGAGGGTTCGAGCGTGTTCATCTTTGAGCAGAACCACTAACTCCTTGTGCTCAGCCTTAGTGGACTCCAGGTGTAGCTTGGTATCTTTCAATGAGGTATTCGTGCTATCTAGTTTTTCTTCCAGGGACAATGTGCGTTGCTTCTGCTCTGCCAAAGCCTTGCGCTCAGCGTTAAGTTCAGTTTGAAGCTGTTCGATCTTTTTTAAACTGGAGTCTGCGCGACTGGTCTCATCTTTCAGCTTGGCGCTCATATCGGCCAATTGGTCTCGATATGACTTAACTCGTTCTCTTTCAGAGGACAGCTCTTCAATCAGGCCAGATTTTTCCTTTCGGATCTGTTCTTCGTACTGCTCATTCAACTCGACTACCACCGGGCGCACCAAGTTAACGATTCGCTTTGTCAGCGGATCTTCGTCCTGGTATTCGATGTCCAGCCCCATGCCTTTCAGGTAATAAAGGATTTTGGCCTCAGAGCCTTTCCCGAGTACCGATCTTACCTGGTAAGGATTAATTGGCTTTCCCTTGCCCTGAAGCATTCTCACTGCTTCTTCAACGTCCTCGTATCCAATAACCGGGGGTCTAGCCATTTGTCTGTCCTCGTGAGTATATCCACAGTCTCTCAGTATAATAGCTTTATATATTTCATGTGACAAGAAACAACAAAAGAAATAGTGTGAAAATTTGGCTTTCCCGTTAAAATTATAAGGCGTGATAATAGAACATTATCTAGCCTTAGCTTAAAATTTTGGATAGGATAGGGGGGTAAAGTTCGCCGACTTTAAAAATTCACAATATTTGGCCGCTTTCAAAATATCGGTCAGGTGAAGGCCTGCGGAGGCATTTGGACGAAAACCTACGCTTTTGATTGGGGTTGCTGGTTGGAGGACCTGGTGTACGTTGGATAGAGAACCCAGTAATTGGAGATAACTATGGATGACATTCAGGCACACAAGGCCAAAAAGAAGCTCAAGAAAATGTTGAGCAGCAAGTCCTGGAATATGGAGGGCTTTCACGCGAACTCAGATATAGCGGTAAATGCGTATGTATATGACCCCTTCGATAGCGAGCAAATCGCATTGGCGGGTTTTACTGAACAAGATCTGGTTAGGCTCAAACAGATAAAGGAGCCAATTGAGGCGGTTTGTGGTGCCGTTGATCAACAGTTCAAGCGGTATGTGAACGCCTCTGGTGGAGCAGTCCGGAAGCGGGTTGAAGAGCTGGGCGTGTTGATTGGTATTTATATGGTTAATACGACCAGCTATCAAACACTGTGCGCCAATGAAAAAGATGGCCACCGGCATTTCATTATCCTGCTCTACCGGAACCGTCATACGAATGAATGCACTCTCCGCCCTTTTGGCTTAGTTAGCCAGGAGCCAATCCTAGAAGCTGAGCTTATTAAGCAATATGCGCAGTCTGTGATCGCGAGGGATGAAGTAGCCAACCCGAGCTATTTTAATTCAAGCCCTGTAGTCCCGTTTCGGAGGTAACATGGAATTGAAGGTTTTTGAGGATGGCATTCAAAGCCATAACCAAGTGATACACCGCGCACTGTTGAAGAACGGCCTGTATGTTATGCATGAGAAAGGCTACAGCTACACGGTCGGAATGAAAAATATTGGTTCGCCAGATCTGATTCTGTTCGGGCAATCTTCGGAAATAGCTGATGAGATGTTCCAGGTGATTTTTCAAGCTGTTCAAATGGGGCTGTTGATTCTTGATCAGGTGAAAAGCATTGATCATATCTTTGAGCCTCAACCGCAGCTCAAACACTTTTCGGATATGGAAAAGCGTAGGCATTTCTTCGCTGCACGTACTTACTATGGCTCGTGGGATTTCAACGTGCTGAATGTTTCAATGGATTTCCACTAGGAGAGGTGCATGGCTATTGGTAAACAAAGAATGACCTCTTCCTATTCAGTTATCCTGGATACCGACACGTTCATTCTCATCAAAGATAATGATGACCCAGATTTTGCGTCTGTGACTAACGCCGCAGATTATACGGTTGAATCGTTGGCTCAGCTCTATGATCTATCCAATCGACGGATTGTATATCAGGACACTATGGGACGATTTGATGAGTTACGCCATGCAGATGGAAAGTTTACGGGTTTCAGAGCCCTAACTGCGAACCAGCAGGAATTCTATGAGCAGTTTCTTTCTGGCAAAGGCGATTAAAGGAGGAATTATGGCTGAAAGTATTGTCATTGATTTTACGGCTCACCTCCAGAAGAAACGACAAGCAGAGGCCCTAAAGGAAAGGATTGCTGCCTCTGGTTGGGATATTGATGGCGATGTTTCCTCGATCGATTCAGAAATCTGCTTCTATCTGATCGACAGCAAAGAGTCAGGTGTAGTTCTCTTTGGGTGCAGCAAGGATAGTATCCCAGCCCCAGGGTCTGTAGAGATTGTTCATTGGGGACATTTTGTTCTGGCATGGGATGTTATAGCCGATCCGGAAATGCCATTTGATGAAACCCATAAGCTCAACACAATGCAGCTTGCACTGAGAGCCCTGCCTGGTTTGACGGAGTGGCAGAGCTTTTCTGAAAGAGCATTCTCTACAGAGGGAGCTAAGAAGCCACACATTCTGGTGATCATTGATAGAGCTAATCTTGAATCACCTCTGGAGTTGATAGTCGCGCACTCTGAGTCTCCAGTGATGAACTCAGAAAGCATCCAGTCGATCGTAGACAGCTACGTTAAGGAACAGTGAAGATGACTGATCGAAGGGACGATGATCCCACTTTCGTGGGAAGGTCTGCTGAGCTCGACCTGCTTGCCAAAGAAGCAACGATTTTGGACGCATCCGAGAACGACAATACCAATAGAGCTTTGGAGAATGCGGTCAAACACTTCACAAAGGTCTTTGGTGGACGGCTCCCGTGCACAGATGAGGATCTGAAGAATTACCTCGTGATGTACGCCGGTAAGCTGAGTGTTGCAACTCTGGAACAACGCAGGGTTCTCATTGGCCGCTGGCACAAAGAAAACGGCTTTGAGCATAATCCTAATGATTCGGAGCTTGTTCGGAAAATAATGCGGGGAATACGGCGGAAGTTTGGTAAAAAGCCTAAACAGGCAAAACCGGCACCGTTAAGAGTCATTGAAAAAGTATGTTCACACCTGGATGAAGTTCAAGAGAACATTGAGGATGAAAAGAATAGCCAGAAGCTGAGAGCTATCAGAGACAAGGCCATGCTGCTAACGGCGTTCTGGTTTGGATTGCGCTCCGACGAACTCATTAACATCCGTGCTTGTGACATCAAATTTCATTGGGATGGAGATACCCCATATTTCGAGTTATTTCTTCCAAAATCGAAAACGGATAGAGATGGCCAGGGAACGACAAAGAAACTGGATTCACTGCCAAACCTATGTCCTATGCGAGCGATTAGAGACTGGATTGAAGCAAGGTGCAGTGGTGTCGATGTAAAATCCTTTAGAGAAAGCGAAGTACCGCTATTTGCAAAAGTTAGTCGTTGGGGAGATGTCTCAGAAACCCATATACATCCAAACTCGATCAACAAGCTTTTCAAAGGGCTTTTGGAATCCGGAGGCGTTGATCCAGAGGAATATAGTACCCATAGTATGCGCCGTGGCGTTGCGAACTGGATTATAGATTCTGGAGCTTCTGTTGCTGAACTGAAAGAGTGGATCGGTTGGAGAGATACCAGAACAGCAATGCGTTACCTGGATGGTAAGTCTTCCCTGCCAAGCAAGATTATTGAGAGGAAGTTACAGACAGGATCACTTCTCAGCGATACAAACCCTAGACGGCTCAGTAGCCCTGAAGATTAACAGGGCTGTTTGAGGTAAGCCGTCAGTCAATTTAGGTGTCTGATTGTCAGCTTAATGGCGAATGAAACGACATTTCGGGTAGTTGCTGCATCCCAGGAACTGTTTTCCTTCGTTTGTTCCACGTTTGGACGTTCTCATAACGAGTGAACCGCCACATCTAGGACAGTTGGTCGTATCCCTTTCATCAGGGGTTGTATTTGTCATTTTCTTTAGTGATTTAGCGTGAGCGATATGCTTTCGCTTGTTTGTGAATGAGTTATCTAGTTTACCTCGACTAAGCGATACTTTAATTGCCTCCAGAGCAGTGTCGTCGATGACAGGGTGTGAATATTCACTGATATAACGGCGCAGTTTGAAGGCAGTTAGCACGTTGTTTGGCATTGGAGTTTTGAATGTGGCGTCACCGACAAAAACAATAATCGAATGTACTACTGCTGGGTCAACCTCGATAAGATCTGAAAGTGTCTTGGTATGTTTGTAATTCTGGCGAAGTGGATTCTGGAACCTAAACTTATTCTTGAATATCTGCTGTGTCCAATACGGACTGGTTTCATTGCCAAATATCCAGCCTTTCATGTTCTTGGTTTCGATTACGAAGATGCCGTACTTAGACAACAGGATGTGATCTATTTGTGTAGTACCATCTTCCCTTGGCAGCATGACATCTTTAAATAGTGAGTACTCAGGCTCCTTAAAATTTTTGCGTAATATGAGGTTCACGATCCATTCGCCGAAAACGCCTTTGAACCATGCTGTGCGCGTTATGGAAACAATAATCAGCAATAGAATGAGCCACCAGAACTGACCTGCAAGATTCAACGCTTGAGGGATCAGCGCACTGGTAAAAGCGTCCATCATCTGGTTACTCATTTTTTATTCCTACGCCATTCCCAAGGTGGAATACGATCTGCTTCAGGTAGGCCCCATAGGCCACGTTTGTTGATTCGCGCATCTTTTTCAAATTCAAAGAGTAAGGGAGACTTTGCATACTGCCGATACACCCAGGCGCTGCCAGATTTAACAAGCTCGGCGTTAACCCACTTCCCGTCAACATAAAGGTTTGCTACCAGGCGGCCATACCTGTCAGTGTCAACAGTATCGACTTTTACCAGGCGTCCGAACACAAGATCCGATAAGGCCTGTTTGGAACGGCTGCCATAAGGTTGCTTCTTCTCAGGCGTATCAATTTCTGCTAAACGAACACGATACTGGATCTTACCGCTTTTGCAGTTTTTTCCGGAATTGCACGGCTTATCTGTCAAAACATTTACAGTATCTCCATCGGAGACACCGACAACATTCGCCATGAAGTTTTCAGCAAATGAATAGGGCGATACTGAAGCGAACAGAACAATCAGAAATGAATAAAAAAACTTCGCTGGAGCTAGGATTCTCATACCTTCTTAACTCCGGTTGCGACTAGGCCACGATTGCCCCGCTCTACTGAAAAGCAAACATCCATACCTTCGTGGAGGTCGTTGAATAAGTTATCTTCAACACCGGAAGCATGGAAGAAGATATTGTCATCGAATCCCGGTGAATAAATGAATCCATATCCTTTGCTGTAAACCATGTCAGAGATGCTTCCCGTTTTTTCACCACCGCCAAGGTTATCGGAGGGTTGATATTCATCACCGCGCTGAATTCTGAGGTATATCTCTTCGCGATGGACCTCAATGTTTTTTGGTGCGTTGATTCCGATTCGTACCTGGTTGCCATTGACCCCCAATATGGTGACGGAAACGTCGTCGCCTATCATGAGAGTTTCACCAATTCGCCGAGTTAATATGAGCATAATGACACGTTCCTTTGAATAGATTAAACGAGGCTTACAAATACCAGCTCGTCCTTCTCAAAGGATCTGAGAGGTGAAGAATTAGGTTTTCGATCAGTATGAAAGCCAGCGTATACCAATACAGAGACGATACCGGGTATCGTTTTATAAGCAATACGTTTGGTGAGCTGAAAGTAAGCATCGAGTGGGTTCATTGATGGCACATCGAACGTGAACTGCTTGTTTTGTTCCGTTTTGATGTCCACGCTGTACTTATGTTTTCGCCCAGGACGGTCTGCTCCATCCCTTGGCCTTTGGCCGAATATTT
>NZ_BSNM01000012.1 GCF_030159995.1 Litoribrevibacter albus | reverse complement strand
GGCCTCCTAAGGTATGTGCGCAAGAGCGCGCTATACCTTGGATGGTAGTTTAACTATCAAGCCCGAAAATCCTTGGGAGGTCATCATTAGTATCAAGTGGCTGCTACGGACCCAAAACAGTTGGCACCTTTTCCGCACGCTTCGCGGCGTCAAAGTCGCCAACTGTTTTGGGCCGCAGAGCCATGCGTTAAATGCCATGAGTATGAATAAGCAAGGGTGTCCAATTTGCGGTTACACAGAAATTACAGTCCTCGATGAATTCAATTGCACCACATTTGAAATCTGCGAGTGTTGTGGTTCTGAATCAGGCGTAGAATACGACCAGCATTCTACCCAAGAGCACCTTGCTAAAGTGCGTAGCGAGTGGGTTAATGCAACTAACTGCGCATGGTGGGGAGAGCAAGAGTCAATCCCCAATAACTGGAATCCTAAAAAGCAAATGGAGGTTGCGGGCATTGAAATCCCTCAGTAACGGCCAGCATTTAACAAGTGCAGGCAACATCGCCCCTACGGGGCTGGACCTCCATTCCGCAGCTTCGCTGCTCCATTGCGGCCGTTGCTGCAGGCGTTCAGGCTGTAGAAAAACCCTAACATCCCTCTCTTTTTGATAAAATTTAGGCATCAAACAAGGATTGTACTGATGCCTAAATTTAAACCCTACAACCACGATCAAGTCGCGATGGTGGTGATCAACTTTGAAGATCAAATCCAACCCGGTACTTTCGAATACGCTATTCATTATCTGATCGAACATAAGCTCGATTTGTCGGTTTTCTTTCCTAATTATCATAATGATCAAACAGGTCGCCCAGCTTACGATCCCGCCATTTTGTTAAAGATCATTCTGTTTGCATATTCCAAAGGCATTACCTCAAGTCGTGAGATCCAATGGTGTTGTGAAACCAACATCATTTTCAAAGCCCTGTCCTGTGATAGCGTGCCTCACTTTACGACGATTGCTAACTTTGTAAGCAGCCATGCAGAAGAAGTTGAGTCCTTATTTGAACAGGTATTATTGATCTGTGATCAGCAAGGATTGTTAGGTAAAGAACTGTTTGCGATTGATGGCTGTAAGATGCCCTCGAACGCTTCAAAGGAACACTCTGGTACATTTAAAGAATTGGCTGAGAAACGTGATAAGCTCAGGCGTCAGATTAACTATCATCTAAAAGAGCACCAACGGTTAGATGCTCAGACTGTGTATGATGAAGATCGTTTAAAACGAATCGAACAAACCATCTCGACCCTGGATAAGGCCTCTGATCGGATTGATCTATTCCTGAAAACTAACGAACCAAGAATGGGGCGCGGTCGAACTCGCAAAGAAGTAAAAAGTAATATCACCGACAATCAAAGTGCCAAGATGAAGACCAATAAAGGTGTGATTCAAGGTTATAACGGGGTGGCGACGGTCGATAAAAAACATCAGATTGTGGTGGATGCTCAAGCCTTTGGTGAAGGACAGGAACATCACACCCTGAAGCCAGTTTTGGAACGTGTCGAGGCTCGGCTAAAGAGGTTGGAGATATCAGACAACATCTATCAGCAAGGTACTGTGATTACGGCCGATACCGGCTTTGCCAACGAAGCAAATATGGCCTATTTGTATGAACGAAAAATAAATGCCTATGTGCCGGATAATCAGTTCCGGAGTCGTGATCCAAAGTTCACCAATCAGAAAAAGAAATACGGAAAACGACACCAAGACGAGTTACCTA
>NZ_BSNM01000011.1:300000-507936 GCF_030159995.1 Litoribrevibacter albus | reverse complement strand
CGATCATAGAAAAGAAATTAAACCTGAGGCCCAGAAAGTGTCTTGGGTTTAAGCAGCCGCAGAAGGTCTATGACGAATTAAAAGCTGCGGCTTAGGGCGAGTGTTGCACTTGCGAGTTGAATTCGCGCACCAACTTCAATAGCAACAATGTCATGAGTTTTATATATTTCGAGATCACCTAACTCTCTTATAAAGGTTAATTTTCCAATTTCCTCAGATTCATAGGTTAATGTAGAACTAAGGCCTTCGCTATACTTCTCACACTCTTCCCCAAAAGGAACATGAGCAGCGGTTAAAACATAAAATACGTTCTCAACTTTAACGAGTACAGCACTTCCCAGATAGGTTGATTCTTTGGAAACTTGAACAGTCGTATAAGGCAGAAATGTTAGGTGATTCATGTGATTCTAATCTCATTTTGTTCTATGTAATTTATCTTGTATAAGAGACGTTCTTCAGCACTTAACAAAGGACCATTTCTTGTTTCAATAGCTGAAATAGAGTGATTAAAGTAAAAGTTAATTTCTTCATTACTATTTCTATCAACCAAAGTAGCTAACTTGGCAATAGTTTCAACACTAGGGTGCTTACTTTTCGCTTTTCCACCGTTTGTGCTAATAATAAAGTTATTACAACTAATCATGCTTAATAGCTGTTTTGAGATGCTTTTTGAACTTCCATGATGTGATAACTTAATATAATCAAATGTTGCTTTTTGTTTAGAGCTAAAACCTTGCTTTAGTAGGTAATCTGAAATAACTTCAGGATGGGAATCGGCTAAAAAAAGTATTTTTTTATCTCTAAAATTTAGAATGAAAGCAATAGAGCTAGCATTAGCAATATCATCAGATTTTTTAGGGAATGAATCTGGCTGATTAGCCCACTCGGCAACAGATTTAGTAGCTGAATTTAGGGATATATTTGTCCCCTTAGTATTCTGAGGTACATCGGCAACTTCGGAGTTATATTTCTTGTAATAACTATCTAGCTCAGTTTTAGTAGGGGAGATAATATCTAGTGATAGATTTTTAGAGGCCCTAATCGTCTGCCCTTGCATTAGACCTCCAAATGGTAATTCTTTATCTTGTAGTAAATTAATTAGATCTTTTGCTTGTCGTATAGATATTACGCCATTAGTTCTAGGAACCTGTATAGATTCTGGAGAATTTACGTAAATCTTATTCAAAGTAAATTTCTCGGGATAATCATTAATTAATGGAAAAACGCCATTAATATGATCTTCATCAGAGTGCGTTAAAATGATGAAATCCACTGAGTTTATTCTCTTTTTTATATGGTGTTTGTAGGTGAGTTTGAACCCGCAATCCACCAGAAACCTTATGTTACTATCATGCTCTTCGATAAGAAAAGCATCACCATATTTTGCTTCAAAACTAGTTATGATTAATTCCATAATTTACTCTAACGAATTGTAATACAGTACAGCGCATTTCCCTTCTTATTAATTCTTGTTCCTCAGATAGCACTTTCTGAAAGATACGTTGAATCGCCACTACCTCACTAGATGTTTCTTTGTCTCATAACAATACTGAAGTTCATACTCTACAGGTGACAGCTCATTGTTGGAATCATGTTGCCGAATAACATAAAAGAAATCGAAAAAATCGAGACGTCCATCCTAAGAAAAGGGATCGATAATACTTTTTTAAGAATCAAAGAATCAAAGAATCAAAGAATCAAAGAATCAAAGAATCAAAGAATCAAAGAATCAAAGAATCAAAGAATCAAAGAATCAAAGAATCAAAGAATCAAAGAATCAAAGAATCAAAGAATCAAAGGGTCAGAGTCGTTTGAAACAAGTGTCATTAATGTTTCTGGATGTTCATACTCAGTAAATTCTCTCCTCACCAATTACAGTGTTGCGGTGGAATACCCCAGGATAAAGTAGCTTGTGCTCTCAAAAATCAGTGAAAATCAATGGGGTCAGAGTAAATTGAAATTGGCTTTTGAGTTGATTACAGGTCTTGTCTTTGTTGGTTGTACTTCCTCTGACCCCACTTGATTTAAGAGAGCTTAGAGCTTTTGTAAACCGTCTGGAGCACGCATGGAATACCAATCCCATTTCATATTGATGGCCGATTACAATCTGCGTATGAACGAGCAGTTTTATGAGGCCGCAGGCAAACTCTCGGAAGAGGAAGTCAGTGCTGATAAAGGCGCCTTCTTCGGTTCCATTCTCGGTACGCTCAATCATATGTTGGTGGGTGATCTCATCTGGCTATCACGATTCTCAACGCACTCGACACGCTATCAATCTCTAAGAGCATTGAAAGACTTACCTCAACCAGAGGGCTTGGATCACGTTTTATACCCAAACCTGGAATTGCTTACACCTGTGCGTAAACGGGTAGATGCTTCTATTAGGAATTGGTTGTTAAACGAAGTCGAAGCATCCGATTTCACCAAGACACTGACTTATCAAAACGTGAAAGGCGTGACGAGTGAGAGAAACTTTGGTGAGCTTGTCTCTCACTTCTTTAATCACCAAACCCATCATAGAGGTCAGGCTTCAACACTGTTGAATCAGTTGGGAGTGGATGTTGGTGTGACGGATTTTTTGATTGATATTCCGGATGTGAGGGTGGGGTAAAGTCAGTGGGCGAGTATTGATTAGTTCAAATTAGATGACTAACAACTTCGTAACATGTCCCGATAGGTAACCACATTTCTAGTCGGTCATCGTCTGTAGGATCGGCAGGTATAAAGCCGTATTGCTCATAAAATGGCACTATGTCTGGTGTCATAGGATCAACAAATAAGCCAATGGCCGAGATTTGTTCAGCAGCCAGCACGGTTCTACGAATAGCATCAATCAATAATTTTTCACCTAGACGTAAACCTTGATTGGAATGATCCACTGCTAACCTTGCCAGCTTTACCGCAGGTAATGGGTGAGGATAGTTGATGTAATCTTTATGAGCTGGCGGAGGGCTTACTGCATATCCCGTGAGCGTATAGTAAGCCGCTACACGGTTTGAGTTTTCAAGAGGATTATTGTCCCAGCAGGCAACGTAGGTTTTTGAAACATGCTTTGAAGTCTTCTGTCGAGCCTGTTGTCTTAGAAATTGATTCAGTTCTTCAACGCCACAATCGAACGATTTTCGTTCATGCTGTTTGGAAATTTCACTTATCTTCAGAAGCATTCACAGTGCCTTTATATTCCTTGGCTGCTTTCAATAATTTGGAATTGGCTTTAGGCGGATTTTCCAGCGCCTCAAACAAGGCATCAGCCCCTTGCATGGAAAGTTGTAAAGCCTCTGTTTTTGTAATGATGTCACGTGCTCTCTCCATTGCTGATTCAATGAGAAATTGAGAGATACTTGCTCCTGAATAATCGGCTGCACGCTGGATTATTTCCTGAACTTCTTCTGAAGCTCTAGCGACCAAGCGTGCTTCTTTTCGCTCTGTTGTTGTCGCCATAATAGCCACCTGCTTTTGTACGGTTTATATAGTGCCAGTATGGCATACAAAATATAGGTATGCTAATTGTGTGACAAAATGGCATACGTTTTAGGGCCTGTGCTCATTGTACCTAGCTAACTTAATTGATGTATTTCTCATAAGTGAACACAGCCGAACAAGGGTTCTATATAAACAGGTGGGTATTTGAGAGCATAGTTTCTGAGTATGAAAGTGTGAGCTTAGGCTCGTTAGATGTACTGTAATGGTAGAGGCTTTAGATGTTTTTATTAGTTGAGCCGGTTCCTCTCTCAATCCTGCCAATGCCAAGCCGGCGCATCCAACAATCCCTGATCCACAATAAAGGTTTCTCCTAGGTCTTTGTTTAAGGCTATGGAGTTACATTCACTGTTCGCTTCCAGGCTTGCGATTAAGCGCGGAGCATGCGACACCACCCACACTTGGGTTTGTTCTGCAGCACGAATGATTAAGCGCCCCAACGCCGGGAGTAAGTCAGGGTGCAGGCTGGTTTCCGGCTCGTTTAACACTAACAGTGAAGGTGGTCTGGGGGTGAGTAAGGCCGCGACCAACAGCAAGTAGCGAAGCGTTCCGTCAGACAGTTCTGCTTGGTTGAGTGGTCGTAATAATCCGTGCTGAATGAACTTCAGTGAGAAGCGATTCCCTGCATCCGATTCAAAGCCAATGGTGGCGCCGGGAAAGGCATCTTCTATGGATTCATACATGGCATCCCGATCGCCAATTTCATGGATGGTTCTAAGTGCAGCCACCAAGCTGTGGCCGTCCTGATCAAGAACGGTGGTTCGTGTGCCAATTTGCGGTGTTCTGATGATGGAGTCTGCGTCTGTTCTGAAGGAATCGTAGAATCGCCAATTTCGGATCGTTTGCCTTACTTCATAAATTTCAGGCGCTAACACCGGGTCAGTTATTTCACTCAAGATGCTCTCATAAGTATTGAGGCGAGTGTCATACACTTCCCATTTTCGGCCAGAACGCACTTTGACGATGGGCCCGTTTCGGTCGACCAGACAAGAGCTGGGGCGATAGGCGTTTCCTGCCCAGATGCATTCGCGTTTGATCTCGGGGTCGAACTGAAACATGGACGGATCTTGATACCCGGCAAACCCTTGAGGTGGTGGCATACCTAGAGAAATAGAGTAACCGAAATTCTCGCCGGAAAATCCTAATCGTAATCTAGGTTGCTTCTTACTGGCACTGCCTTGAATGGGCTGAGAACCATCCTTCATGGATTTGCTGAAGGTTTCAGGCCCCGCCCAAAAGGTGTAATCAAGCCCGCCTTCCTGTGCAATGGAAGAGATCAAATTCCCCCTAGCCGTTTCCGACAATAAGCGCAGTGCTTTGTAGAGGTTGGATTTACCGCAGCCATTGGGGCCGGTCACGACATTCAACCCGGATAACGGTGAAACGATGTCCTTAAGGGAGCGGTAGTTAGATACTGAAAAGGCGTTGATCATGTGACGTTTGAATCTCCATATTCCATTAGTTTATCAACCTTCTCCAAAACCTCTCGATATCTCAGGTGTTCACAACTGGCCCAGCCTGACATCTTTCTTAACTGAGTACGTGCAAATACGGGCACTGAAATTCCGGTTAGGAAACGGGTGATCAAAGCAGGGGAGATGTCTTTAGCAGCTAAGCCTTTTTTATCCATCAGATCGGTGGTCATGGCATGGATGTTTTGAATAAGAAACTGATCTTCGGGCCAAACTGCTGCTTGCGAGAATTGCAGCTTGGCAATCTGCCCTCGGCATACCGAGCAATGCCCACAGTGTTGCGGTGCGGCTTGATCGTCAAAGTAACGGGCGAGGTTCCAACTTAAGCAGGAATCCAATTCAAAAAAGCGAACCATCGCGGCGATGCGTTGGATTTCGCTGGTTTCTTTTTCAGCGAAATAGTGGGTGAGATCACTTGCTAGGTTGGTCTGATGAATGACTTCCATGTTCACTTCGTATACTTCGGTCATGCCTTTGGTTTCGAGCTGAATCAGACCTTGTTCATCGAGGTATTCCAAGGCTGCAATCACTCGGTTTCGGTCACTGCCATAGGCGTGGTAGAGGCTATCAAAATTCAGTGTACCCCAGATCTTTTTGAATTGGGTGTGTTCAAAGATTTGATTTAAAAACAGCTGACGGTCTTCGTTGAAACGACCAAGGATAGCGTCTTTGCTTTCGATGAGTTTGATTTTGAATTCAGCGAAGTAACTGTAAACCGGCTTGATGGCCTTCATCACTTCCAGCTGAACCAACAAGGTTTTCAGCGCCAGTTGGCGAATATTGCTGGCGTTGCTCAATGGGATGATCTGGGTTTCCCATTGACCGTTTTGGCTTTCCGTTCGAATGTTATCAATCACCGCTTGAATGCCATTCAGCTCGGGGGTGTCTCCGTAAACGAAGTTTTCGACCGTGTTGATGCCGTCTAGATTGGCGAGCACAAAGCAGTTGGCGTGTTGACCATCCCGCCCCGCACGGCCAATTTCCTGGCTGTAATTTTCGATGGATTTGGGCAGATCGTAATGAATCACATAACGAATGTCGGACTTATCAATGCCCATGCCAAAGGCGATGGTGGCAACCACCACATCGTATTGGCCGGCCATGAATTGATGTTGAATCTGCTTTCGTTGTTCGCTATCAAACCCGGCGTGATAAGCGACAGCGTTTAAACCTGCACGCTGCAGAAACTCGGCAACGGTTTCGGCGGTGTTTTGTAGCGTGACATAGACAATACCGGTGCCTTGTTGCTGCTGGATGATGTTCAACAAGGTTTGGTTTCGTTGTTGATCTGTAATAGGCAAAACAGTGAGATCAAGGTTTGGTCGGTAGAAACCCGTTTGAACCACATGCTCCGGTGCAATGGCGAACTTATTGCTCATGTCCCGTTTCACTTTTTTGGTGGCCGTGGCGGTTAACAGCAGCACCAGCGGGATGTTTAACTCGGCTTTGTATTGCGGAAGTTTCAGGTAATCAGGGCGGAAGTTATGACCCCATTCGGAGATACAATGGGCTTCATCCACCACCAACATCGAAATAGCCACAGAGCCGATGAACTGGCGAAAACGTTCGTTTTTAAAACGCTCGACACTGATCATCAGAATTTTGATTTTGCCTGATCGCACATCGGCCATGACCTGCTGGTTTTCCTCGGCGCTTAAGCTGGAATCAATGCTCGCCGCCGCAATGCCTTTGTTTTGTAAAAACGCCAGTTGGTCTTTCATTAACGCCAGTAGCGGGCTGACCACCAGAGTTAAATGCGGAAGCTGAGTGGCGGTAAATTGATAACAAAGTGACTTACCAGAACCCGTAGGAAAAATCGCCAGGGAACTGAACCCGGATAATAACTGCTGGATGGTTTGCTCTTGCCCCGGACGGAAGTGATCAAAGGAAAAAGTCGATTGTAAGGCTGGGACAAGGTTCATAGGTTGCATGTGATCTCTTTTATGAGGTGCTCTTTTATTAGACAAGGTGACTCTGAGGATGTGTGTAGATCTGATGCAGCATAACAAGCTGTTGCTGGCGAACCAAATTCCAATTTATTGGTCGGTGCGGTTTATTTCGTTTGCTACTCTTCTTGGCTGATTGTTGTACCTGCTGTTCATGAATTGGTTTGGTTATTTCTTTGGCTAACCCAAAAAAATGAGGTGTCGGTTGAGCGCTTAGAGTAAGAAGCTGCCAATAAGACCTTGTTGGCTATACCTTCCGGGGAAGAAACAACAAGTAAGTAATCTTTAAAGATCTTTGCTACTTCCAAATAAGTGAAAAAGGCTCTGAGCGAATACAACTCTCAGAGCCTTTTTGTGTGGTTTACGCTTGTACTTCTAGTTAATCGTGTACTTCAAACTAAGCGCGTTTTAATGCTATTGATCTTCCACGCGCTGATGCCTGAAGAAGACGCCACCATCACCGAAAGCAGAGCTGTTGAATTTCGAGGTGGTTTTAATGGTGCCGACTTTCACAGCGCTGTTTCTGCGTTCAGTCGCGTACTTATTATGGAAGTACGGGATGATCGAAGTTTTGATGGCTTGAGAGGTCGCGTAGACATCATAAATCGGTGTGCCTTCTGGCAGGCTTTGCAGATCGTCACGGAAATCATGCGATGCGTCGTTAAATAGGCCTTGAACTTCCGGGCGAGGTGCAAAGTAAATTTGCGTCGGTGATGTGACCGATGATTCCTGGGTGCCATCCGCTTGTACTTTCGCCATCTTGCTTACTGCCAGCGTAGTCGGTTTGGTTGAAACCAAAGAGAACAGTGCAGTTGTGCCCAGTGTTTCATTGACTTCTTTATCCACGTAGTTGGATAGCTCGTTAGCAAAGAAGTTGTGGTTGTCGCCTTGCCCTGACAGGGTATAAAGAGCCGACACGTTGCGTGAGTTTTTACCATCAACGAACACTTTCCAGGCCAACCCAGGAGCAAAGCCTCTGTCGTTAGGATCACCTGTTACCGATAAACGTAACAGACCACAGTCTGCACCTTTGAAGACGCCGGTGTACGGGTGGTTGGTGGTTGCCTCAAATTCAACGGTGGCCATAGCGCCATGAGCATGGATCGGTTTTTCATAACCTAACGGGGCGACATCGTCTTTGCGATTCACTTTTTCCCAAAGAATAGAATCGATCAGACCACCAATGTCTACCGGCGTCAGGTCAGGGCGCTCGCCTTGATCGTATTCTGTTCTCAGTGCGCCATTGGTCCAAAGCAATGATTCTTTGTCACAGGCCGCCCAGCTCTTATAGTCTTCCGGGATTTTAAGATCCCAAGGCTTAAAAGCATTATCAACGCCAGTCAGACTTAATGACAGGTTAGGGAAATGACGCTTCAATACATCGACCATGGTGTTGCCCTCAACCCAATCGATACCTTCCTGGGTGTAGACTTCCGGAGTATAACTTTCGGTGTAGAAGCGGTCGGTCATCAGACGACGAGACGCATTAAGGATGAAGATCTGGAAGGCGGTTTCACCAAAGGCAAAGCCGTCCGGGCGGATGGTTTCGGCAAGCTGGCCAACGAGCGCATCGATTTGTTCGATGTCGTTATTATAGATGCGTTTCAGCTCGGCGAGAGTCGTTGGATCGGTGGTTAGATCTTCGAACTGGGTAATCGGCGTTAAGCCAATCTGACGACGAAATTCGTTATAACGCGGTACGCCACGTTCACGATCACGAACAATATCCATCGTTGCCAGATCAATATCGCCGATCAGTGGCATGGACAGGTTACGCAAGAATTCAGGGTAGTTGTTCAGCGTTAATGCGCCCGGGTGGGTGATACCGAATGAGTACCAGAGTCTGTCGCCGCCTTCGTCTTCAAGAATGTCTTCTGCATCTCCGTCGCGCGTATCTTGCAAAGGAATGCGGTTGGATACGATATTGGAGCCAATGTCGTAAACATCGACTTCATCCCGTAGGAGTGGGTGCATTCGGTAGACGGCAACGAATTCTTCGGTCAGGGTATAAGGCACGCCGTAGTTATTCGGTTTGGATTGACCAACCAACCCGCCTAAGGCGTGATCTACTGCACCTGGCGTGCTTAGCGCTTCCGCTTTTTCAGGGTCGAACAGCGCAATGGTGTTGATGATCCAGGAATTTGGTCCTTTCAGGTCATCCGTGACTTTTTGAATTAAGTCACGAGTTTCAGCATTTCTTGTGATGCCCCACCAGTTGGATTCCATCGACAACTCCAGAACCGGGTTTTGAAGCAGTGCAGGTGTCCACTCGACGGTGTGAATTTTTGCCATCAATGCAGAGTTAACCAAGCGAGCTTTGTCATAGAGCCATTGGTCCGTTGCATTCGGGTAGGATTGCTTAAACGTGTCGGCAATGGCGTTATGCTCCAGCGTGAAAAGTTGGTGCATCATGCTTAACCCTAACCACCAGTTGTCATTGAAACCGGTGATGGGGACTCCGCTCCAGAAATCCGTTGGCAAAGAGCCATCGCTTTCCACTTTTAACTTACCGTCCACAAAGGATCGAACCTTGTCACTGGTTTCTTTGTTACTGCCGTAGAGTTGTGAGCCATCCCACCAGTGCGTGTTGACGTTTCTGTAGGTAGGAGGAAGATAGGCGTCGTCTTCGGCTGATCGATTAGAATCAGGCGTTGTTCTTTCAATTGAAAGTACGCCATTACCGAGCGGATCATTATCAGGCAGGTTGACTAAAATCGGGTCGTCACTGGTGTTAGGGCCGTGACTTACCCAGTCATGAACCATGAATTGAATCCAGGCGGCCGCAATGAAGTTGATGCTGGTGGCTGGCTTGAAATCGTCCCGAGCCATCAGTGAATTACTCACTTCACGAGGGTTTGGGGTCAGCAGGGTATCCGCTTCGGTTTCTCCCCAGGCTGCTTCAAGTTCCACATTTCGTCCAAAGCGTCGGTGAACAGAACCTTCTGCCGGGTTTTCTAAAATATTACATGTCCCATCTTCTGTTCGAGCCGTTTGGCTTCTCTCGTCACAGACGATTTGATCGTTTATCTGATCTAAGTCTTCTGTGGCAAACATGTTGTTTTTAAGCAGTTCAGTGCGTTCCAGACTTAACGTGAGTGCAGCAGCAGCGACACCCAGTGTTCCGAACTTGACCAACGATGGCCAGGTCACCCATACCGAGTTCATGATGTTCGATCTCCATTAATTTTATTTTTATTGAGTCTTATTTACTGCGGGTTTTTTGTTTTTCTTTTCGTACTTCGAGCTTCTAGAGCGTGTTTCTACAGCACGTATGGCTGTGCAGCGCACTTTGGTCTGGTGTTTATTAAAAGATACAGGTGTTCTTTTTCACCTCTGGGGTCAAAGAGGCTGCGAGAAGATCTTACTGTCGACGTTTGTTTTATTTACACCCGTCCTAAAGAAGGGGGATGAACTTGGAGGGTGGTCGGGTATTGTTAAAAAGGTGCCGAAAACAGTGGGGTTTTATGTCTGGAAGTCAGGAAATATTCTTAGATTTGGAACTGTTTTTTGTTCATCTTGAGAGGTGTTTCATATTTGCTGAATTGTTTAAATAGTAGACAGTGAATTTCTGGCCCAAAATTTTGAGTAACAAGTGTGTGCTGGAAATGACGTACATGAATGTCGCTTTAAAAAAATAAGAATAATAATGATGAGCAACTACATAGTCCGACAAAATCTTATTGATTTATTGTACAGGGGATGTGAGTACTCTTTGATCCTGTCCATTGCGCCTGCCGGATCGGGGAAGAGTATTCTGTTAGAGCAGTTTTCCGACCTCTTAGCCAAAGTGTCTCCGTCTACTCAGGTGCTTATGTTTGATATTTCAGAGCGCCATGATGACAAAGGCGGTAGCTGTTTATTTGCTCAATTGTTTGAAGCGATTAAGCGCATTGCCCCGCTGTGGGATGAACCCTACTTCAATCTCTTCAAAGACGATCGGGAGGTTGAAACAGAGCTACTGATCGACGTCTTTCGTCAGGCGTTGACTCAGTTAGATTTTCCGTTGGTCATTGTCCTTGATGACTTTCATAACTTGAGTTCTGGTCAGGTGCAGCACACGTTGGAGAAGCTAATTTATGCGCTCCCGTCTCACGTCACTGTGGTTATTTCATCACGATATTATCCTGCGTTGTCGTTAACCCGAATGAAGACGGATGGCATTGCTCTGGTGATTGACAGTAATGACTTCAAGTTATCCGAGGATGATCTCGAACGATTGAATAAGGCCATTGGTGCTCCGCAGTTGGATGCATCCCAGGTGGTGGCGGTGTTGCAACAAACCGAAGGTTGGTTTGTGGGGACTAAGTTAGCGTTGCTGGCTCTGGATAAATCCAACGGTACGCCAATGACGGTGTTTAACGGAAGTCGATCAGAGCTACTGGATTACTTAGGCCATGAAGTGATTCACCGATTAAGCCCGGGTTTGAAGACGTTTGTTTTGTTGACCTCGGTGTGTCAGTCGTTCAATCGGGAGTTATGCGAAAACGCGTTTGGTTTGGATTATGGCAGTGCCAAGCTGGAAGAAGTGCGGATGCAGGATTTGTTTCTTGGGGCTGACCCTAATCGACAAGGTTGGTATCGCTATCACCCGTTGCTCAGAGAGTTCTTGTTGAAAATTTTGGAGCAGGAAAACGGTATCGAATACATTCAGCAACTGCATCTTAAAGCCTCTGAGTTTTACCTGAGTATTGGCGATAAGACTGAAGCCATCTATCACGCTCGGTTGTCGGCTGATCAGAACTACTATTTACAGATTCTTACCCAAGTCTGTTCCGACTGGTTTAAAGAAGGCGACTTGGAACCCATCGTTCGCTCGTTAAATGATGTATCCGATGAACTCTTGAATACCCATACCTCGCTGTTGTTGTATAAATTATACGCTCTGAGCTTTACGCGCTGTTTTAATCAAGCGGCTTATTATCTTGAGATCTTAAAGGACATCACACGCAGAAATTCCAATGCGGAGTTAACGTCCTATACCCGGTTTTTTGAGCGCATTCTTGCGGTCTTTCAAAACGATTCTGAAGTTGAAAAATACACCCTTCGCAAAACCAAACGGCAACCCAATACCCCCGTGATGGTTGATGCGTTTAATAAGTTGTTGGATGCGTATTTATTGATGTGTCACGGGCAGTTGAATGAAGCCTTCAGAGTGGCCAATGACGTTCTGCCGAGTTTACAGCGGATGTCTCACAAGTTTTTTGAGAGCTTTGCGACTCCCATTATTATTCTTTGTGATCGCAATTTAGGTCGGGGCATCGAAGCAGTACAAGAGACGTCTAAAGCATTTAATCCGATCAGACATGGTAAAAAGACGCCTCGTTGGATCAACTTGGCGACGGCCATGATGGTGGTGGACTATGAACAAAACCAACTGGATGAGGCGTGGAAGTTAGGCACGGAGCTTGTTCCCTTAGTGAATCATTCATGTGCCACTGAAGCCGTTGCCATGGCCTATCTCTACAGCTCCAGGCTGATGCATATTGAAGGTGACGGTACAAAAGCAGGACGACTCTTAGAACAGCTGGAACGCATCTTATCTCTGGGCGATTACCAACGATTTTGCAGTCAAGTTATCCAGGAAAAAATTCGTCAGGCATTGGTGGATACCAAAAAGAATGAATGTGATTTGATCTTTGAACGATACGGATTATCCGAATTCATGGTGAAGGGGGAGGTGCAATCGTTACGTCACTATGAAGAGAGGCGTGAACGTTTAGTACTGGCTGCCGTGTATTGGTTGATTGCGAAGACTCGTTATAAACAAGCCATCGAATTACTGGAAGAGCTTGCGGATGCGCTTGATTTACTCGGTATTAAGTCCAGAGCGCTGGTCGCACGAAGTAATTGTATCTCGATTGTATTTCGCCAAGGCCATGTGGAATCGGCACTCCACTCACTCACTAAACTCATAGAGCGTTATGGTTTGGTGTGTTTTTCTCGCAGTGTGTTTGATGAAGCGCCAGGGTTAGCCGATGTTTTTAAGGCAGGGATTGATCTGGATAAGATAAAACTGCCGAGCTTGTTTCGTGACACTTTTGAGTCCTTATTGGGGACGCAACGACTGTCTTCCCACGACGTTTCTTTAAAGCATCTTTTAACGGGAAAAGAGTTTGAGATATTTGAGTTGCTGCGATCCGGTATCACCAACGAGTCGATCAGTCAGCAATCAGGCATCGCGCTTTCCACCACAAAATGGCATTTAAAAAACATATACACCAAGCTCGGCGTGAGCAATCGCACGGAAGCGGTCAGCTTTGTGCTTCGTCAGGTGGATTGATCCACAGGCGATTAAAATGAACGGCTCACTTCTCTTTCGTGATTTTTTTAGGTGTATCAAAACATAGGCAGACTTGGTAATCTCGCTCGGGTTTATTTAGTTGCGATGACCACTTTGTAATTCTTCTGGTGAGGTTTGCTAAGGGTGATCAACGGATGCGATCAAAAACGGAATCTTATGACTCATAAAAACCTTCATGAACTGTGTGACATTGCCACCGAAGCTCATACACGTTTTCAGAAAGAAATCGCCGACATTGACCCTATTGTGGGCGTTAGCCAGAACATGCGCGACAGTGGTATTCCAGTGGATGTGATGACCATTGATTGTTTGAAAAATGGTAAGCGAATCATCCTGATACTGCATGATGACAAGCCGGATTCCATTAGTTACCAGTTCGCTTGGCGGGACAAAGACCCTGAGGGCAGTTTCACAGAAATCCCGTTCAGTGGTGTTACGGCGGAGGTGATGCTTGAGTGGATGATGCGCTATTTGGCTGTGTGATTTAGCCGTGTGATCAAATGAGCTTTTACTATTCATGAGTTCTTATGAAGGTTTCAATTATGGATCGTTGGTGTGTTGTCGCTAATATAAAAAAGGAGATACCGTGCGGAGACAGTGGAACTGAAACTAAGGTAGGTTTACGAAAGTTTAAAGGTGGGGCAAAGGTTTATATCGTTGGTGCTTTCTATGGCACTGCAGAGTCTATAATTGTCATAGGTCAGCACCGAAGAACAGGAAAATTTGTTAGCTGTATTATTCCTGTAAGTACTGTTGAAAACCTCAGGGTTAAAAAAGTATATAAGCCACAAATAATTGATTTTTTACAGGGGGACAATCCCTGCGGTGCTCATATGACTAGCACTGAAGAAATAGCTCGTGAGTTAGCTGAATTAATACCTAAGTGGTCGCAACAAGCCTAGAGTAATTGTAGACTCAGGAAGATCCAATCACGGATCAAACCAAGGAGTGGACTATGAACATCGAAATGCCTCAAAGAAACGAATCCGAACAAAACGCACGTCCTGATCAAATTGAAAAGCTGAAAGACATGGGCATCTCCGATGCGAAAGTGCTTTCCAAATTGGGCGAGCATCAGGCGAACAATATTTTATCTTTCATGGAGGGCGCCAAGCATGCCATGGCGTGTTTTGATGCTTCTTCGGCCACAACTGCATCGGCTGCCTCTGTAAGCCCTCAAACAGTCAACTCTAAAGTGGTTGACTCTGTCACCCAAGCAAATACAAAGGTGTTAGGGGAAGCTCCGGCGATGGCAATGGGCAGCCTTTATCAAACCATTGGCAATGCTGTTGCGATGGCTGCTGCCAATGCAGTGTATGCACAGCAACAAGCGAATGTGAGTTATCAAGCGGCGACTACGCTTGGGATTACTACGCTTTATTCGAAAAATACATAAGTTTTCTCAGTGAGTATGAATCTTCATGGTTCAGTTTTTAGAGTTAGATCAAAGGAGAGATCGTAGTGCTCGTTGAAGAATTAAATATACATGCAAACAACAAAGAGCTAATTTCAGTTGAACGAGATTGTCATGATGAAGAGCTGACCGGATATATTTTGAAAGCGGATGACAACCTTGTATTAATGACACTTGTTGATTGTGATGGAATATTTGAAGGATTTTCTGTATTTAAAACAGATCAAATTACAGAAGTTTTTTGGGGAAACAGAGAGCATCAAGCTCTCTCTATTCTTTCAAACAGCGTACCGTCACTTCCCCCGCCAAGCTTTGAATCTTTTGAGTTGGAAGACATTATTATCGAAGCGTCCCAAAAGTTTTCGAGTGTTTGCCTTCATTCGAGTCATGATGAGGATAACTTTGATATAGCTGAGATCGAAGCTCATGATGAAGAGTGGTTAAAGATATATACATTTGGTGTTAAAAGGACTTTATCAAGGATGAAGAAGCTGGTGAAGGTAGATTCTATTAGTAGAGTTGTTATTGATTCTCCGTATCAAAACGGAATTGTTGTACTTCATTCTAAAGGGCTCTAACAAGCTAACTTTAAACTGTTTTTTCATGGAGGAACAATATGAGTTTAGAGGTTGAGGATATGTTTCAAGGAAAAACCGTTTCATTTAGTTCTGTTTCTGAAACCTTGGCCATGAAAGATATTTCGTTTCAAACAATTCAAGATCGACTCTTTGTCGTTGGACGTATTCCTTTAGGCGCAACATCAAAAGATTCGGCATTAAATAATACATGTGCAATTGCATGGAATTCTGTTCAAGACTTTCTTGTGTTTGATTCTGAGCAGGACTATTTCATGTGGATAGAAGCATCTGAATCATAAGCCCTCACTTTTCCAGGTCACATATGAAACACGTAAAATTATTGTCTGTTGTTACTCTTTTACTTCCGTTGTATGGCTACGCGTCGGATCTTAATCCTGAGACAGAAAAACAAATCAATCATCTGCTGTCGTTTGTTTCCGCTTCATCTTGTAAGTTCATGCGAAACAGCACCTGGCATGAGGCCACTGACGCGGCTGATCACATTAAGAAAAAATATGACTATGTATTAGGCAAAGGATTGGTTGATACGCCAGAGGACTTTATTAAATACTCTGCGACAAAAAGCAGTTTGTCTGGAAGAAAATATAAAGTGAAATGCGGAGCAGAACCGGAAATCGAAAGCTCTGAGTGGCTGCTAACGGAATTGGCGCTGTTTAGATCGACTGAGAAATAATCACACAAATATAGAGTTATTGAACACAGGGATAGTGTACTTATGACATTGTTAGGAACTCATAAGAGAACGATCATGTTCTCGTTAATCATTCTGTTATCTGGTTGTGCTACGCAAGGCACTCAGCAATCGTCACCACTTTCAACGATGGATAAAGACAGCCCTGAATATTATGTTGCTTCGGGGTATTCCTTCCTTTCAAACAGAAGCACGAAGAAAGCCATCAAGGAATTTGATAAGGCCATCGACCTTTGTCAAAAACAGCATAAAGATAGGGAAGAAGTGATCTACGCTTCGAGAAGCCCAGTCGAAACGCTCTATTACATGATGAAAGCAGCAGCCGAGCAAAAGAGTGCGGTGGCGGTTGCACAGACGTGTGCCGATGCTCTGTATTTTAAAGGCTATGCCGTACTGGATTTTGGTGAGCTGGAGCTTGCACAGAATCTTCTTGATCAGGCGCTATCAATGTCTCCTGCGAATGCTATGTATTTGTCCGAAGTCGGACATATTCACCATATTAAGAAGAGTTGGAAGGAAGCCTTAGACGTATTTATCAAAGCTGAAGATGCCGCAGAAACCTACTCACCCGACCAAGTTAAACAAAAAGAGTTAACGCGTGCAAAACGCGGTATAGGGTTCAGCTTGATTGAACTGGGGCGTTTGGATGAGGCTGAAGTGAAGTTTAATGAATGCCTTGAAATCAATCCAAATGATAAGACCGCAAAGCACGAATTAGAGTACATAAAACGGTTGCGTACGAATGTGCAAGGTGACTCTTAATCAAGCAGATTACCTAAATTCAAAAAATAATAAGTAGCAGCAAAGCTACACCGTGAGGCCGGGGCTCTCATCCGTTGAACGTTTGTGAGTTTACTTGTTGTTCTAATGAAAGGTTGGTCTGAGAAAATGACGAAAAATAGAAAACTGATCTGCGGCGCTATGTCGGAGAATTAATTTTTATGCAACCTAAAATAAAAATGTGGATTCTTGATTTATTTTAAATTTGAAGACTTCTTCAGAGCCACAATAAGCATGAGGCTATTGATCGGTCTGTTTTCATGATGAGCGAACGAGTCAGAAGTAGTGTATAACAATACAACGTCGCAAGGGGCGGCCGGGCTGGGATGTTAGAAATAATGGTTCAAATAGAGTCGAATGTATGCACCTAGGTAAAATAGCTATTCACTTAATGTTCGTAGCCTCCGTCGGCTTAAGTAGTTGTGCCAAGATTCCTGCCAATTCAAATGTTCAGGGCGGGCAAAAAAGATTAAATGCCGAAGCCCAAAACCACCATGTAAAATCGATTGAAGACAGAATAAGAAAAGCCCTAAATAAAAATAAATCACAGATTTTTGCTCTTTATGCTCGTGAATTGCGATCTACCCCAGATCTTCGTGGTTCTATCGTTATTTCAATGACTATTGAACCAAGTGGGGTAGCAAAAACTTGTAAGGTGGTTAATTCCGATCTTGCCAATACAAGATTAGAAAAGCAGATTAGTGAGAAACTTTGTTCGCTTGATTTTGAAAAAGCTGAAACAGATGAAAACGTTGAATTTCTCTTACCAATTAGCTTCGGAAAGTAAGTTGGTTCCTGACAAAGTATTGAACCTGATATCAACAAAAGAGTCTGTAGCAAATGGCTGAAAGTTATAACAAGAGATTATGTTTAACACATGGATAACTTAACTAGAAAACAGCTTAAAATATCTGCTATCTGGT
This sequence comes from Litoribrevibacter albus, assembly GCF_030159995.1. Lineage (NCBI taxonomy): Bacteria > Pseudomonadati > Pseudomonadota > Gammaproteobacteria > Oceanospirillales > Oceanospirillaceae > Litoribrevibacter > Litoribrevibacter albus. The sequence continues at coordinate 490,330 of NZ_BSNM01000011.1, read as the reverse complement.
GCGTGATATTGTATGTTTTAGGCGCTGTAGCATTTGTGTATAAACTTTACTTTGCATCTATTTCATACTCCCATCAAGACTACTTAATTTTTCTATTATTGCTTCTTCCTGTTTGCTTTTTTATAGCTTTGCTTCAATTTGTTGTTGTTAGGTTTAGGTTACTCAAATTCAGGCTTATCAAATACCTATCTCTCGCTCTTGGCGTATTGTTTGCCTGCTTTTATGGCTTTTTACAGTGGCATATCGGCGTTATTGAAAGCTCAGTTGATATTGCGAGAGAGAAACAATTTGAAGAAAAAATTCTGGTTGAATTAAAGAAGTTGCCTTTTGTCGAAATTAGTCATTTTAAAGCGAGTCAACATGAAAAATTAGGGCTGACTTATGGTGGTATCAGTATTGTTAGCACTATTTTTAAATTTGAACAATGCAGTATAAATATTCGAAACAGTGTATATATTGACCAGTGGAGTTGTTTATCAGCAGGGCTTTACGACCTTGAGTTTAGGTAAGTTTCACATCTGTATGATCTGTGGACTCAAGGCACACAAACCTGAAGACCCCACCAAGGTCAGAATTCAATAATTTTCATTAGCATCATTGCCGATTCTTTCATTACTGTTCTGAACTCGTAAAACCTCCTGCATATTCTTTGTAGCCCCTTAGCTATCTCACAAATTGGAAGCTAGCGTGCTTTCGTTGGACGTCATTCTATCTATAGGTAATCTCGATGAAGTGTTCTGTATTTATAGCAACAAGTGTAGATGGGTATATTGCAACCATTGATGGTGGTGTTGAATGGCTTGATGAATCCGGTAACAGCGATGTGGATATGGGCGAGCAGTCAGACATGGGGTTCAACAGTTTTATTGGCAGTGTGGATTGTATGATCATAGGGCGTCATTGCATGGAGAAGCTTGCCAGTTTTAATCTCACGCCTGAGCAATGGCCATACGGAAATATTCGAATCATTGCCCTCAGTAATAGCGTTAAGCAAGTTCCAAATAGCCTAAAAGGCAGAGTGGAGCTTTATTCTGGTGATATTTCTGCTCTTATCTCAGAGCTGGAAAACGACGGCTTCAAACACGCTTACATTGATGGTGGATCTACCATTACCTCTTTTTTACAAGAGAAGCTCATTAATGAAATCACAATCACTCAAGTTCCTATTCTACTTGGCGATGGTAAGCCCCTGTTTGGTGTAATGAGCCAACAAACAAAGCTTAAGAATGCTCAAGCCACTGCATTTGCAAATGATTTTGTTCAAGTAAAGTACGAGGTTGATTACCTGTAGCAAGTTCAATATGGGGCTGAAAGCAATCAAAGAAAACGGTACGTATGATCGTATTTGGAAGAAGTGCTTCGGCGAAGAAGACTTGTTGAAACCTGATAAGAAGTGAGTTTCCCAACATAGGGTGACCCCGACCATTACCATGAAAGACATTGATAAAACCACCGTCTTAGATTTCATCGCAGACCTTACTGCGCCCATTGGGCCGGAGGTCTTTGCAGGGTTTGGCAGTAAAACCCAAAAGGAACTAGCCAAAGATCCATTGTGTTTTGATGCGCTAATCAAAGACTGGCTAAGCAATATGGATTTGGATGCCCTAGCTCCTCTTTTGATTGAAATCGCGTGCGGTGACTCATTACCAGAGCGATGTGCCAACCTTAGAATGCGGTTTCAGAAAGATTGGGTGTTGGTCTTAACCTCGATTATTTTTGAGGCCTACAGTTCGGATGAATCAGCATTCGAAGTCATTCTTCATAAGCTGGATGATTCTTTAGAGGGGGAAGATATTGCGGCAGAGCTAAGGCTTTGGCGGGATGAGGAATGTTAAGACTTATTAGGAAAAATAATGAGTAAAGAAAGAGCGCATGGAATAAAAGATTATCCTACTCTGCTGGGAGAGATCAGGAAAAGACCTCAGGTGTTCCTTGGTGGAGCTGAAAGAAGCGTTGTCTTATTAAGTGCCTTCATCGGAGGCATCAAGTACGGGGAGTATTTTCACTCTGTACCAGATCATAAAAAATTAGGCGGTTTTTCTTGGGATAGCTTTGAAAATTGGGTCGAAGAAATGTTTAATCCCAGGCGGTTAACTTTGGATTCAATGTCACTGGCCGCGCATTTGACGTCGAATGATCAGGAAGGGTTCGACCTTTGGTTTTTATGGCTTGATGCGTTTAGAGGATTATAGGTAGGGTTCGGAATTATTAAGCTATCGAAGTATTCTTAGGTTACTAAGGCGCCGAATCCTGGCGCCCATCCTCTACTCAATAATCTCTAACACCACAGTCCAAAAACTTACTCTTTCCCCTGTAGTTTATAACTCGCATAGAGCAAGCCAATTCCCACGATGGCTGGCAGCGTGACACCGGCAAAATCTACAAGCAGAGCTTCAGGCCCGGAGATGCCAACCACCACTTCCCAAGCGTGAAATATGGCATGGAACACCAGCCATGAAATCGGCATTAACCAAAGCAGCAATCGGTATTTTTTGTAAAGCGCACTGTTGTAGAGGGCGCCATAAAACAGTGCCGCGCCGATCAGCATGTAGATCATGCCTATGTCTCGCAAGAAGTGTTGGTTGAACGGGCCTCGTTCAGGCACGCCAGGGACAAGCCAATACCATTGTTCTGGGGCGATCAACATGAACAGGCCATTGGTAAAGGCCGCCAGCCCCAAAAGGCTGGCAATCGCGATGATGACTTTACTAATCATGCTCGGCACCTATCGCTAATGCGGCGGATCGTGTCGGGGCCAGAGAATCCTCATTAACTGTGACTCGGCTACAGGCTTTACCGTAGCCCAATGCGTATTTGAGGGCCGGGTAGACGCGATAAGAGCTGATGCAGTAGGCGATGGTGATCAGCCCTTCTTGGCCCCATAACGCCACAATTTGTTCACGTAGATCATCGGCTTCCGGGTTGTGCGCCAGTACGAATTCGGTGAAGCGCACGACCAATGCGATCTCTTCGGGCAGTTTGTCCAGATTTCTATCAATGATGGCGCGAACCATCGCTGGATCGACGTTTTCCTCTAACGCCATATTAACAACCAGTTGGGTGCACGGCCCGCAATCGTCCCAAATGATGGCACGAAGTCTGGCGGCATACAGAGGTTCGGGGGGGAGATTTCCCGAGTGAGAAGACATGGTCTGAAAGCCCATCAGCTTTAGAAAGGCACCCAGGCTGGTTTTCAGGATGTCCTGCATGTAACGCACGTCGTAGTCGTAACGGGTTTTCATCGACAAAAGCAGTTTGTTGAAGATGTATCGGATCATGGTTGTATTCCTTTTGTTGCGGTTAATTCAGAATTAATTCGAAGTGTTAGTAGGCTCATTACGTCTTAATAAGGTCATGATGAGTATTGAGCCGGTAGCCTCATGCTGTGTTCTTTTTCTTGAGCTTGTACGGGCTTGAATAGGAGGAAGAAACTCAACACGAAGATAGCGGCGCAGACATAGAGCATCAGGGAAAAACTTTCTTCGCTGAGCAGGCCAGAGGCGATCAGCGGGCCGCTTGCTAAGCCGATTGATGACACAACGGCAGCAACGGTAGAGAGCTTGCCACTTGGGTCTTGTTCCGCAGTGACCGCCAATAAATAGGATTGAATGGCAGGCCAGGAGAAAAACAGCAGAGACATTGCGATGACGTAAAGCAGCGGAGTTAGGTGCGTTACGCTGAGCATGATGGCGGATACTACCGACATGGCTACGCCAGCAATGATCCAATACAAGCGCCCATAACGATTGCCGCTGATGATAGGTAGCATGGCACCTGGTAGCCCCAATAGCCCGGTCGTCGCGATGTACATACTGACATCGTCATTGCTCATGTCTGCCCCAAGACCAATCAACCCCACGTAGGCCCAAATTGCACTGGCTGCAATTTGATAAGTAATGATACCGAGCATCAGTAGCAAGGCGTTTTTTGGTGATCCGGTTAAAGAGACAGAGCGGCTTTTTTCCTGTGTATATGACTCAGGGTTAGTAATCCCAAGTGTTGGTAGAAAGGGAAGGAGCACGATACTAAGGATCACGAAACCTGCCATCACATAAAACACCGCGTAGGCGTTCAGTTGCGCTTCAAGATCAGGCAGTAAATACATGACGATGGAACCGATGCTGAATTGTATTAAGAGCAGGGTGCCAAAGGCGCGATCCGGGTTGTTCAATCTGGCAAGAACGGCAAAGCCAATACCAAGGCTCAGGCCACCGAATATCCCGGCTGAAAAGCGCCAGCTCAGTATCGAAATGAAATCACTAATACCTGAAGTAATTGCTGAAAATTCACCCACCCATACCGTTGAGAGATCAAACGCTGCCAATAACACTAAGCACCAGAGCATAGTGGGTTGCCATTGGATACGTCGCACCAGAAAGATGGCGATTATGCTGCCAATCAAACCGCCATAGCCGTTGAATGCAACGATTTGCCCAGCTTCTGCCTCATTGAAGCCAATGTCGCCTGCCAGTGCGTTAACGAGCCCTGGCATAAAGTTAATATAGGAAAGTCCGGCCATTGTGATAAATGCCAGGAACAGATAGGTCAGAGGGTGGCTAGCGGGTAGCTTGTTTGAAATTAAGTGCTTCAACATACGTCCTCATTTACGTTAAATTTGTGTGCGTCCTTACGTGTGTTTAAACGCATACAAAGTGCTCATTGATGAGGATTTTATGAGTTGGTTAATTGCGGAAAAATAGGTCAATATTCAAATAAGTCATGAATACTATTCATGAATCTTTCTTGGTATAGTCTATCGCCAAATACGCTATTTTTAGTGTGCCGGTTATGGATACTCTCACTTCATGGATAACCCTTGCATATGGACAAACTTAGATCATTAGAAATCTTCTTAGCCACGTGCGATGGTGGCAGTTTTGCGGCAGCAGCAAGGCTTTGTAACAGTGACCCTTCCACCGTCAGTAAGGCCATAGGCCGGTTGGAAGCTCAGCTAGGATTGACATTATTTCAGCGCTCGACCCGACAGTTGCGAATTACTGCGGCGGGTCAACGTTATGCAGATACCGTGCGAAAGATGGTTCAAGATCTCTCCACCTGTGAGGACGAATTGAAACATCTGAACGACTCACCTTGCGGCACCTTGAGAATCAACTCGGCCGTCTGTTATGGGCACCTTTATCTTCGCCCGTTATTGAAAGCCTTTTGCGAGCAATACCCGGACATCAAGCTGGAATTGGATATCAACGATTTCCATGTGGACATCATCGAAAACGACATTGATATCGCCTTACGCACCGGCTACGTCAAAGACAGCCGGCTGGTGGCGCGATGCTTGAGCCCGATGGATTTTCTTACCTGTGTGTCGCCGGACTATTTGGAAAAATATGGCACGCCAACCTGCCCTGAAGACTTCCATCAACACAGTTGGATTGGTTTTCGTATCAAAGAAACCCAACAGCTTCAGCCGATCTTTTTACCCGATGAAATGGGTGAATATATGCCTTATGAGTTGCAGCGAAGCCACATCACTGATGACGGCGAAGCCATGGCCTATATGTGTGCCGACGGTCTGGGCTTTGCACAACTGCCGCATTTTCTTGCCAAAAAAGGTTTAGAAAGTGGCGAGCTGGTTTCTCTGTACCCTTACTTCCGGCCTCCGCAACCGGACAGTGGTGTGTTTGCGATTTATCCGAAACGTGAATATTTGCCTGCCAAAGTGAGAGTGTTTGTTGATTTTCTGACTCGATCCTTGGCCGATACGGGCGAAGGTTCCACCTACACTTGGGCGGAAAAGTGGAAGCCGATGATTGGTTTTGGTAGGTAGGGCTTTATGGCGGAAAGTTTTCAATGCTTGCTATGAAAATGCTCAAAAGGCACAGTCAGATGTAAAAATGTATACAGGAATCATCAACTGGACACTGCTCAAGTCTTACAACTCAGAACATTAAGGAGAGATAATTGAGAATCCTAACAATTATGGCTGTAGCTATGGTTTTTTTGACCGCTTGTGCGAGCGTTGATCAGAACATTAATTATGGTTTAAACCACTACAAAATGGGATTGTACAATCATGCTATTCCTAAGCTCTTAAGCAGTACGCCGGAGTTAGAAAACTCAAACCCAACAGATCAAAGGGTTACAGAAGCATATTTAGCTCTCGGGGTTATGGCCGAGGCTGATAAGCAGTTCGAGAAAGCTGAAGAGTTTATGAAAAAAGCGCTAGAAACGGCGAAGAATGTGAATGAAAACAAGAGCACACACATAAGAAATGCTAACAATACTCTTGGTCATTTTTATATTAACCAACAACATTACACTCAGGCGAAAACTTATCTTGAACGCGCACTTGAGATTAGTCGCCAAAAGAATAATGACCCTGTAATGCTAGCGATAGATCTTGATAATTTAGCACTTGTCCATTTTGAGCTAGGTGATCAGGTACAATCGACGACATACTCAGACGAAGCATTACGGTTGATAGAAAAAGATATAAACCATCAATACTATATACGCACGAAAGGCATTGTTTTATATCACCAAGGACTAAGATTAGAAAAGTTAGGTGAGAACAAGAAAGCACTGGGTCGTTACAATAGTTCAATAGAAGCCTTTGAATTATTGGCCAACAAACACTCCTACGAATCATGGCGAATTGATGTTGTCACCAAGTCAAAAGACGCTTTATTAGCCAAAATGGCTGATGAGTAATGAAGTCTTGTTTTGGCTCAGACTCTACTAACTCCTTTAATGAGCATGCATAACTTTGTCTCAGAGTCTCTTACTCAAGCACTGAATCCGTCAGTTCGAATTTATACATTTGGTTAATTTTTAATTATGTAAGTATCAATTACGGCTTTATGCTGTGTTGGTCAATACTTTAATTTTTAATTAAAAATATCAGGGAAGATAATGAACAACGAACAACAAATTCAACAAGTTATCACCACCTACTTTGAGTGCATGTACGAATCAAGTGCACAGAAAGCACACGATGCATTTCATCCTAACGCGATGATAACAGGTTACATTGGTGGCGGGTTGCAAGAGTCGACCGTTGGGCAATTCGCAGAGTTGGTTGCTTCTCATCAGCCGTCGCCAAAGGAAAAAGGCGAGGATGCCATTCTTGATGTGTTATCCATCGAAATTGCGGGTGATACGGCGGTGGCGAGAGTAAGAGATGCTTATCTCGGTTTAATGTTTTTAGATACGTTGTCACTGATTAAAGTCGAAGGGCAGTGGCAGATCTACAATAAGCTTTTCCATGTGGAAGGCGAAGTTAACAATTAATTGATCTTGAATATCAGAGCTTGAGTTACTGCGGAAAAACGTCCTTTGGGTTGAGTCAAAAAGGACGTTAGCTATTGAAATTACCCGGAATTCGAATATGACCCTCGAAACAGAAGAAGATTTAGCAAAGCTTAAAGCGATTGGCAGAATCGTTGCGTTGACTCTGCAGAAAATGATGAAAGCCACCGAGCCAGGGATGACCACGTGGGAGCTGGATCAGATTGGTAAGAAGCTTCTTGAAAGTTATGGCGCGAACTCGGCTCCTAAAGTGACGTACGATTTCCCTGGTTATACCTGCATAAGTATTAATGAAGAAGCAGCCCACGGTATTCCTGGCAGTCGTGTGATTAAGCCGGGGGATATTGTCAACATTGATGTGTCGGCTGAAAAAGACGGCTTTTTTGGCGATACAGGTGGAACCTTTGTAGTGCCGCCGAGCAATGAACTTAAAGACCGACTTATTGCTTCGACGCAACGTGCGTTAAGCAATGCCTGTGTTAGCGCAAAAGCCGGAAATCCTCTCAATCTGATTGGTAAGTCAATTCAAAACGTAGCAGAACAGACAGGCTTTCGGATCATTAAAAACCTGTGCAGTCATGGCGTTGGGCGAAGCTTACACGAAGAGCCCACTGAAATTTATGGCTATTACGAGCCTCGTGATAAGAGACGACTGCATGAAGGTTTGGTGATTACCATTGAGCCTTTTTTATCTACAAAAAGCAGCTTCGTTAAAGAAGGTTATGATGGTTGGACCTTGCTTGGTCAGGAAGGCAACTTGTCGGCGCAGTTTGAACACACGATGGTCATTACCAAAGGCAAACCGATATTGCTGACTGTGGCTTAGTTTGATGTGTTCTGTTGATTAATCCTGATTTTAGATTAACGAAATTTGAGCGGGTGTTTGACGAAATTTAATTTCAAACCCGCTCACAAGAAAGTACATGGTATGCACATAATTCTGTCATTAATATTTTCTCTTTCTTTGTTGTTTTTGTCTTTTGGTTCTGTTGCTGAAGATGCTGATCCGTGTTCGGAGATGCCTCCCGAATGTCGATTTAATCTACTTTATGATGCTGTAGATAACGAGCTTAATCAGACGTATAAAGCCATTGTCAGCAAGATAAATTCAGGCGGTTTTGATGACTTCATGGTGGATGCGGATTACATCAAAGAAGGGTTAATCAAGAGTCAGCGAGCCTGGTTGAAATTCAGAGATACGAACTGCAATGCGTATTACCGCGTTTGGAGTGGTGGCACGTCCAGAAACGCCGATGAGCTTCTCTGCCTAAGCAAAATGACAGAAGAACGTACCCAGTTCTTGGATCGCTTATATCTCCAAGGGGAGTTGATGGAACTGCCTGCTATTCCATCGGATCTGAAAGAACGATTTCAATAGTTTTTATTCAGGTTTCATATTTTCTAACGCCTATCGGGTAGCAGCTGTACCGCATCGAACCAAACAGCCAAATATTCGACTGATGACCTAAGGTATATAACAGGTTTATTCATTCTCAATTGGTATCGGCTTATGACAAACAGCGGTAGGGCGAACAGCTATAAAGCACTATTTCTTTCTCACGGTGGTGGTCCTATGCCTTTATTGGGTGATGTGGGGCATCTGGAAATGGTCGAGTGTCTGCAAGGCATTGTCTCCAAGATCCCTAAACCCGAGGCTATTGTGGTGGTTAGCGCGCATTGGGAGGCCGAGCTGCCAACCATTACGTCAGGGGCCAATCCTTCGCTTATTTATGATTATTATGGGTTTCCGGATGAATCCTATGAGATTCAATATCCATGTCCAGGCAACCCGGAATTAGCAAAAAAGATTCATAGTTTGTTAGCCAATGCAGGTATTGCTTCCCGGCTCGATAGTGAACGCGGGTTTGATCATGGTCTGTTTGTACCGATGAAAATTATGTACCCAGAGGCTGATATCCCGTGTGTGCAACTGTCGTTAGTTAACTCACTGGACCCTGAGGAACATATTGAGATTGGCAAAGCGCTTCAGTCTTTGAGTGACGATAATGTGTTGGTCATCGGTTCCGGGTTTTCTTTCCATAACCTGAAAGCGTTTTTCCAGCCGGAGAGTGCCGAAATTCGACGGTTGAATCATGAGTTTGAGGAATGGTTGTTAGATATTTGTGGGGATCAGGAATGTGAGGAAGATGAGCGGGCTGAAGCGCTCATTCGCTGGGCTGATGCACCAGGAGCGCGTTTTTGTCATCCACGAGAAGAGCATCTGATACCCTTGCATGTGTGTTATGGTTTGGCTCAAGCGCCGTGTACCGAGCGCTTTGAACTCAAAATTCTCAATAAGAAGTCGAGCATGTATCTGTGGTGATGTGTTCATTCTTTGAAAGAAACTAAGCCAGTACTCTCAATGGATTAAAAGGATTTAAAACATGAGTGACCAAACCCTGCTTTTGATGTCGCTTGCGGAACAGTTGGAAGACTTTATCCAGACCACTGTGCCCAGCGCTGAAAAAGTATCTAAGTATGGCGGTGTGCTGTTCACCTTAAAGCCGGAACAAAAAGAAGGGCAGTTCTGTGGCGTTTTTATTTATAAAGAACATGTACAGATTTCTTTTAGCCTGGGTGCTGAACTGGATGATCCTACTGGTATGTTAGAGGGCACCGGTAAGCGCCGTCGTCATGTAAATTTTAAAGACGCTACCGATGTGAACTATGACGCTCTGGAAGGTTTGATCAATCAGGCGTCTTTACGTTAAACAATCCTGTTTTCGGCTGGCTTTCACCTTCTAATAAGTACCTGCTCATGAGTACTTGCTCATAAGTACTTGCCCATGATCAGTGGCCGGTCATTCGTTATAAATAATTTGTTGACGATGAAACGCTATTCTACCGTTAAGTTAATCGTGCCTAACCAATCGGCTTTCAGTGTCAATTGATCGCCTTCTTGTAAAAAATGACCCTCTTTAAACAAGTCTTCGATGTAGGCGTTCACGACGTATTTTTTGATGCTGACGTCAGACGTTAAGAAAGCCCCTGTGATTACATATTTCAGCCCGTGTTGGATCTTATACCACAGGCTGGGTGCTTTCATAATCACGCCTTCCGGCGTACCTGTGAGGATACTGGCGCTTGGTTCAAGCTGACCGTTGGGCAACCAATCAGGTTCGTTTTCCGAATAGGTATCTCGGCCAGTCTTTTGGGCTAGGAAGATATCCTCAATGATTCTTTCTGTGGACCAAATCATGTGGCGGGTGTTGCTCTGTTGACGTAGTTGTCCGTTGAGCCAGAGAGACAATTCCAAGTCTGCCAGGAACTGACGGTTGTTTTTCGGGATCACCATATAAGGGCCAGTAGGAAAGTAGGTCGGAGAGCTTTTGGCATTGCTGAATCCTTTACCGCTTTGAAGGTTATTTAAGTCCAGTTCATTGAGTAGCCTTGCTCTGTCGGTGAAGTCACCGCAAAGAAAATAGCCAAAGGAGGCTTCTTTCATTTTTGGTTGTGTAATGCTGTTTAGTGGTTGTGTAGTGGTGTTTAATGCTTGTGAAATGCTGTTCAGTGGTCGTGCACAGATTTCCACTTCGTAATCGAGCAGCCGGTTAGGTGCATATGAAACGGCCTCTTCTCTGGTGGCTTTTACGGCCTTTAAGAAGGTGAACGGTTTGTCTTGTTGATTTACTTCCGCAGCGTGTTCTGCATAGTTCAGCCCGACCGCATAGTGCAGTGAGTGGGTTCCTGCCGGGCTCAGTAGTTGCTGGTATGGGTAATCTTTGATGTTTTCTTTTGATGCGGTCGTTAGATGTTGAACGATTTTGTCATAGCCAAGCGCATTGTAGAGCTCAATCGGAGAGAGAGATCGGGTCGAAAGAGCTCGGTTGAACAAGCTTCCAAGGTTGATGCCTTTTATGTTCTCACCGTTATCTTCTAATACGGCGATGGTTTGAGTCACGCCTTGGTGACGGATCTCTGCCAGTGTCAGCCCTTGCTCAAGGGGAAGGATAGTATTGGCTGACACGCTGAGCGCAGGCAGCCAAGCCATTAACAAATACAGTGCTTTCATGAATCAGTCTCCTAAGCGATAAAATACACCAAGCCCGACAAAATATTGAGTGCTATCACCCGCTTTGACGATGGGGCTGTCTTCTGCGTCAGCTAATAGCTGAGAGACGCCCAAGCGCACAAACCCGCCCCAGTTAGGACTGGTAAAAATTCCGATGTTGGTATTGAAGGATATGTCCCGAAATGAGTGTGATGCTTGATAGTCTTCGAAGCCGGATTGAGCCGCGTCCGTTGGGTTTACACCAAAATAGGTGTTCATGTAATCCTCGTTGGCGTAGGTGGTTTCCAATTCGAATTCGACTTTGAAAGGCAGTATTAAGGGCAATTCATAGGACGCGGAAAGTGTTCCGTAAGCGCCTTGGTGTGCATTGCTGAGATCATGGAAGAGCGCCATGCGAAACTCTAAGGCGTCGTCGTTCAGCAGAAGATCGGGCACTTCTCTCGACAAATAGATTCCCGCATTGAGGGCGCTATCGATTTCTTCCATTCGGGCAACGGCTGTATTCTCGACTTCGGAATCACGCCCGAAATCCAGCTCCGTGGTTAGCCCCGCTTTCCAATGGTTGTGTTGAAAGAGTTCAGCCCGAGCGGTTAACCCTTCAATCTCAATCGGTGTCTCGAAAAGGCGGGCCTTTGAAATCAACATGGGAACGGCCTCGTACTCATCACTGCCTTGGTATTCTGTCGTTAAGGCCGGACCGAGAATAATGAACTGAGGGTCATTCTGGGCCTGAGCTTGGTTAGCCAGAGTCAAAATCAGCACGGGCGTTATGGCGTGTAAGCGGCCATACCATGTTGATCGGAGCCTGATGAACCGAGAGTCAGCCATCAAGGTGTTCGAGAAGGTCATAACGATCTTTCCTTTTAACATATTCAGTACGGGTGGTTGTGTTATCAGTCGAACGATGGATATAGTGTATTTTTCAACAGCCACTACGAATACTCGCATTAAGATGGGCCTTTCTAATGTCGGAAGAAACGAGTTTTCCCCTTAAAAAACAACCAGTTCAGAAACGCTCACAGTTCATGGTGTCGGCCATTAAAGAAGCGGCTGCTCGTGTTTTGAAGGATCAGGGCGTAGATGGATTCAATACCAATACCGTGGCAGAGATAGCGGGTGTCAGTATCGGTTCGCTCTATCAGTACTTCGGATCAAAAGAGGTACTGATTGCCGAAGTGAAACGAGCGCACTTTAAGGAACTCAGGTCCTTATTTGCTCAAGTACAACAAAACCTGAAAACGGATCGGTTACAGGAAATGGTGGATGCCTTTATCGATGCCAGTGTTCAAGGCCATCTGATTGACCCTGAATTGCATCGCGTATTAAGTCAGGATTTAAACCATTTTCAGGTGAAGGAAAACGACAGCAGTGAGGAGTCCATCCTCTGTAAAGTGGAAAGTGCACTAAGTCATTATCAAACTCAGTTGAGACCGGGGTTAGATGTCTCAGTCGCGGCACAAATGGTTTATACCCTGGTAGAAAATACCGTGCATGACTTGGTGTTGAACACCAACGATCAGACGAAGATGGCGCTGATGATTACAGAATTAAAGCACATCGTTTTGGTGTATCTGCAAGGTGAAACCTCGGTTTCGCGTTAGGCTGTGAATACTAATTCCTTTCGGTATGTTCTTAACCGGACTTATCGAAAAAGGAAAATAATATGGAATATGTCTTAATTGTTGCGGCTGTCTATAACCTGATTGGTGCCTTTACTATGTGGTTTCAGCCGGTGCCTGAAAGTACGTCGGATGCGTCTATGCCTTTTGATTACATGCAGTATCGGATCTTCACCGGCGGCACCGCATTTGTATTTGCCCTGATTTATTTGTACGTCTTTTATGTTCCTGCGTCCGCCGTCCCTTTACTGGTGTTTGGTATTGCCCTCAAGCTGTGGTCGTTCATTGCTTCTCTGATCAGTTTCAAAAAATACAGTTTCCCTAAAGAAGAGTTTTTGAAAGTCGGTGTGGGAAATTTAGTCTTCGCTATTTTGTTCGTGCTTTATCTGGTGACGAGTACGGATATCATTAGTCAGTAATAAAGGAACTAAGTAATTAAGGAACGTCTGAGCAAGCCCCGCTTTAATATCTAAAGCGGGCAATCTATCTGCTCATGGAGTTGGAAGCGTTGATTGATATTTAGTGGTTGTTACATACTTTTTGTTTTGTTTGGTTTTCACATACAATGCCTTGATTCACTGGGTGCTGGTTTTCAACGATAGCTAGCCAAACAAACAAGGATGAACCAATGAAGCGTGTTGCTTTGCTCTCTTTTCTTTCACTCTTTCTTTCTGGATGTATTGCTTATTATCAGGGTCCAAACCATCGTGATATCGAGAACACGGCTTTTGTTCATAGTTCCATAACCTTTGGGGAACTGGAGACTAAGAACTTGGCGAATAAATATGAACTGTCCTTTTGGCTTGAATATCGTTATTTGGATGGAAAACCTCAGGAATACCCAAGCACTCGGACGTTTGAGCTGACTAAATATTATTCCCCGACAGCTGATAGTCCGGATTATCAAGCGGATACACCTGTATCTGACTATCAAACAGTGTCGGATTTTCGTTTCAAAGGCATATTAGATTACGACTATAAGACCTGTACTTTGCGGTTAAGTAATAAGAAAAAATTTAACTTTGCCAGCAATAAGAAACCCCCTAAGGCAGTAACTTTGACAGGCAAGTATGATCGAAAAGAGAGATCAACCATCTACATGGCTTATACCGTTCAGGAAAGTGACATACCTGAATTGATTGGGCAGGTGTTTTACACAAAAACATCCTTCCTTGTGTGTCTTCATAACTCACCCGAATACAAGGCGTCAGTGCGTTAGCGCTGGTACTTTCCCGAGCTGATTATTCAGTGTGGCGCTATTCTGTATCAGCCAAGTATCAGTCGTGTTTCAGGAATCAGCGCCTTCAAGGTTTCCAAGCGTATTTAAGAGCTTAATACACTTACGTGGGGTGGAAGGATCATGCTCCACGTACGCGGTATTGATGGCACCTTCTTTCAAGAGGCAGATGGCATCCAGTAACGGCGTATTGGAAAAGGGCATATGCGTTTTGATTAACTCTCTTACGCGTTGCTTATGTGCTTGGCAATACAGGGAAATGTCGCTGTTCGGATCACTGAATTCGGCCGATGTATTAACGAAGAAACACCCTCTAAAATCCCCCAGTTCTGGTGCTGCGCCTGAGAACCATTCTTCTAGAGCATTGAATACTTTTTCAACCGTCTGTTGGTTGGTTTCTGCGCCAGCAAGTCTGTTGTCCAACCACTGAACAAAGATCTCATCTCGTTGTTTTAGCGCTGCTAATAGCAAGGCTTCTTTGCTTTCAAAGTGTGTGTAGAGCGTTTTCTTGGCAACTCCGGCCACTTTCAGAATTTCATTGATACCAATGGAATGGATCCCTTTCTCATAGAACAGCTTCAGTGCGGTATCGACCAGATGTTGGCGCTTGTCACTCATTATTTCTCTCCTGTTTGAATGCATATTGACATGGGTAGACCGACTTGTCTACTATGTGAGGTAGACAGGTCGGTCTACTTTGCTGAAAAAGGGATGTACCTATTCAAACACTCAATGAAAACGAATCATCTATAAGGACGAGCTATGAACAACTTTCTGTTGGCAATATTTGCTGGTATTGGCGCTGCGCTGGCCATCGGTGTACTTGCCTATTCCGACGCGGAAGTGTCTTCTGTGGTATTAATCATGGCGCCATTCGGCGCAACAACGGTGCTTGTTTTTGGTGTGCCGGACAGTCCATTGGCTCAGCCAAAGAATGTGATTTTCGGGCACTTAATTACCGCTTTTATCGGCGTGTTCTTTACTCAGTTGGTTGGCGTGACGCCTCTGACATTAGCTATTGCCACCGGGCTTGCCGTGAGCGCAATGCTACTCACGAAAACAACGCATCCACCGGCAGGGGCGAATCCGTTATTAATCATGCTGACGGGGCAAAGCTGGCTGTTTTTACTGACGCCGGTTTTAGTTGGCGCAGTGGTAATCGTGCTGGTGGGTAAAATGATGAAACGGCTGCAAGGTACTTTAGTGTCATCTTAATTTCTTGATCTTCATGGTGTCTGTTTAGCGCTGTCGAATGATTAGGAGTGGTTAAGGTATGGTTTATTTGGTAGCTTAGCGATCTCATAACTAATCAGACAAGATTTTGGTGCTATGAAGAAATTGGTGATGCTTTTACCTTTCGTCTTGGTTATTTCTGGATGCTTCTATGCTTACCATCCGCCTAATTATCGCGCACCAGAAACTCCTGGGCGGAAGGTAGCTGAAACCAGTTTTGGTGGCATGGAAACCTATGGTGAAGCCACTAAGTACGATCTGATGTTTATGTTTCATTATGATTTTAAGCAGGGGAAGCGTCCTAAGTACCCTACGGGGCGGGATTTCAGACTGACCAAGCAATACTCCAAGTTTGCCGACAGCCCCGAATTCAAACAGGACCCATCTCAGTTTATCTACGGCTATCGGAAAGTGTCAGGTTATGAATATAACGGTACATGGGAATTGGATCGGGACGCTTGCATCCTGATTCTTTCGAATCAGAAAACAGGTCTTTCAATCACAATGACTGGTACAGTGGATCGGCTCGTGGAACACGCTTACATCAAAGGGCAGTATGTCACCCATATGGCGTATACCGTGATGGATTCAACCTTGCCTGAATTAACAGGACAGCGGTTTGTCGGTGACGATAGGGAATTCGTCTGTAAAAAATAAGCGAAACTGATTTATAGTCGACTGGCTTAACGTACGCTGTTTTGACAATATCACTCAGTTTTGATTAAGGATGATCAATGACTTTAGCATGGACGATTTTGGGATCTTTGATTACCTTTGTCGTGTTTATCCTAACGATTCCTGCAATGGGCTTAGCGGGTGCAGGGTTGGGGATGAACAGGCAGTTAAATGATAAAAACACAGTCTATCTGTTGCCTCGTTATCTCTGGGGGGCAACATTCTGGTTTACGGTTTCTGCACCCTTATGGACAATTGTTTTGGCTTGGGTGTTTTTCTTTTTTGATTTTTCGTCTGCATGGTACTGGTGGTTTCTAGTGCCTTATCCAACTTATGTCATAGGATGGACAATACAAAGCATGGAGTTAGAAAGGAAATGACGGTGACCATGATTAGCTTTGAACTTCAATCCAAACTGGATGAATCTGCCGATACCTTATCAAAGGCATTATTGACGATGGGTGGAGTCAATAATGAGCTGGGACCTTATATCCGAATGTCGGCTCCGGCGCGGTGGTCCTCCATGTCGTTAGCTGACTGGCCTACCAATGAAGTCTTGTTTACCAGTTGGATTACTTTGTTTGGGGTACTTCCGATTGATCTGCACCGGTTTAAGTTTGAGGAAACCAACGAGCAGGGGTTTAAAGAAACGTCCAGCTCTCTGATGAATCGGGCCTGGCATCATTCTCGTTTGATTACTGAGCTTGATGAGGGCTGTTTGGTCACTGACACAGTGCAATATCAAAGCAAATTAGGTCCGGTAGGGCGTCTCTTTTTACCTGTCTATAAAGCCATTTTTAAACATCGACATCGTCGGCTAATTTCACGATACGGTCAGCTCTGTGCTGTGAAATAAGAGGGGAGCGGGCAAGTTATTCTTTGTTGGAGCAGCGATATCCAATGATTAAGCCCACGATTAGAAATACTCCGGTTACTCCGAAGAACACTTTGACGTTTCTCGTGGCTTCATCTTCGCCTTGATAGAGTGGTCCCCACAGCTGTCCGGCAAGATAAAAGAGCAATAGACTAAGAAGGCAGCCTGCAACCCCTCCCAGAGTTGCAAACATTACTTTGCTCATTTCAGCGCTTTCCAAAAGATGATTTTTTGTGAAGCTTCAAAATCAGACCAGACACCTTCAATGGAAAGCCCCATGTTGATTCGAATCCAGGAAGTCCAATCTGTTAACCTTGAACCGTTCCATAAATCAATGTGATCACCGGTTGGCTGGTCGGGGGCGTCGGAATTTCGTAACCAATAATCTTTAAAGAAAATGATGCCCTGTTGATCTTCAATATGATCCTTAAAGTCGGCAACCGGAATGCTCACTCCTTCTGCAAAGGAGGAGGGGCGATGCTTCTGTAAAGCATTAGCTAATTGCTCTGCACGTAAAATATGGCCTTCGGATTTTGGGTGATGCCAGCAGTGCTCGGCACCTGGTAAGGTTGTGGTATCAAAGCCGCAGAGGGCCAGGGCATTACCTACTCTAATGGCGCATTGGTTGGAAAAGGCGGGTTTGCCATCGACCATACATGGCGTATCTACATCACTGATGGTGGCGTGTGCTTCCCATAAATCGTCGAACTTGATCATCTGTCATTCCCTTTTCAGATAGTGTGTTTTGACCCGGGTTGTTTAAGCGGATTGCCTTAGTCCAACCCCAATTGTCTGCTGAAAGCAAAGTGCCTTTGAGCGTTTCCTTTGCTCGCACAGATTGTCATGTCAGTGTTCAGTTCCTGTCTCAATGTTGATCAAGTGTAGATCAAATCACACGATGTTTGGTTCAGGCGTCTTTATTTTGGCAGTTCGGGGCATTACAGATCTCAGTCAGCAGTTCGGCCAGCTTTAATGTACCTGGGCCTGCCTGATCCGGATCTTTAAACACCAAATAGCTTTGCACATAACGCTCGCCGCCATCTTTCAACGGTAAAGGTTTGAGAATACCTTGTTCTAACTGATTGCGAATTCGGGTGACAGGCAGCCAGGCAAACCCTAAGCCCTGACTTACCTGGTCGATGGCGATGCTCATTTGGTTTACCGACCAGCGTTGCTCTGCACCCAACCAACCGGAATCTACTCGCTTACGGCCGGAGTCCATGGTCACCAGTTGACGTTCGCGTTTTAGATCTTGCAAGGACACCGGCTGACCGGATTGATGCAACGGATGATCCGGGTGAGCTACCGGTTGGAATTTTACATTTAGCAATGGCTCCCCTAGAAAGCCTTGAGGCACCGTACCTGTGATCGCCAGATCGGCGGTGCCATCAATCAGCGCTTCATTGGTGCCGGAAAGAACAGTCTCTCGGAATTCAATACGAGTATCTGGCGTGATTGACGCCAGTTTATTGAGGGCTTCAGTGACAATGCAGGTCGGGAAAATGGCGTCCATAACGATATTAATTTGAGCTTCCCAGCCTTGAGACAGACTGGAGGCTACGCGCTCTAACTCATCGGCTTCCCGTAATAAGGTCTTGGAACGTCTGAGTAACACTTCGCCGGCATCGGTTAAAACAGCCTTTCTGCCTTTAATTGTCAGTACTTTTGTACCCAGCTGTTCTTGTAACTTCTGGATGCCATACGTAATGGTCGACTGACTTTTGAAAAGTTTTTCGGCGGCTTGGGCGTAACCACCGTGTTCAATGACTGCATGAAACATTTTCCACTGATCAAGTGTTACCTTGGGCATATCGTCTGACTCTTCTCTTCGATAAAGCGTGAATTGGCTTGCTAACTATCAATCTAATCGATCATTTGTATTAAATCAATCGTCTTTTTTATCAGTTTAGACGATATAAAATGATTTCATCACTTAGGAACACAACGAAACACTGTTAGACAGTAAAGCAGATTTGATGAGGTTAGATATATGGCTAAGGCACTAGTAATCAAGAGTTCAGTTTTTTCCGGTCAGGGCGAATCTTCTAAATTGGTGGATCACACCATCGAGACGTTGAAGAATGAAATTCCTGGGGTTGAGATCATCGAGCGCGATTTGGGATTAGAACCTATCGATCACTTGAGTGGTGCAACCACCGCTGCATTTTTCGCAGAGAATCCAGCTGAGTTATCGGAAGATCAACAAGCGGCATTGGCATTGTCGAATGCACTGATTGAAGAGTTGAAGTCGGTTGATTATTTGGTACTGGGTGTGCCTATGTATAACTTCGGTATTCCTTCCACATTAAAAGCCTGGATCGATCATGTAGCTCGTGCCGGAGTCACTTTCCGTTATACCGAAAATGGCCCGGAAGGTTTGGTCTCAAACGTTAAGAAAACGATCATTACCGCTGCGCGTGGTGGCATGTATAAAGGCACGCCAAAGGATACTCAAACAAACTATCTAAAAGATGTGTTGGCGTTCTTGGGCATCAATAATGTGGAGTTTGTGTACGCAGAAGCGCTGAATATGGGTGAGAAAGAAGCGGCAGTACAGCAAGCGCAGAAAGACATCAACGCTATCGTTGAGGCGCTGTAACTTATCCATAACTTCCTTTTGCTGGTGGCTTTTGCTGGTGGCTTTTGCTGATGGCTTTTTTTGATGGCTTTTGTTGATGGCTTTTGTTGATGGAATCAAGCAATGAGTCGCGGTGAAAGGAAGTGAACAAAACATCGGGAGGAAGTATGTCAAAGCTACAAGTATTTCAGGCTAGGTCTGCCTCCGATGGGGCGGGCGTAAAAATTAATCGGGTGTCACACATGACGAATCCGACCATTATGGACCCGTTTTTGATGCTGGATGAAATCTATTCAGATCAGGCAGAGGATTACATCGAAGGGTTTCCTCCACATCCTCATCGGGGATTCGAGACCGTCACCGTAATGCTCAAAGGGCAAATGCGTCACCAGGATCACCTAGGGAATAATGGCCTGATTGGTTCCGGTGGTGGGCAGTGGATGACCACAGGGCGTGGTGTGATTCACTCTGAGATGCCGGAGCAAGACGATGGTTTGCTGCATGGATTTCAGTTGTGGTTGAACTTGCCAGCGAAAGATAAGTTACAACCTGCAAGATATAAAGACATGCAAGCCGGTGACTGGTTTGAAACTGAGCTGGATGGTTTGACGATCAGAGGCTTGGGTGGAACATTGGTCATTAATGGTCACACTTTTCAGGCCCCCATTGATTCCGGGAAGACACAAGCATCGGTGTTTACCCTTGCAGGTCGATCTGGCGATGAGCTAGAGGTCAGTCATCCAAATAACCAAAAGTTTTTTGTCTACGTCTATCAGGGGGCTATTCAGGTTCAAGATACAACCTACCAACGAGGCAGTTTGTTGATTCTGGATGACACAAAGCAGGTGAACCTGGCCATGACGGAAGACAGTGGACTGTTGGTGTTGTCCGGGCAACCTCTGAACGAGCCTGTTGCTCAATATGGGCCATTTGTTATGAATACCATGGACGAGGTGGAACAAGCACTTCGGGATTATCGTAACGATAATTTTGTTTAGGCTGTACAGTATTTATCTGATTGGATTGACTTGTGATCTGATGGACCGAGCTCATGCGCCTGCATGAGCTCGATATGTTAATTATTCTCAATAAAGCTTGCTGTCGTTGTTGAGAGTGTTTTTAAGGATCAACCGACTCGACTCGATTTCTTCCGTTAAGCTTGGCTTGATAGAGAGCCTGATCGGCGATTTTCTGTAAATGCTCTTGTTCTCGTCGTTCGAGATCGGATGGAATGGTACTGGCAACCCCTATACTGATTGACAACATACCACCGGCAGGGTGAGCTATTGTTTGGTTATACACTTGGCGGCGAAGTTTTTCTCCCAGCATCATTGCGTGATCGAGCGTCGTGTTCGGACAGATCAGGATAAACTCCTCTCCACCGTAGCGAGCTAACAAATCGGTGCTGGAACGTACGGATTCCTTCAGCGTGGTGGCAACCTCCACCAAGATTTCATCCCCTTTATGGTGTCCAGCCAGGTCATTGAATTCTTTGAAACGATCGATGTCGATCATCAGTACGCTGAGATTGGATGAATCGTTGAAGGCCTGTTGCCAAAGTTCCGGATAGCGCTCATCCAAAAAGCGTCGGTTATACAGACTGGTTAATTGATCCATGTGGGAAATGTGTTCGAAGCGTTGCTTTTCCTGATAGAGGCTTTGATTCTCGGCATTGAGTAGCAAGCTTTGTAGATAGGACCGGCGCAGGCCGTAATTGACCTGGTAGTTACTCACAAGACCGAAGAAGGCGACACCAAAAAAGATAAATAGATTGTTCATAAAGATATCGGGTGGTGACGCTTGAGGAATGCCGATAATTAAGCCGTAACTGAGAATCATCAATGTGGTGCTGATCAACGCATACATGAAGGGTAATCGAGCCAGAGTGCAGCCAAGCATAATGACCAGCAGCGTGCCGCTTTGATAATAGTGCTGTCCTTGTTTAGCGGCCCAATAGCCTAGAAAAACGATGGATGCATTGATCAAACATAAGACGATGGTTGCCATAATGTATTGCCAACGGGTATGTGGCCCCCATTTCAATAAACAAAGAAACAGGGCGCCCGGAATGGCAATCGTAGAACGAAGCAGAATACTTTTATCGAGCAATTGAGGAATGATTAACGAGTCGGCCAGAATAAACCCAAGATAGAAAGCCAAGCCAACTATGAGCGGAAATAACGCCGCCCGGAAATAATGATCAAAGAAAAAGCGTTGATATTGCTTTTCTAATGATGCGTCTGGAAATGCCAGCCGTTTGAATCCATGATCCAGCGTGGCTTTGATTTGATCGGTAGTACAGTCGTTCACTTGGGAACATCTTCCGTCTAAAGCTGGTTTAGCTATTTGTTCTTGTCATTATAGGTGGGTGTACTTTTCGTCGAGTCGTTATTCACGTAAGCACTGAACTCAATAGTACACAGAGGGTCAAATAGTGCGTTGCTCTTTTCAGTATTGCAACTGAAATTGTTTACTTTATGAGCTGAGTCTCATGCTTTGTGTTCTTTGCAACCAGTGAATCATCGCTTTCGTGTCAGGCAGAATTTCGACGCCTTTACAAAGGTCGGTAAGGAAATCAAATACCATTCGGGTTCGCTCGGAGCCGGACACAATACCTACCTGTAAATGCTGTTGTATTCGAATCAGTTCTTTCATCGCGCAAAAGCCGATTGAGTATTTGCTATGAGGAAAGAACAAAATTGGTTTTCTCTGACCGGTCTCAGCAATGTGTGCTTTGATTTCTGATATACATTGAGACGTAAGCTCATAGCCAGGGTGAGGTACAATCACGACAAAATCTTGATGTACAGTTATGGTATGGTGTGCGGTCTGTATTAGCATGTACTGTAAATGTATTTCCAAAAATGTGATCAGGTTCGATATTTTACTGGATTATGACGATTGCATTTTGTCATTTTGTATCTCAATCGAAACATTTTGTTCGGCTGAGTTTGTCGATTCTTTGTGGTTGATTCACTTCAAATGAATTGTAGTGGTTTGATTCGTATTAGTTTGAAGTGTCTTAGTTTGGTCTGTTTTAGTTTGAAGTGTCTTAGTTTGGTCTGTTTTAGTTTGATTCGTGTAGGTTGGTAGATGTCTAGATTTCTCTTACTTGTCGCAATTGTCTTTATCGGTTGGTACGCATTTCGTTGGTGGAATCAACAGGAATCCAAGCCAAAGGGGAAGGTGCTATGGACTTATGGGCTGTGGGGATTGGCTGGCCTGCTTATCTTGTTGTTCCTTACAGGGCGGGCTCATTGGATTACTGCGGCTATTGGTGCGTTACTGCCGTTAATGAAGTCAGCACTTCCTTACCTGCAACGGCTTATTCCTTACGCGTTTCAATGGCAGCAGCGCAAACAGCAGCAACGTCATTTACACGGTGAGTGGGTAGAACTGAATGTCAGCCCAATGTCAGGCAAAGTGAATGGCACGGTATTGAAAGGCGGGTTTAAAGGCCGGCATTTGAGTGACTTATCAGAGTCAGAGCTTAAACAACTCTTAAGAGATTGTTTGGCTAATGAGATGAAGTCTGCACAGTTATTGGCTGCCTTTCTACAGCAGGTGTATGGCGATCAATGGCAAAGCAGCTTTGCGGATGTATTGCATGAACATAATGCGGGGCAGTCTGAGAAGGCTGACTTTAACGGTAATCACCATTCAGGCCGGATGTCTGAACAAGAAGCCTATGAGATTCTTGGCGTGGATAAAAACGCCAGCAAAGAAGACATTCTCAAAGCATACAAATCTTTAATGCAGAAAGTACATCCTGATCGCGGTGGCAGTGATTATTTGACGCGTTTGGTGTCGGATGCCAAGGAATGCTTGTTAAAACGCTTTAAGTAATTGACTGGGCTGACTTGAACAGAGTAATGGCTTATTTCGGGCAAAAAAAAAGGTCCGGAAAACCCGAACCTAAATAACAAAAGCTAGCACTTAAGGAAGCATTAACCTTGCGTGAATTCTGTAAGAAGACCTACAAAGCTAATCTAATTCTCAGTATATGAAGGATGTTCGAATTGGTCTGTAGAAGTTTTTGGGAAGGATTGTTCAATAATTGAACCGATCAAAAAGCGGTGTTCACGACTGCGAAAAATGATCCAACGGGAGAATGTTTTAGCAAAGACTTTCCAAAACATGCAGGCATAAAAAAGCCGTCCAAAAAAGACGGCCAAAACAAAAATGAAAGATCCAAAACGCTCTCAAACGCTCACATACTGTGAAAGGATGTGAACATTGTCACACTTGTATGAAATTTAATCTGTTGTGTTTTTGTTATAAATTCCGATGTCTGAGATTACATTTGGTTACAGAGTGATTTTTATGGTCAAAAAAACGTCAAGAAATCACTCTTTTTGTCACTAATTATGATGATTTTCCTTAAAGTGATGCTCTACTAATGTAATCCTTAAGATTGAATTTGTTGATGTTTTGAGTCGGTATCGTGCCAAACAAATTACCTGCGTCAGGGTTGAGACGTGCGGCACAGAATAAGTCTGAAACCATCTCGTTACCTGCATTTATCAATACGCTTGCTTGTAATAAAGTGGCTAATTTTTCAACAATGATTCGGCCCTGAGATTCGAAACTCGACAGATCTTTCAGCATATTGTTTGCTTGATTGAAGGCTAAATCGAAGTCTGAATTTTTACCGTGCGCAGAGTTTAATTCATGCAGTAAGGCATCGAGTGTTTTAGGAGATTTTTGTATTGCCCGAAGCACGTCGAGACATTGCACGTTGCCACTGCCTTCCCAGATTGCATTGATCGGGGCTTCACGATAGAGCCGTGGCATGATGCAGTCCTCCATCACAGCGGCACCCCCGATACATTCCATCGCCTCATAGGCATGAGCCGGCGTGCGTTTACAGATCCAGTATTTACCAACGGCTGTTCCTATTCGCAGCAATAACGCTTCGTGCTCATCTGTTGCCATATTGTCTAGGGCTCTGGCCATACGGAAGGACAGTGACATAGCGGCTTCACTTTCCAAGGCCAGGTCCGCCAGCACATTTTGCATCAGTGGTTGATCGATCAGTGTGTTGCCGAACACACTGCGGTGCTGTGCATGATGAATGATCTGACTGACGGCCTGACGCATTCCGGCTGATGAGCCTATCATGCAGTCGAATCGGGTTAATGCCACCATTTCAAGAATATTTGCCACGCCTCGACCTTCGTCGCCAATTAACCAGGCAACGGCACCACGGAATTCCACTTCACTGGACGCATTGGAGACATTTCCCATTTTATCTTTCAGCTGCTGTACGTGCAGTGGGTTGCGGGTGCCATCGGGTTGCCAGCGTGGAACCAGGAAGCATGACAAGCCGCCTTCTGCTTGCGCGAGGACGAGGAAGCCATCACACATAGGCGCAGACAGGAACCATTTGTGCCCGACCAGTTGGTAGAGTTCTCCCGGGCCTGGTTGTGCAACGGGCGTTGCTCGGGTGGTATTGGCCCGGACATCCGAACCGCCTTGCTTTTCGGTCATGCCCATACCGATGGTTAAACCGGACTTCTCGAAATAGGGTTTGTTGCTTGGGTCATAGTGCGTTGAGTGAATTTTAGGCAACCACTCTTTTGCAACGTTAGGCTGTTTCAAGAAGGTGGGAGTACACGCAAAGGTCATGGTAATCGGGCAACCGTGACCGGCTTCTACCTGACTTTGCATATAGGTCTTGGCTGCACGGGCAACATGGGCACCAGACTGGGGATGTGTCCACGGGCTGGAATGCAAACCGTGCTCAATCGACTGTTGCATCAGGTGATGATACGACGGGTGAAAGTCTACTTGATCCACTCGACGGCCAAAGCGGTCATGGGTTTTGAAGCTCGGCTTGTGTTTGTTTGCCAGGAAGCCCCATTCGATGACGTCTGAGGAACCTGTGAGTTTACCAAATTGGCTGAGTTCTTCGTTTGCCCAGCTGCCTCCGTTGCGCGCGACCGCTTCTTGCAGTGCTGTATCCTGAGTATAAATATTTTGATTTTCTAGTGGATGCAGTTGGTTAAACACTTCATGTGTTTCAGATAACACCTGGCTGTTATTGTTCTGGTTTTTATTGCTCTGGTTATTATTGTTATTGCTGCTGTGGTGAGTCATCTCTTTTGCCTATAACTTAGATTGACGTTTAAATTCTGTCTTTGAGTCGTTTCTTTTGTTGCTGCCTTTAAGGTCAGGCCCTTTGTGATATCGCCTTCATACAAAAGTCCACAATGTCCGAGGTCAACTTTTGACTCTCAATCGGATTGCAGTTGTTTGGGGATAGGGGACCAACCAGTGCCTCGGTAATAGCACCAACAATCGCTGTAGCTGCAATCATCGGGGATTGTTCTCGAAAGTCGCCAGCTTCAATTCCTTCGCTAATCAAATCGGAAAATTGTTCTGCGTAGGCTCGTCGAAATTGCAAACGGGTTTCATCCAGCATGCTGTCTACCGGCTCGGCTATCAGCGCGTAAGCCAATCGGCGACCTTTAATCGCACGGTAAGCAAACTCGGATAAGGTCGTTTTCATTCGTTGATAGGGCGACTTGCCAGGGGTTTTGCAGGTTTCGGTGACTTTTGCCAGCTCGATCTTGGTCGCTTTTAAGAAGATCTCTTCGCAGAGTTCGCCTTTTGATGCGAAGTATCGATAGACAGTGCCAGTAGCAACTTGAGCTCGTTGAGCAACTCTGTTGATTGTGAGCTGAGTGAAACCTGCCTCTAGCACAAGATCTAATCCTGCATTAAGAAGTCGTTCCCGACTTTCGGCTTTTTTAGCCTGAGTGTTGGCAGTAGCACGATAAACCATAGTGTGAATCTCGATTCATATTTTGAAGAAGTGAACCACTATTCATTTTTTAGGTCAAGTTTTCCGGTGTTTGATTTTGTTCTAGTCTGAGAATGTGTTTTGACCTTTATAGGTGTTTTCGGCCTAATAGCGCTATTGGAATTGAGGCTTGGAGAAGCTGTTATGTTGATTGAGCGTTCGAGTTACCGTGCGCCTTGGTGGTTAAGGAATGGACATCTGAATACCATTTATCCATCGTTATTCCGTAAACTGCATTTGCCATTCAGTGCCAGAGAAACCATTGATACGGATGATCAGGATTTGCTTTGCCTGGATTGGTATCGTATCAATCAAGGGGCCTCGAATCGTAAGTTAGTGATTGTCTCGCATGGCTTGGAAGGTCACAGCGAACGTCCTTACGTGTTAGGGATGTGCCGTAAAATGAACGCAATGGGCTACGATGCTCTGGCGTGGAACTTCCGTTCTTGCGGTCCCTTTATGAATCGACAAAAACGTTTTTATCACAGTGGTGCTACCGAAGATTTAGCTCAGGTGATTGAGCACGCTCAAAAAGACTACGATCACATTGCTTTAGTCGGTTTTAGCATGGGGGGTAATCTCAGTCTGTTGCATTGTGGCCGAGAGCACCGGAGCTTAGATCCGAAAGTTCGCGTTGTGGTTGGTGTCTCTGTCCCGTGTGATCTGGAAGGGTGTGCTTATGAGTTGGCCAAGCGTGAGAATCAAATCTACATGAAGCGCTTCTTGAAAGACCTTCGCAGTAAGATGCATCTGAAGCATAGCCAATTTCCTGATATTCCTACGGAACCATTAGCACGCATCAAAAACTTCCAGGAATTTGATGATCTGTATACCGCGCCTTTGCATGGCTTCGATGATGCGCAGGATTATTGGAATAAATCCAGTTGCCTGGGGTATCTTGATCAAATTCAAATACCGGCATTGGTGGTGAATGCCAAGGATGATCCGTTTTTATCTGAATCCGCATACCCATACTCAAGACTGGAATCGTTGGATCATGTCTATCTGGAAACGCCTGAACATGGCGGGCATGTCGGATTTGTTTCGTTCCAACCCGATGGAAGTTATTGGATTGAGCAACGTGTGGCCGAGTTTTTAGCGACACATTTTTAAGTACTTGGTTACAAAAGAAACTTCTATACTCTTAGAAAGGATGCAGCAACAAGCAGGAGAAAAAGGATGAAAGTATCAGATTTAATGACTCCTAACGTCGAGACGGTGAAGATGGATACGCTTCTCTCCGACATATGGAAGATTTTCAAACAACACAGGTTTCATCATCTACCTGTGGTGGATGAGCATAATAAGTTGATCGGGATGATTTCTGATCGTGATGTGCTCTACCATATTTCACCTCGTGTAGAGTCTGGTAATGCCACGGTGGCGGAAATTGAAGTTCTGAGAAAACCTGCACATCAGTTTATGAGTCGAGGGCCGTTGACTGTGTATCCGAATACCAGTGCTGCCCGTGCCTTACGTACCATCATCGAACAATCGGTCTCTTGTTTGCCTGTGGTGGACGACGAGAAAAACTTGTTGGGCATTCTGACGTGGCGGGATGTGATTAAGTTTGTGTTACGTCGAGTGGAGGGCGGTGACGCTTCGGCAAACGAACATGATCCGTCTGAAGGAAGCGTCGAGCCGGTTCAGGCAGGTGATTAACAGGTTTCTTTGAGGTGAAAGACCTTATCCATCAGGTTAGAAAAGTTTTCCAGCATCTTAGCGCGTTGTTCTAAGCTGGTGGCATAAGCTTCCTGATTCAGGTAGTTACCTGCTTTCTCCTGGCTGTATTCCCGCAGCATATGCAGACTGGGTTTGAGTAATTTCCATGCCTGGTCTGCAGTGGTTTTACATTGCTGTGGATTTTCTTCTGCAGCAGTGATCAATTTTTCAATCTTCAATTTGTTGCTAATCAGCATAAGTAAGGGCGAGTGCTTGCCTCCCGCTCGACTCTCTAGTGAAAAAAGGCAGGTGATGATAATGCTGAAACAAATAACTGCTTTAATGTTCATTGGTATGCGTCTCGATTGACGGGTTAGGTCGAAAGAGTATGTATGTTGTTTGGTCGGATTATTCTTTGCTGTCAAAGAAATAACGAGCGCCTAACATGAATTCGGTGTTATCGAAGTCGACATTTAAACGGAAATAGCCATCAAGACGATGATTCGATACTTTGAAGTGCTTATCGAACTCAACACCTAACAAACCTTGAACATCGCTTTCAGCCCCACCTAAACCGAAATAAGGGGCGACGCCTACACCATACTTCTCAATAAGTGGATCCGTTTTGACACTGACTCCCACCACTTCAGGTCCAAAAAAGACTTGGGGATGTAGCCCGAATTCGGTTTCGTGATAGACCTCTATGTAAGGATTTTGTTCTACCCAATAACCCGCACCGATGGAATCAATCTGAAACTCTGCATGACTCTGAGAAGCAAATGTTAAAAAACTTGCTGAGAGGACAGCCAGAATGGGACGCATATTCTATCCTTAAGTAGTTATTATTTTTTTTGATTATTCTAAGTTCAGACCATCATATAAAGATGTTAACTGGGAAGCAAAAATGAATTTCAAATTCTTGGTTATGATCCGGGTTTGCCTTGTGATCTCCTGCTTTGGTTGGATGGCTTCCGCGGCACATGGTACGGAAACAATTACCACTGGGGATTTGTATCCACCCTATGTCGATAAAAGCCTGCCTGAAAACGGTCTGATGGTGCCGATCATTAAAAAAATATTTGATAAGACCGAAAACTATTACGACAACGAGATCATTTATCAACCTTGGGTTCGGGGCTATGAACAAACAAAGCAGGGAATACATTTAGGTACCTTCCCATATGTGTGGGATAAAGAGCGAGATAAGGACTTTTATTATTCTGAAGCCGTTTTTGATATTGGCAGCTATTTGTTTGTACGTGATGAAGTAGAAGAAGAGGAGTGGTCTGTTGAGCTGTTAAAGCAGAAAAACTGGACGCGTATTTGCCGTCCGAATGGCTATTCCGTTGAAGAATTAAGAGAACCTCTGCTCTCATTGATGGATTTCACGGTCTATTCACCTTCGGATTTACCAGACTGTTTTCGTCTTTTGGAGAAGGGCCGAATGGATATCATTCCGATAGAAAAACTCACAGGTGAATACACGCTGTTCAGTCATGTGGGTGGACTCAAGGTGAAGGTGTTCAAGAATTCAGTCTTTAAGGCAGGATTGTACTTTATTGTCTCGAAGCAACGAAAAGACGCAAAACAGATTATTCAGCAATTCAATGATGCATTGAAAGCGGCAAAGGAGTCGGGAGAATTTGATTTGTGGATTAAGGATTTTTACGATCGACTGGCGGTTGAACGTCAGTAAACTTAATCTGCATCGTTCGGCTGCATGGCACGACTTGATTGAATGCCCTGACCTGAGACGTCAGGGCATTCAAGCGCATTACTTATACTCTAGCGCCACCAGTAGGCGATTGAGATACTCGTCGAAGTTATGACTTGGTACTTCCAGGCTTAACCACTCAGAAAGCAACGAAGTGGTTGTTTCCTTTTGATTCTCACCTGATGTCATGCCGCGAGACAAACGCTCAACTTGCAGAGACATACGCAAGCTTTGGTCTGCGTCTGGCGAAGGCTTGTCTGCAATGATTTCACTGCGGATACACAACTCGCGTAACTTATCTTCAGTAGTTGGTTGCAGGCTGGATTTACCAGAAAGCAGGGCGCTCCATGCTGACTCCAACACTTTTCCAAGCTTATCATCGTCAATGTTGAGGGCCTGCCATTGTTGAGTTGCTTCGTCTTCTGGCAACGACTTGGTGCTGATGCTTTGATAGATTCGAAGTTTTTCAACCAGCGCTTCACCTTGTTTTGCTTTGTGAGCTCGCTTCAGTTCTGACATGCGTTCTTTAACGAGATCAGACGCTTCACGATAGCGTTCTTCCAAGGCTTCATAATGGTCTCTTGGCAGACTGCCTAAATTCCCATAATTACCTTGCAGTTCTCTTAATTTTGCAGCCAGCTCTTTGGCTTCTTCAACGTCTGATTGAGCCAGTTGTTTGATCTGGTCAATAATCTCAGCGGCTTGGTGAAGATTAGTTTCACGTTGATCTTGTTGCTCTTTCCATTGATCCGAGCGCTTACCGAACAGCTCATCACAGACCTCGCGGAATTCCTTCCATAGGTGTTGTTCCTGGCGACGGTGACAGATGCCTACTTCTTGCCATTGCTTCTGAAGCGTCTTCGCTTTATCGGTAGCTTGTTTCAGATTATCAAGCGATAGTAACTCTTTCGATTGCTCAAGAAGATCTTGTTTGGTTTGAGTGTTCTTATCGCGCTCAGCTTTGATACGGTCTTTCAGTAAATGCAAAGGTTGATCGAAACTGTCTTGGATTTTCTTCACTTCTGCACGATCCACCGGCGTTGCTTGCTTCCATTCTTCAATGGATTGCTTGTATAGCTTGTCGATGACTTTCCAGTCCGCTTTTTCCCAATCGACTTTTTCAACGAACTCGGTCAGCTGTGTAATGATGGATTTGCGGAGTTCGAGGTTCTGTTCACGCAATGCACCCACGGCTTCAAAGTAAGGTTTGCAGCGCTCATTGACCTTGTCGGACGCATCTTTGAAGCGATGCCAAAGCGCCTGGCCATAGTTGTTGTCGCCATAGCCCAGTTCGCGCCAATCGTTACGTGCTTGTTTTAACTGTGACGACAGGGTTTCTAGCGGCATGTCAGCATCAACCAGAGACTCCATGCGATCACACAACTCTTCCAGTTTTGGAAGAACCGCGTAGTCCTGCCAGTCTTTCATTTCTTTGAATTTGTATTGAAGTTGACGTAGACGCTTATTGATCTTGCGCTCGTTTGGCCAACTTTGCATCAGTTCCTGAGCCTGACGAAGGTTATGATAAATTCCTTTCAGGGTGCCTTCGGTCAGCATCTCTTCTGCCTTAGACAGTAATTCGTCTGCTTGTTTGCAGTCTTGCTTTAGGTTGCTGCGAACACGGCGTTGCTCTTTCTGTGCATCGCCCAAGGCATTGTGAGCCTGAGTCAGTAATTCTGGTTCTTTAAGCTCTGACGGCCAGTTCAGTGAAGCCAGGAAGGATTTCAACGCGTCCAGATCAGGCGTCTCAGAATTCAGAAGGGCTTGCAGCTCTTCTTTCTTTTCTTCCAGAGTATCTTTGGCTTGAATGAAGTGTTCTAGGGATTTACAGACACGAGCGTAACGATTTTCCAGAGACTTGGATGGTTTGGTGGTCTCGCAACTGTCTTGCCAACGGTTGGCTTGTGTTTTAAGTAACGCATTCAAGGCCGGGCTGTTGAAGTCGCCTTGTTCGATGATGCCATCTTGTTCGCTTTCAAGCAGAGTAATTGTTGCTTCCTGCTCTTCCTTAGCGTCTTTGTGTGCTTCAACCTGAGCCTGCTTCTCACTTTCTGCATGATAATGCTCGGCGATGATTTGCTTACACTGGTTTAGTGCGGTTTCAAACTGTGCTTGATACTCGCTGTTTGCATCGGCTTTAATTTTGTTCCAGCGCGTTTGTAGCGTATCCAGTTTTGCTTCACACAAAGGCTGATAAGGCAGTTTTGCCTGCTGTTCTGCGGCTTGAATGGTTTGGATGATCTCAGCTTCCGCCATCGCTTGGCGTTCGCGTGCTTCATTCAGTGAAGAAAGCTTGTCACGAATAATTTTCTGACAACCTTTGTCTTTGCCTTTTACTGCTTTCTCTAACTCTTCAAGAATGGCTTCATCGGAAATTTCAACGGTCGCTTGTTGTCGAACCGCAGCCACTCGTGCTTGCTCTGCAATTTTAGCCAGTTGTTTTTGATCGGTGATTTGCGACACCAGTTCGCTGATGGTTGGTAGATTTGGTAGGGAGATCACCAAGTCTCTAATTTGTTGCGGGTCTTTAGGCCAGTTTTGTTTGTTTTCAATTGAAAGCGTGTCGCTGAGTCGACCTTGAGCGAGAGATTGAATGCTTTTGTTGTTGCTGTGGCTTAGCTCAATCAGGTGATCGAGTTGGGAAATTTGAAGAATGGCAGTTTGTTTGACTTTGTCGGAGGTATCGTTGGTTAACACCTGGATCAGAATGTCTTTTTGCTCTGGGTTCTGATCGGAAAGTTGTGATACTGCAGTTGCTCTTACATCTTCTGATTTATGTTGCCATTTTGGTTTGAAAATTTGTTTAAAAAAGTTTGCCACAGTCTATTCCTCGATATTAGGCTGATCTTTCGATCAGCGTCGAGGGTTAAGTCGAAACTTAACCGCTCGATAGAGTAGGTAGTTAGTTTCTTGGGCTTGGCCTAGACCTAGCCCGGATGGGGATTACCCCGTTGTTATTCTTGTGCAACTTGTTTGCAGTCCGATCGTTGTAGTACAACTGGGAATCAGCACTGCCCACCCGTTGTACTAGGAATTGTGGTACGACGCTGCTCTTTCTACTTCTTCTTTTGAGCCCAGGAATACCGGAACACGTTGATGGATTTCAGTTGGCTGAACGTCCAACATGCGTTCTTTATCGGTACAGCATAAACCGCCTGCCTGCTCGACCAAAAACGCCATAGGATTACCTTCATACATCAAACGTAGTTTACCTGGCTTGTTTGGTTCACGGCTGTCCCATGGATACATGAAAATTCCGCCGCGAGTAAGAATACGGTGAACTTCTGCGACCATCGCGGCAACCCAGCGCATGTTAAAGCGTTTACCAATCGGACCTTCTTCTCCGGCCAGCAAGTCCGCAACGTAGTTTTGAACAGGCTCTGCCCAAAAACGTTGGTTAGACATGTTGATTGCGAATTCTTTGGTTTGCTCCGGGATTTGAACCTTAGCGTTGGTAAGTACGTACTCACCGATGGTGTGATCCAGTGTCCACATAGAGACGCCTTGACCGGTTGTGATTACAAGAATGCTGGATGGACCATAAAGAACGTAACCTGCTGCCACCTGGTTAGATCCTGCTTGAAGGAAATCTTCACCAAGATCTGAATTGCCGGTGGTGTTCATGATCGAGAAAATGGTGCCAACGGAAACATTGATGTCGATATTGGAGGAGCCATCCAGCGGATCGTAGGTTACCAGGTACTGACCACCGTCATTGCCAGGTACGGCAAAATCTTCTTCTTCAGACGCGATGCCATGAACGTAAGGTGATTGTTTTAGTGCATCTTTCAAAAGATCGTTAGAGATAACGTCCAGCTTCTTTTGAGTTTCACCTTGTACGTTTTCATCTTCGGTTGAGCCAAGAACTCCGGCTAGAGCGCCTTGTTGCAATCTAAAAGATATGTCCTTGCTGGCAGACAAAATTCGTTGAATTACGTCAATAAGCGAGGCATCACACCCTTGCTGCGTTAAGGCGTCTTTAATTGTGGTCATTCTTTAAGCTCCAAACGTTTAACCGTAAAAAATTGCCGCCAATTCTATCTAAAAAAGGAAAATTTTGCGACGAGAAAAGGCAAGGGTTATGCTTTGTCGACGAATGTCAAAATTCAGCGTGATGATGTGTTTCTTTTATGCTCGTGTGTGCGCTGGTTTCTATAATACCTAAAGCATTGGTTTGACGGTTTAAGCAAAGGATTTCAGTCGATATGCATATTCATATTCTCGGTGTCTGTGGCACTTTCATGGGTGGTTTGGCGCAGATAGCGAAACAGTTGGGGCATAAAGTGACGGGCTCGGATGCAAATGTCTATCCGCCGATGAGTGACCAACTGGAAGCGGCCGGTATTGAGCTTATCGAAGGGTTTGATCCTGCCCAGCTGGATTCCAAGCCGGATTTGGTGGTGATCGGCAATGCCATGAGCCGTGGAAATCCGTGTGTTGAGCGAATTCTTAATGAAAATATTCCTTATACCTCTGGTCCGCAATGGTTAGGTGATCATCTGTTGCGCGATAAGTGGGTGTTGGCGGTGTCGGGTACTCATGGAAAAACCACTACATCGAGTATGTTGGCTTGGGTATTGGAGTTTGCTGGATTTAAACCGGGCTATTTGATTGGTGGTGTGCCTCAAAACTTTGGTGTTTCTGCTCGTGTTGGCGAAAGTGATTTTTTCGTTATTGAGGCGGATGAGTACGACAGTGCGTTTTTTGATAAGCGTTCAAAGTTCGTACATTACCATGCAAATACCTTGTTGATTAATAACATCGAATTTGATCATGCGGATATCTTTCGCGACTTGGAAGCAATAAAAACCCAGTTTCATCATGCGGTACGTACGGTGCCCTCGAATGGCATGGTGATCAGTCAAGCAATGGAAGAAAATGTTCAGGATGTTTTGGCACGGGGTTGTTGGAGTGATCGAAACACGTTATCTATCGACGGTCAGGACGCTGATTGGCAAGCTGTATTGGTGAACCCTGATGGTTCGGCATTTGACGTGAGCTTTGAGGGTAAGACTGTCGCTCGCGTCGAGTGGTCGCTGCTGGGAATGCATAATGTATCAAACGCTTTGGGCGTCTTTGCGGCTGCGCGAAGTATCGGTATTTTACCCGAGGTGGTAGCTGATGCCTTGGGGAATTTTAAAAATGTAAAACGTCGTCTGGAAGTAAAGGGGCAAGTCGCAGGTGTTACTGTCTATGATGACTTTGCACATCACCCAACCGCCATTCGTTTAACTCTGGAAGGTGTTCGAAGCCGAGTAGGGGAGCAGCCGATTATTGCAGTGTTAGAGCCTCGTTCTAATACGATGAAAATGGGTGTTCATAACGACCTTTTGGAAGCCTCGGTAAAATCCGCAGACAGAAGCTATTGGTATCAGGCTGACACTCTGGATTATCAGTTAGCCGACTACCTTGGTGATGCGCCTCACAATATCGTGGTCACGGATTTGAATGAATTGATTATGCAGGTGTGCGCAGCTGCGAAGCCAGGGACTCACATTGTCTGTATGAGCAATGGGAGCTTTGGTGGTATTCATCAAAAACTTTTAGATCAATTAGCAACTTTGCAGTCCAGAAATTGAGAGAAGTATGCAGACTCAATCTAATCAATTAACGCCCGTTACTGTCGCAATGACAGGTGCTTCCGGTGTGCAATATGGCATGCGTTTGATGGAGTGCCTGTTTGCCCAGAATGTGCCGGTATTCTTAATGGTATCGAAAGCGGCGCAAATGGTAATTACCACAGAGACAGAAGAAAGCTGGCCTGCCAATCCAGATGCATTAAAGGCGTATTTGGTCGAAAAATACGACATTGGCGACAACTTGCTTCAGGTCTTTGGCCGTGAAGACTGGTTAGCTCCTGTGGCGTCAGGGTCAAGTGGCCCAGGGCAAATGGTGATTTGTCCGTGCAGTACCGGCACACTATCGGCGATTGCTTGTGGTGCGAGTAACAATTTGATTGAGCGTGCGGCCGACGTTGTATTGAAAGAGCGTAAGAAATTAATTTTGTTGGTCCGAGAAATGCCGTTATCGGAGATTCATCTTGAGAATATGCTCAAGTTGAGTCGAATGGGGGCTGTGGTGATGCCAGCAGCACCAGGATTTTATCATCAGCCTGAGTCGATCGATGATATGGTGGACTTTGTGGTTGCCAGAGTGTTGGATCAGCTCTCGATACCACAAACAATGGTTCCTCGCTGGGGCTATGGGCAAGACTGAAATCCACATATGACGTTTCGATGAAATTTTTATGAAAGGGCAGATCTGCTCTTTTGTGGTGCGTTTTTGCAGGGCTTTTCTGACTAAGTGGTTGATTTTTAAGTGGGGTGGTGACGGTTTGTGTGTGACCATAGGTAACAGGGTGTTACCTATGGTTCTGGTAGGTTTAATGCGTTTTAAAGTTCATCAAACCAGAATTCTTCAAGATTTTTGGTGAGCTGACGCTCTTCCTGGTAGGCTTCAATGCTCCTTCGTGCGGCCAGTCGCTTAGCGGCAGTGTTCTTGCGGCCTCTTTTCCCTTTCTCTTTCGTAGGTTCGTCGTCTTTTAGATCATAAGATTCAATGAATAGTTCTTCTGCTGCGCCCATCTTGCAGTCTCCCCTGTTTCCTATTTGTAATTTTGAGTTTCCTTAAGAACATCAAGAATATTGCAACTAGAATGCCAACACTGTGTTTCAATTTTTTGAACAAAAATTGAACACCTTGTGTCAAGGTGGGGCATGGGGAAAGATGAGGGGGAAGGGCATAAAAAAAGCCGGGTGGTATACCCGGCTTGTAAGAGGTTAAAAAGATACTAGCAAAGTGCATCCAGTTTCTTTTTCAATACTTGGTTTACTTGCCCAGGGTTGGCAGCACCTTTAGATGCTTTCATCACCTGGCCAACGAAGAAACCAACCATTTTGCCTCGTTTGTCTGGTTCGGCGGTTACATACTGCTCCACCTGCTGAGGACAGTTTGCAATGACCTCGTCGACGATGGCTTCAATAGCACCTGTGTCAGATACTTGCTTAAGACCTTTCTTCTCGATGATTTCATCCACCGACCCTTCGCCAGCCCATAGAGCTTCAATTACGGTTTTAGCCGCTTTGCTGGAGATGGTGTTGTCTTTGAGTCGAGTCAGCATTTCAGCAAGCTGATCTGCAGATACAGGGCTTTCAGTAATGTCTTTGTCATCTTGATTCAATAGACGAGACAATTCCCCCATTACCCAGTTTGCTGCTAATTTAGCATCGTCAATCTTACTTTGTACGGTTTCAAAAAAATCCGCCATAGCTCGGCTGGCAGAGATGACTGACGCATCGTAATGGCTAAGGCCTAGTTCGTTCTGGAATCGCTCGCATTTCTGATCTGGCAGTTCTGGCAAGCTC
This sequence comes from Litoribrevibacter albus, assembly GCF_030159995.1. NCBI lineage: Bacteria > Pseudomonadati > Pseudomonadota > Gammaproteobacteria > Oceanospirillales > Oceanospirillaceae > Litoribrevibacter > Litoribrevibacter albus. Next base: position 453,291 of record NZ_BSNM01000011.1, on the reverse strand, counting down.
TCACGTACCGCTTCCACATAGTCTTGAGTGATGTGGATAGGCAGTAGGTCCGGGCATGGGAAGTAACGGTAGTCGTTGGCTACTTCCTTGCTACGCATAGAACGTGTTTCGTTTTTGTTGGCATCGTACAGACGGGTTTCCTGAACTACTTTGCCGCCGTCTTCAATCAGATCGATTTGACGTTCGATTTCAGCGTTAATGGCTTTCTCGATGAACTTGAACGAGTTTACGTTCTTGATCTCGGTACGCGTACCAAACTCTTCCTGACCTTTCGGGCGGATGGATACGTTACAGTCAGCACGCATAGAGCCTTGCGACATGTTGCCGTCAGACACATCGAGGTATTGAACCAATGAGTGGATCTTCTTAACGTAAGCTACCGCTTCTTTTGCTGAGCGAATGTCAGGCTCGGAAACGATTTCAAGCAGTGGCGTACCCGCACGGTTTAAGTCGATACCGGATTGACCGTCAAAGTCTTCGTGTAGTGATTTACCTGCATCCTCTTCCAAATGAGCGCGGGTTACACCGATACGTTTTACTGTTCCGTCTTCCAGTTCGATGTCCACATGGCCTTTCCCAACGATCGGGTAGTCCATCTGTGTGGTTTGATAGCCTTTTGGCAGATCCGGATAGAAGTAGTTTTTGCGGTCAAATGCTGACTTCATGCCGATCTCGGCATCGATCGCCAAGCCAAAGCGAACGCCAAGTTCGATGGCTTTTTCGTTAACTACCGGTAATACACCTGGCAGGCCAAGGTCTACGGCACACGCCTGAGTATTTGGTTCAGCACCAAAGGTGGTGCTGGCACCAGAAAAAATCTTGGACTCGGTAGCAAGTTGAACGTGGATTTCCAGTCCAATAACCGTTTCCCATTCCATACTGTCTTCCTCTTTCTTTGAGCAGTTTATTTCGTGATGTTTGCTAATGGTTGAGTACCAAAAGGTGGTCGTTTGGTCTCTCTATTCATCTTTCAATTAGGCAAACTGCTCAGGTGTTTTCTTATGCCAATCAGTCGCTTGTTGATACTTATGACCGATGTTCAATAGTTTTGCTTCCTGGAAGTAGTTTCCGATCAGTTGTAAGCCTGTTGGCATACCGTCAGCGAAGCCAGCTGGTACGGTAATGGCTGGTAGTCCAGCCAGGTTTACAGAGATGGTGAAGATGTCTTCCAGATACATGGTGACCGGGTCGCTGGTCTTTTCACCCATTTTGAATGCCGTGGTTGGTGCTGTTGGGCCGGCAATGACATCGACTTCGTTAAAGGCATTGGCAAAGTCGTTCTTGATTAAACGGCGTACTTGCTGTGCTTTTTTGTAGTAGGCGTCGTAATAACCGGCTGATAGTGCATACGCACCAATCATGATGCGTCGCTTCACTTCGTCACCGAAACCTTCACCACGGGAACGTTTGTAGAGATCTTCTAGATTTTGAGGATCTTCACAACGGTAACCATAACGAACACCGTCAAAACGAGACAGGTTAGCTGATGCTTCTGCCGGTGCGATAACATAGTAGGCAGGTACAGACAGGTTAGTGGTCGACAGGCTGATTTCTTTAATGATCGCGCCTTGTTTCTCAAGCTCTTTGATAGAAGCTTCAATCACCGCTTTCACAGAGCCGTTCAGACCTTCTGCAAAATATTCTTTCGGTAGACCAATACGAAGACCTTCTAAACCGTTGTTAAGGTCGGCAGTGTAGTCTTGAACAGGTTGATCCATTGAGGTGGAATCTTTCAGATCCAGACCGGCCATCACATTTAATAGCATTGCAGCGTCTTCGGCGGTTTGTGCCATCGGGCCTGCCTGATCAAGACTGGAAGCGAACGCGATCATCCCCCAGCGGCTAACGCGACCATAGGTTGGTTTCAAACCAGTGATGTTACACATAGAAGCTGGCTGACGGATAGAACCGCCGGTGTCTGTACCTGTAGCAATAGGTGCCAGGCGAGCGGCAACTGCAGCTGCAGAACCACCGGACGAGCCGCCTGGAATCTTATCCAGATCCCAAGGGTTGTGGCAGGCACCGTAGAAGCTTGATTCGTTGGATGAACCCATAGCGAATTCGTCCATGTTGGTTTTACCCAACATGATTAAACCGGATTCGTTACATTTCTGCGTAACGGTTGATTCGTACGGCGCGATGAAGTTGTCCAGCATTTTTGAACCACAGCTGGTCTTTACGCCTTCGGTACAGAAGATGTCTTTGTGAGCGATAGGTATACCGGATAAAGCGCCTGCTTTGCCGTCTGCCCGTAACTGATCTGCTTGCTTGGCTTGTGCCAGCGCATGCTCTTCAGTGACCGTAATGAATGCGTTGGTCTTCTCATCGAGAGATTTAATTCGGTCTAAATAGTGTGATGTTAGCTCGACACTGGAAAACTCTCCGGATTGGAGACCTTGAGCTAACTCAGCTAGCGTTTTGTTATGCATGAAATCTGTCCAATAAAACGTTTAAATGTGTTTTGAATCCAGTTTGGTTAAGGCTGCTGGGTGACAAAAAATCACTCAATTACTTTAGGAACCAGGAATAAGCCTTTGTCTGCGCTTGGCGCATTTTTCTGGAAGTGCTCACGTTGATTGGTTTCGGTGACTTGGTCAGGACGTAGACGTTGAACAGCATCTAGTGGGTTGGCAAGGGGGTCAATGCCATCTGTATCTGCTGCTTGTAGTTGATCAACTAAATCAAGAATGCTGGATAGATTTTCCGCATATTGATCCATTTGAGCTGGTTCAATATTTAAGCGTGCCAGCTCAGCAATTTTTGCCACCTGATCGTGGTCAATGCTCATCTCTTGCTCCTGTGGATGACGTTTCGACTTTAGCGTGAGTAATGATCTGTCATTGCTCTTGTTGGTTGCTGCAATTTTTCTTCAGAAAAACTACTGGAAGCCGATTAGTGGTTCATATCTAAGCACATTTCAAAATATTCGGGTTGTGCTGAATGGGCTAGTTTGTTTGAAACTATCATGTTGCTCGAAACTATATGATGAATTCAGCGAAAGTGCGAGGGAATGCGCTCTTAAATAAACTTGGTATTTTAGGTGAAATTCGGCTACAAAATACATAGCTTCAAGGAATATTAATTAAAACAACAACAAAAGATGCGGAATTAGGCCTTTATGGCTTGCTCTAGCGTTGGCTGGTTGGTACAGTTTGTCTCAATTTTTTCGATATATTGTGAGGGTCTTTCTATCCTTGTTCGGTAACATCTAGGGATAGGTGGTTACTCACTCTATTGCATAAGAGCGTTAAGGCGAATATGAGTCTTTTTAAGAAAATCCGCGGGATGTTTTCCAGCGACCTCTCTATTGATCTTGGTACAGCAAATACATTGATTTACGTCCGTGGGCAGGGTGTTATTTTAGACGAGCCTTCGGTTGTAGCTATTCGAAATCACAACGGCAAGAAAACAGTTGCGGCGGTTGGTACAGATGCAAAACGCATGTTAGGCCGTACGCCAGAGAACATTACAGCGATTCGTCCAATGAAAGATGGCGTAATTGCTGATTTCCATGTGACTGAACGTATGCTTCAGTTCTTCATTAATAAAGTGCACGAAAACAGCATGATCAGCCCAAGCCCTCGTGTGTTGGTGTGTGTTCCATGCAAGGCAACTCAGGTAGAACGTAAAGCGATTAAAGAGTCAGTTCAGGGCGCTGGTGCTCGTGAAGTCTATTTGATCGATGAGCCGATGGCCGCAGCGATTGGTGCCGGTCTTCCTGTAGAAGAAGCTAATGGGTCTATGGTGGTGGATATCGGTGGTGGTACCACTGAAATCGCGATCATTTCTTTGAATGGTATTGTTTACGCAGATTCTGTCAAAGTTGGCGGTGACCGTTTTGACGATGCAATAGTGACTTATGTTCGTCGTAACTACGGCTCGTTGATTGGTGATTCTACTGCTGAGCGCATCAAGCAAGAAATTGGTTCTGCATTCCCGGGTGGCGTGGTTCGTGAAATCGATGTTCGTGGCCGCAACTTGGCGGAAGGTGTACCTCGTAGCTTTACCTTGAACAGCGATGAAATTCTGGAAGCACTTCAGGAAGCGCTTTCTCAGATCGTTCAGGCTGTGAAAAGTGCGTTGGAACAGTGTCCACCTGAATTGGCATCGGACATTGCGGACCGTGGTATTGTACTAACCGGTGGTGGCGCGATGCTTCGTGATCTGGACAAACTGATTACTCATGAAACTGGCTTGCCGGTGATTGTGGCCGAAGATCCGTTGACCTGTGTTGCTCGTGGTGGCGGTATGGCTCTGGAAATGATGGACAAGCAGTCGTTCTCGCTATTAGCGGGTGAGTAAACATTTGGTGAATTCATCACCTGTGTAAAGTGCTTGTTACTTGTGTAAGCCGTTTACAGCCTGCTGTAAGCGGCTTTGCTGTTTAAAATTGATAAGAAAAATGAAGGCCGATCAGTCGTTTAGCGTTGGGCTTTTATTTCTGGATATACTGAATTCATGAAGTCGATTTTTAGTTCAGGTTCATCTCTTTATATGCGGTTACTTATTGTAGCTGTGTTATCTGCCATCCTGATTTTGATCGATAAGACCACCAACTGGTTGGACCCGGCTAAGCGTGTAATTGGGTTAACCACCGTTCCCTTCTATCATTTACTGGACATTCCTTACGAGACCGCTGAAGTAGTCGACGATATGTTGACCAGCCGAGCTGACTTAATTGAAATGAACAAGAAGTTGGCCTCGGAGAACATCATCCTCAAGAAGAACATGCAACGAATGGCGGCATTAACGGCTGAAAATATCCGGTTGCGTGAAACCTTGGGTGGTTCCAAACGTGTTGATGTTGATCATATGCTAACGGAAGTAGTGAGCGTTGATCCTGATCCGTTTGTGCATCGTACGGTTGTTGATGTGGGGTTAAATAACGGCGTTCAGGAAGGGTGGCCGGTTATTGATGCGAAAGGGCTGATCGGACAAGTTGTTGAGGTGGGTTATCACTACTCTCGTGTTCTTTTGATTACCGACAGTACCCATGCGGTTCCTGTGGAAGTTCATCGTAATGGAACGCGCGCCATTGCTGTAGGAACCGGTGATATTAATGAACTGAAACTCATTTATGTTGCCGATACTGCTGATGTTGTGGAAGGGGATTTGTTACTCACCTCTGGCTTGGGGGGTAAGTTTCCACCAGGCTACCCTGTGGCACGCGTGACCTCGGTCTATCACGATCCGGGGAGGCCGTATGCGTTGGTTAAGGCGTTGCCTGTTGCTGAATTGGATCGCAGTCGCCAGTGGTTGGTATTGAAAACGCCAAAAGCAGAAATAGAGCAGGATTTCATTGAGCGAAATGCCCAGAAAGAGGCTGGAGTTGCGAAATGAATGATCATACCCCCAAGAATTGGTACTGGCCATTTTGCGCGGGGATCTTCTGTGCCTTGTTGTTGGAGTTGTGGCCTTTACCTGATTGGTTAGCTGTGGCGCGTCCTGAATGGATGGCGTTGATTTTAATCTTTTGGGTGATGTTTCTTCCTTACAAAGTGGGGGTTATCAGCTGTTGGCTTGTCGGGCTGGTAGTCGATATCTTCAAAGGAGATAACCTCGGGCTGAATGCCATCAAGTATGCGGTGATTGCCTACCTGTGTCTTACCTTGTACCAGCGAATGCGGATGTTTAATTTGTTTCAACAGTCGATGATGGTGTTCTTAATGCTGGGGCTTACTAAGTTAATGAGTTATTGGTGGCAAGAACGAGTAGGTTCGATTTCAGATGTATTATGGTTTTTGTTGCCGTCTCTGGTCAGTGCGCTGTTGTGGCCGTCGATGTACCACATGATTCGCCGTTTAAATCTTAGATGGCATATTCACTAATTTAATTGGTTTCTCTGATGACATTAATACTCGCGTCTCAGTCTCCTCGTCGAAGAGAGTTGCTTGAGCAGCTAGGGGTGACGTTTCACTGCTGTCCGGCAGATATTGATGAAACGCCTTTTCAGCAAGAAAATCCTAACGACTATGTGTTGCGTTTGGCGATTGAGAAAGCACAGGCGGTTGCTAATACGAATCCTGATACGTGGGTATTAGGTTCGGATACTAGTGTGGTGATTGATAATATCATTCTGGGCAAGCCTGAATCGAAAGCGCATGGCGTAGATATGCTGCTGAGTTTGTCTAACCGTAAGCACGAAGTGTTAACGGGTATTGCGCTGGTTCACAATGACGAATGCCATTCTCGACTGGTTTCTGCGCAGGTGTGTTTCCGCGAGATATCAAGAAGCATGGCGGAAGCCTATTGGCATACGCAAGAACCCTGCGATAAGGCAGGGGCGTATGGTATTCAGGGAAAAGGTGGAATGTTAGTGCGCTCAATTGAGGGCAGTTACAGTGCTGTGGTTGGGCTGCCGTTGGCAGAAACTGCGGAATTACTCATGGATGTAGAAATAGAAGGGTGGTGGTCATGGCCTCAGGAATAAAAAACGGTGAGATTCTAGTTAATGTGACCCCGGTGGAAACCCGAGTGGCTGTTGTGGAGAACGGCATGCTGCAAGAGGTCTACATTGAGCGAAGCAATACTCGTGGCATCGTTGGTAATATCTATAAAGGGAAAGTGGTCAGGGTGTTACCTGGGATGCAGGCTGCGTTTGTGGATATTGGTCTTGAGCGAGCGGCGTTTATTCATGCGGCGGATATTAATTTACCTCCCAAGTCTTCTGAGTTTGCCAAGCAAAATCCTGATCACATCAGCGCTTTATTGAATGAAGGTGAAGAGATTGTAGTTCAGGTCACCAAAGACCCTATTGGTACAAAAGGGGCGCGGTTAACCACTCGTATTTCGATTCCTTCCCGCTATCTGGTGTACATGCCGGAAAATGAGCATGTGGGTATTTCTCAGCGTATTGAAGACGAACAAGAGCGGGAGCGTTTAAGACGCATCGTCAGTGAGGCCATTGCGGAAGATGTTGCAGAAGGCACCGCCAACCCTGATGGATTTATTTTAAGAACGGCGGCTGATGGTGTTCCTGAGGAAGACATTCTGACCGATGTGAACTTCCTTCGTCGTTTATGGAGCTATATTTCAGCGAGCATGGTCAATGTGAAAGCACCTGCATTGATTTTTGAAGACTTGCCTTTGTACAAGCGTGCACTGCGAGACTTGGTTCGCCCTAACATCGAAAAAATCCGGATTGACTCCAAAGAGACCTTTCAAAAGTCTCAGCAGTTTTCAGAAAAGTATGTTCCCGAAGTGGTTGAGCAGTTGGAGTATTACCCAGGTGAGCGACCAATCTTTGATTTGTATGGGGTAGAAGATGAGTTACAGCGCGCGTTAACTCGTAAGGTCCAGTTGAAGTCTGGTGGCTATATCATCATTGATCAGACTGAAGCCATGACCACGGTGGATGTGAATACCGGTGGATTTGTCGGTCACAGAAACCTCGAAGAAACCATCTTCAAAACCAATCTGGAAGCCGCAACCGCCATCGGTCGTCAGCTAAGACTGAGAAACTTGGGTGGTATCGTCATTCTCGATTTCATTGATATGGAAGACACCGAGCATCAGCGACAGGTGTTGAGAATGCTCGAGAAACAGTTGGAAAAAGATCATGCTAAAACCAAAATTAGCGGTGTCTCTGAGCTAGGTCTGGTTGAACTGACACGTAAGCGAACTCGTGAAAGTCTGGGGCAGTTATTAACAGAATCTTGTTCATCCTGTGATGGTCGAGGCACGTTAAAAACGGCCGAAACGGTGTGTTATGAGATTTTCCGGGAAATCATTCGTGAATCTCGTGCGTATGGCAGTACCGGTTATATGGTGTTGGCATCCCAACCTGTGGTCGATATGTTGCTTGATGAAGAGTCTGCCAGTGTGGCTGATCTTGAAGAGTTTATCGGTACTCCGATTCAATTTCAGGTGGAGCCGGGGTATTCGCAAGAACAGTTTGATGTGGTGTTATTAGGGTAAGTTATGGCGCTTCCATTAACGACCATTACTCGAAAAGTCGAGCTTTGGCTTTGGCGGCTGTTTTTCGTCTGTGCCATCGTATTTATGCTGACCTGGTCGTTAGCTCAAGTCCTGTTGTGGGGCTATAACCACTATAGCAAGGACATTGAATTCTGGCTGGAAACCCAATCCGGTTATGATTTGGCGTTTTCCAGTTCCCATAACCAGATGTCCGGGTTGAATCCGCTGCTGTCATTTTCAGATCTCAAGGTCGTTAATACCGAGACGAAGGAACCTTTAGCCGAAGCCAAAAACATACTGATTGAATTGAACACGCTGAAGTCGCTTATTTATCTGCGGCCGGTGTTCGATGAGTTTGTGATTGATGCGTTGGAGTTGACGGTCCGGCAGCGAGAAGATCTTTCCTGGTCTTTGGATGGCATTTCCCGAAAAACCACTGACTTAGCGGAGAAAGACAGTCTCGAAATTAATCGCTGGATTGATCTGGTGTTGTATCAGGGGAACTTTGATCTCAGAGAAGCCATTATCCATTTGTATCATGCCGATGAACCGTTCGATCGTCCTCTTAAATTGGATGTGTTGGTTACTAAAAAAGGTGATTACACCACGCTGGAAGGCGAGGTTGAAGGGGACAGAAACCCGATTGATTTGTCCTTTCGGGGAGAAGCCTGGCATTTACCTGGTGAGCCTGCGTTCAACTTTGATTTATTCATCGATGCAGATGATTTGGACTCCCTGGATTGGGCTCAAAATTTTCAGTTAACGGAAAGCTATCGGTTGGATCGCTTGGCCGGTTCAATGAACGTCTGGCTTAACTGGAATTATAGGGGCATGAATTTTGTCGCTGAGTCGAAAGTCAGTGATTTGTCTTTATTGAAGCAGGATGATGATAAACCCCTTGATATTAAGACGGATCGTTTTTATGTCAGTGGCGAGTTCTCTGAAGCGTATTGTTCTATCAATATTCCGTCGGCCAATGTGTCGCTAAATAACGAAAACTATGTCACCAGTTCTCATCGTTTGTTGTGTGATTATTTAGGTAATTGGTGGTGGACGACACCAGAAGTGGATGTTGGCAAACTGAATTCCATGATCAGTTGGTTACCGAATTCCTTTGAGAAATTAAAGAAAGATTTATCGATACTAACCCCACAAGGTCTGCTGAGCTATCCCGTCTTATGGGTTAATCGTGATGGCGATTTCCGTTTTGAAAGCGACCTAAGTGAATTGTCGGTAGAGTCTTGGGAAGGGGCGCCAGGGCTTAATCAATTGAACGGAAAACTGGTGGTTGAAGAGAGTCAGGGATATGTGGAGTTTTCAGCCATGAATCCAACCCTGTCTTATCCGGGAATATTTCGGAATACTCAGGACTTTCATTCCTTGGATGGCCGGGTGGACTGGTGGTTAGATGGAGAGAATCTACGGGTATTCAGTCACGGTTTAAGTATTAATTCAGAGAAGATAGATGCGGCGTTAGGCTTTGCTTTTGAATGGGAATTTTTGTCGGACGAAGCAAGGCTGGCGTTGGATGTTAGTATTTCAAACGCCCAACCGGGTCAGGTGCTTGAGTTTTTGCCGGTAGATCTGGAGCCTGAATTATTAACCTGGATGGATTCGGCACTAACACAGACGCAATTAAATGACGGGCGTTTGCTGCTGACCTTGAGTCTCGATCCGGCCGCGCCAGTGACAGATACCTTGATGATTGACACTAAGGCATCGGGTGAGCAGTTGGTGTACGACCCGGCGTGGCCAGCTGTTGATAATTTCTCAGGGCATTTCGAAATTAATAATAAAGATCTTATTGCGAAAGTATCGGGTGTCACGCTTGGTAATCCGATTGAAGATCTTAGTGTTATTTATCCCGATATCTGGCAGGACGATGCTTCTGACCTGAACATCGCTTTGCATTCTCAGTCGCAATTAAAACGCTATCTCAGGTTTATTCAGCAGAGTCCTTTGGACGCCACTTTAGGTAAGGCGCTACAAGATTGGACGCTGGCTGGTGAGGCGAGTGTACTTGGGGGGCTTACCTTTGATTTGAATACGAATGATATCTCGAATGTTGAATTCGAAGTGTTCCCTCAGAAAGCCAGTGTCATTCTTCCTGGTCTTCCTGAAGTGTCTGACGTTCAAGGTGAAATTGTCTATACCAGTGAGCGTGATTTGGCTGTAAGGCAACTTACCGGACAAGCCTTGGGTGGGAATGTTAGCTTAACGCTCGAAACCAACTCGGATCAGTACCAGATTAAAGGTCGAGGAAAGGCCAAAGTCACTTCATTGTTGGAGTGGCAAACATTACCTGAGTCTTTCAACGAGTATCTGGAAGGTGATGTTGATTATTATTTTAATAGTCAGATTACAGAGAATGAATTCTCGGTCAATGTTCATTCGAGTTTGGAGGGCGTTGTTTCTTCTTTGCCTTATCCGATGACCAAAAATGACGCTGACAAGTCTATGATTTTTGTCTACCAGGGGCGCTCGAATCCTGATCAGGTGAGTCACTCTATTGATGTTGGGGCATTGAATGTGGATTACGAGATACGTCCCAAGACCGGAGTGGAGCGCACGGCTGTGTCCTTTGGTCGTTTACCAAAAGAATCCAGAATCCCGGATCAGGGCACCTTTATTTTTGCTCGATTATCTCAATTGGATTTCAAAGCGTGGGCCAATGTGTTGTCAGGTCTTGAACGTGAGGAAAGCAGTGAGCCTTCATCTATTTATGCGGATGTGATGATTGAGAAAGCGAGTCTCGGTGAGTTGGCCTTCGATAATCTATCCTTGAGCTGCTCTTCTTCGTATTTAGGTCATAGAGTTGCTCTTAGATCTCGTCAGGCCTCCGGTACGATTCGTTTCCCTAAAGGGGATAATCCTATTGATGTGGATTTGGATTATCTCATTTTGCCTCCGGCCGAGCTGCCTGCTGAATCGGACTCAAAATTGAAAGATAAGCCGAAAATTAATACGGCGATTGCTAAAGAAGATCCGTTTGAGAGTCTTAATCCGGCAGACATTCCAGCTACCAATATCAAAATCAGTAAGCTCCAAAAGGGAAGCAAAGAGCTGGGCTTTTGGCGAGCCAGCCTGAGTCCGGTCAAGCAAGGTGTTGTACTGGATATTAAGGAATCAAATTTTGCCGAGATTAATTCCACTGGCCAAATTTGGTGGACATTTAATAACGGTGAACACTCTACGTTCCTGGATGCGTCGATCAAGTCGAGACACATTGATTCAACCTTTAAAACATTAGGCTATGAACCTTCGTTCAAGGCAAAACGGGTTAATTTGGATGTGCTGTCCTATTGGCAAGGTAGCCCAGCAGCGTTTGACCGCTTAACCACTCAGGGAGTGATTGATGTTTCGGTTGAGGATGGGCAGTTTCTTAATGTCTCCAATTCTGCCAGTACTCTGAAGGTCTTTGGCTTGTTCAATCTCAGCTCATTGGGACGTCGATTAAAATTAGACTTTAGCGATGTTTATTCGTCAGGTTTGGCGTTTGATGAGATTACCGGACGTTTGTCGATCAACCAGGCGATTGTGGATATTGAAAACCCAATCGAGATTACCGGTCCAAGTGCCAATATCACCCTTGGCGGAGCAACGAATATGGCGGATGAAACGCTGGATATGGATATGCGTTTGTCCGTTCCTGTGAGTGGTACGTTACCTCTGGCGGTTGTGGTGGCCGGGGTGAACCCTCTGATTGGAGGTATTATGCTGCTTGGGCAAGGTGTTTGGGGTGGCGTAGTTGATCAGTTTACTGGAGTGAACTATCAAATCTCAGGTACTTGGGATGAGCCTGTGATGGAAGCAACCACCAAGGTGGATGCTCCGAGCGAATAGTATTTGGTCTTAGAAAGGAATCGCGTCTTTCAGCCATTGAAAGAGTTTTTTGGCATGACCACGGTTCTTCTGTTCTTTTTGATCTTTGCGGGCATTCCTGACTAATTGTCGTAATTGCTGGACGTCCGCTTCATATTCATCAAAAAATTGGGTGATGGCGTCGTCGCTTTCGATTAAGCGATCGCGCCACCGCTCAACTTGATGTAGATGTCTGATTTGCTGGTCACTGCCGGCTTTGGTTTTTTCAAGTGCTTCCTGAATGGCGTCAGCATCCACATCACGCATTAATTTACCAATGTATTGCATGTGTCTGCGCTTGGCCTCTCTCTGCTTTAAGCGTTTGTGCTCCTGAATCGCCTCCATCAAATCGGGCGTGAGATTCATTTCATCCAGAAGGGATTGCTTTTGGTCGACCAATTCTTTTCCGAGATCCTGAAGAAATGATGCTTCGCGTTTGAGTTGGCTTTTGCTGATGATTTCAATCTCATCTTCAAAGTCATCGTTGAGCTCGGGTCTTTTGCGTGCCATGAGAATACCTTAACGATTGAGAGCTTTTTTGCCTGATCAGGCAAAGCTATAAAATGCCGTTGCCAGACCTAAAAATACAAAGTAGCCAACGACATCGGTAATGGTTGTTAGAAGTACACTGCCTGCCAAGGCAGGATCTATGTTGATAGATTTTAACAAAGAGGGAAGCATACTGCCTGAGAAAACCGCAACGACCAGATTAATGATCAATGCGGTTCCGATAATGATGCCAATTTTAGGGTCGGAGAACCACAGTGCAGCGGCAACAGCAACTGCTAAGCCCCAGAGAAGGCCATTGAGTAAACCTACCAAGACTTCACGGCTGAGTAGCCATCTCAGGTTGTTCTGCCGAATGTGTCCGGTGGCGATGCCTCGGATCACCAGGGTTAAGGTTTGGCTTCCGGCAATGCCACCCATGCTTGCAACAATCGGCATTAGAATAGCTAGGGCAACAACTTTATCGAGAGTTTGCTCAAAAATGCCAATAACGGCAGACGCAATAAAGGCCGTTAATAAATTTATGCCCAGCCAAATCGCCCTACGTCGACTGGTTTTGAGTACGGGGGCAAAGATGTCGTCATCTTCGTCCAGACCGGCCATACTCATCAGGGAGTGATCGGCGTCTTCCCGGATAACATCGACCACGTCATCAATGGTGATACGGCCTAAGAGTCGACCTTCTTTGTCGACAACGGGCGCAGAAACCAAGTCTTCACGTTCGAAGAGTTGGGCAACATGATCGTCTGGCGTGTCGGCGGTGATTCTGGGAAAGTCGGTTTCCATGATTTCACGGACTGTAATCGACGGGTCTGTTACCAATAATTTTGAAATAGGTAGTAAGCCAATAAGCTCATCTTTCCGGTTAACTACGACCAGGGTATCTGTAGTGGCCGGAATGCTCTCATGTCGGCGCAAATAACGTAATACCACGTCCAAGGTAATGTCTGGACGAATGGTTACGGTATCTGTGTTCATTAGACCGCCAGCGGTATCTTCCGGGAAGGAAAGAATCGCTTCAATGCGCTGACGGTTCTGGTCATCCATTGCGTTCAGTACGTCCTGCGTGACCCGCTCAGGAAGTATCTGGAGAATATCTACAACATCATCAATGTCGATGTCTTCATCACTGGTCACATCGGCTACTTCTTCCGCGCTCATGTCGCGAAGAACGTCTGCGATCAGATCGTCACCAAGGAAAGGAAGAATGGTGCTTTGCTTTTTCTTCTCCAGCAATTCCCATAAAACTTTACGGGTATGAGGAGGTGATGACTCTAGAAGGTGACCAAGTTCTGCACTGGATAACGTATGGTTGAGCATTCTGCTCACTTGTGACAAAGCCCCGGACTCCAAAGCCCGGTTAAGTGCTCTCATGCGAGATGAGCTGCTTGTACTGCCCATAGCACCTGCCATTATCGTTCCCAGATGGTTTGAATAAAAAGTTAATCAGTGTGTTAAGTAAACTAGATGATAAGTAGCGTTAATTATACACGCTTACAGCATGTTGATTTTATTAAATCGTGCTATTCGGGTTCATCAAAACGGTCTGCAATGAGTTGCTCGATGGCTTTGAGCGCGTTTTCTTCGTCTTTTCCGTCGGCGGTAATGCTAAGTTCGGTACCACACGAAGCCGCTAACATCATGACGGCCATGATGCTCTTTCCGTTCGCGGATTGTTGGTCTTTTTTGATGGTGATATCAGAAGAAAAACTGGTTGCAGTGTTAACCAATTTCGCCGCAGCACGTGCATGAAGTCCTAGTTTGTTGATCAGGGTTACTTCTATTTGCTGCATCGAAACGTTCATCCTTATGTTGTAATTACGCAGAATTCTAACACCAAATGATGATAATCTATTTGACCTAGATGTTGGAAATTTTTTTTGGTTTTTATTTGTACGATCAAGAAGTTAGAGTTGGGTGTGTTTTAGGTGAACCTCAGAATAGATATCTGAGAAATGTTTGGTGAGTTGTTCTGCAATGTATACCGAGCGGTGACAGCCGCCTGTACAACCGATAGATACCGTAATGTAAGCGCGCCCGGACTTTTGATATTGTGGTGTCCAGCGCTCAATAAACTGGGTAATGTCGTTTAGCATCTGATGAGTGCTGTCTTGTTTGTCGAGGAATTCGGCAATTTCTTTGTCTTTACCGGTGAAGTTTCTCAACGTAGGTTCCCAGTAAGGATTGGGTAAGCAACGTACGTCAAAGAGTAAGTCACTGTCCGTTGGAACGCCATATTTAAATCCAAACGACTGAATCAGTAGCGATACTTCATTTTGTTTATGTGTGGCAACGCGGGTTCGCATTAAACTGCGTAGGTCGTGTACCGATAGGGTAGATGTATCTACGACTAAATCAGCGTTATTTAATAAAGGCGCTAATACGGTTCGTTCCAGTTTGATTGCATCTCTTAAAGAGCATTGTTCAGAACTTAACGGGTGCTTTCGGCGTGAGGCGTTGTAGCGCTTGACGATGGTGTCTTCGTCGCTGTCTAAAAAGATGATCTGATACTGGATGTTCTTTTGCTTTAGCGTTTTGAGCGTATTTGTCAGTTGGTCAGGAGAGCCATCGAAGTTTCGTATGTCGACGCTGATCGCTGTTTTTTCAAAGTCTGGAGAAACGGAAATCGTATCAAGTAAGTGAAGAAGAAGAGGTTCAGGTAAGTTATCGACACAATAAAAACCGCAGTCCTCAAGCGCATGAAGCGCGGAACTCTTACCGGAGCCGGAACGACCACTTACAAATACTAATTTCATGGGTTCTCCTTAGTGCTCCGATGTATGAGGCATTTATTAGTATAGTCAGATATCAACTGGTGATTACTTGAAACAGTTCTTCGTTTGAACTTGTGGCTCTCAGTTTGTCCCGAAACTCCGGGTGACTGAATTTCCCTGCAATGGTCGCCAGAATATCCAGGTGATCATCGTTTGCCTCTTGTGGGACAACAAGAGCAAAAATGATATCTACTTTTTGTTTGTCTAAAGAGTCGAAATCGATAGGGCTTTCAAGAACGAGAAGTACACCGGTTGGCTTTTCACAGGAAGGAAGTCTGCAATGGGGGATTCCAATGCCGTCTCCGAGTCCGGTACTGCCCAGTCGTTCTCTTTCAATTAAGGCATCAAAGATCTCATGCGCTGAAGGACCGGGGATGTGCTCTGAAAGAATACTGGATAGTTCTTCGATTGTGCGTTTCTTGCTCTGACAGGAAGCGCACCGTAAGGTGCGCTCTTTGGATAGTATGCTTGATAAATCCATTAATGTTGCTCGTCAATAATTCTTTTAACGAAGCTACATGTTTAAACGTTTCGATGTTTACTTAGGTTAGCGAGACTGAGATTTCTCTTTGTGTTTAATCAACTGACGATCTAGTTTATCTGTTAGTGCGTCAATCGCTGCATAAAGATCGTCGTGCTCAGCGTTAGCAAACACTTCACCACCGGTTACATGTAACTTGGCTTCTGCCAATTGTCTTTGTTTTTCAATACTCAGTGTAACTTGAACATTTGTTATCTGGTCATAGTGTCGCTCAAGTCGGTCTAATTTGGAAGTGACATAATCGCGAATGTTGGTAGTAATATCTAGGTGGTGGCCACTGATGTTCACTTGCATATAGGACTCCTTAAATTTGTATGCTGTGGTCCAAAAGATTCCAGCTACGTTTGTAATTGCTGGAGGAGGTCTGCGCCTCCTTCATCTTTAATATAGTCCTAGCATGGATCGAATACAATGACCTGTATCAATTCGCTTCTCTCGAACAAAACTATTTTTAAACCAATCGTTTACGTTCATTCGATGGTGGGATGTTCATTGCCTCCCGATACTTGGCAATGGTTCTTCTTGCAACTTTAATCCCTTGCTCACCCAGCAATGTGGCGATTTTGTTATCGCTGAGCGGTTTTTTAGGGTTTTCGGCAGCAACAAGTTTCTTAATAATTGCACGGATAGCGGTCGAGGAACATTCACCGCCCGATGACGTACTTACATGACTTGAGAAGAAGTATTTAAGCTCAAAAATACCTCGAGGCGTATGTATGTATTTTTGCGTAGTCACACGGGAAATGGTGGATTCATGCATTTCGACAGCTTCGGCAATATCATGCAGAACCAAAGGCTTCATTGCTTCATCACCATAGTCCAGGAACCCTCGTTGGTGCTCCATGATTTTGGTTGCAACCTTAAGAAGAGTTTCGTTACGGCTTTGGAGGCTTTTTAAAAACCACTTTGCTTCTTGCATGTGATCTTTAAGGAAGGTGTTGTCTGCACTGGAATCAGCTCGTCGAATAAGAGACGCATAACTTGGGTTGATGCGAATTTTAGGCGTGATTTCTGGGTTGAGATCAACTCGCCAACGTCCATTTACTTTTTGAACAATCACATCCGGGACAACGTAATCCGGCGTCTGTTGATTGATTTGTTCACCAGGACGAGGGTGAAGAGTTTGAATCAAACTGATAATTTCTTTAAGCACATCTTCTTTGATGCGGCCTTTTCGCATGATTCCGGCAAAATCTTTATTGCCTAACAATTCCAGATAGCGAAGGACAACAATTTTTGCTTCTGACAAGTAAGGAGTGTCAGCAGGCATTTGATTAAGTTGCACTTGTAAGCATTCTTGTAGGCTTCGTGCGCCTGTGCCTACCGGGTCAAAGCGTTGAATTAGGTGAAGAACGGCTTCAACTTCTTCAGTATCAATACGGTTTTCATCGTCTTCAGCAAAGTTTAATTCTTTGTTGGCGCTTTCACAGATGTCTTCAATCGGGGTGTGAAGATAACCATCGTCGTCGATGCCGTCGATGATATTTTCAGCGATGATTTTATCGGCGTCGGTCATTGGCGTTAGGTTTAACTGCCAATTAAGGTGATCCTGTAGCGTTTCTGTTACAGAATTCCGGGATTCAAAATCAAAGTCGTCATCGTCTGACGGCGCCGATGCCTGCGTTGGCGTGTGTTGATAAATATCATCCCAGCCGGTGTCGATGGTGAGGTCTTCTGGAATGTCATTATTCCATTCACTGTCGGTTTCCGAGGCTTCGTGAGCTGACGTTTTAAATTCGTCCTGGCTGTACTCTTCATGACTGGAACCGTCAAGATCACTGGAAAAGTCATGTGATTCTGAATTGGAGGAATTGTCCGACGGATCATTATCCAATGGCTTTTCGGCCATCTGGTCTTCAATGGAAGGTGCAGAGGCTTGTTCAAACTCTTCTTCCACTTCCAGCATTGGGTTGTTTTCCAATGCGTGTTGAATTTCCTGTTGTAAGTCTAAAGTAGAAAGTTGTAACAGTCTGATTGCCTGTTGCAACTGGGGCGTCATAGTTAGGGATTGCCCCATTTTGAGCTGAAGCGATGTCTTCATAAATTACAACGTATCCTTATGCTTTCACTCAGCGTGCGCGGTTGGTACTTATTGATGATCTACCGAAAACCGCACAAGCAATTTTTTTGCCACTAGCAACCAAGTATAAACCAAAATAATCCCGAAAGTGTTGATTTGTGTATCTGGTTGTCTGGCTAAATTAGGCCGTTAATTAAATATTAAAATTCTCGCCTAAGTAAATGTCTTTCACTTTCTGGTTGTTCAGGACGTCTTCGCTTTGCCCTTCTGCAATGATGTGTCCTTCCCCAACGATATAAGCCTTATCACAAATCCCTAAGGTTTCTCGTACGTTGTGGTCGGTGATGAGTACGCCAATACCAAGTCCCTTGAGATGGTTGATGATTCCTTGAATGTCGTTGACGGAAATTGGATCAACACCCGCAAAGGGTTCGTCGAGAAGGATGAATTTGGGATCAGTGGCCAGAGCGCGAGCTATTTCCGCGCGCCTGCGTTCACCACCGGATAAGCTCATGCCTAATGAATCTCGGATGTGGGTGATGTGGAATTCCTGAAGAAGGTATTCCAGTTTTTCTTTTTTCTCGTTTTCGGACAGGTCGGTTCGAAGTTCGAGGATACCGTAGATATTCTCAGAGACGGTCAGCTTTCGGAAGATCGAGGCTTCCTGAGGAAGGTAGCCTAAGCCAACTTTTGCTCGCCCATGCATCGGAAAGTGGGTGATGTCTTTGCCATCAATAGTTACTTTGCCCTGATCCGCCTGAACCAAACCGACAATCATATAAAAACAGGTGGTTTTACCCGCGCCATTGGGTCCGAGTAAGCCAACAACTTCACCACTTTTTACCGACAGTGAAACATCTTTAATGATCTTGCGTTTGTTGTAGCTTTTAGCAAGATGACTGGCTTCGAGACAACTCATAGTTTACTTATCCTGATTTTTCGGAACTGTCCTGATTAAATGGAACGAGCCAAGTTTGTTCTGCTCCATTGGCCCTATTGTTGTGGCTTAGGATCAGTAGAAGGTGAAGCGGATTTGTCGCTTTTCTTTTCTGGCGGATGGAAAATGAAACGAACCCGACTGTCCGAACTGTTTTCGCTCTTGGTTGCATTCAGCTCCCCTGTTTTAAGCGAATAGGTGATCTTTTCGCTGGAGAGTTTGTCTTCACCTTTAAATACTTTTCCGTTGCCGGTAACTTCCGCTAATTGGTCGGCAATCTTAAGGTCTAAAGTGTTACCCTCGATGTGGGTTGGCGGTTCGTTGGGCTGTAGAATTTGTTGGTATTTGGCAGGCGAACCAAAGGCTTCCATGCGAACCACTTCATTATTTGCAGTGTGAAGAATGACTCTATCCGCTCGAAGCTGTGCTGTACCTTGAATAATGACAACATTGCCTAGGTATTCTGATATGCCTGTTTCATTGTTCAGTTTTGCTTGGTCTGCTTCTAACTGAATCGGCTGAGTCTTGTCTTCCGGAAGCGCATAAAGTGGTGCGCTTATCAGTAGTAATAGAAAACTTGCAATAGATAATTTACTTTTGAACGTCATGCGTCCCTCGTACATTTGCTTTCAATAGGGTTTCATTGGTATTGAGATTTGTCTGAAACCCTTTGCTTTCAATATAACTGTTGCCTGAATGAATGACCGTAAGAACATCGTTTTCTGCAATATTCTGCTTAGTATCAATCGATAGTTCTGATGTGCGTAGCCTAACGGTTTGGTCGGCCGTATTTCTATCAATTTTCACCTGATCTTTAAGAACGATGATATCGGAATCCAGGTTTGCCTGGCCTTGTTCTGCTTCGGCCGTCCATTCGGTACCTTGTTGATTGTTAAATAATCTAGGCTGTTGAAAAACGGCTGTTCGTTCGTCTTTGTAGTGATCGATCTTCGAGGCGGTAAGACGGTACTGTTGTTGTCCGTTTTCGTCGTAGTGTTTAGAGGACGAGTTAATTAAGGTTAGATCGGGTGCGTCAGTAATATTGGTTCGGGAGGTCTGAATGGAAGCATTCTCTTCCTGAAGGTTGAGCCAAAACAGCAAAGCAATGGCCGCAAGGATAAATGGCCCAATTTTGAAAATTTGTATTAGCTTCTCTTTTGTAATCATGCTGTTTGGCTCTTGGCGCTCTGAAGACCTAGTGACTATTGCAAATAGGCTTCGTGAGCAGCAGTGAGCGTATCCTGAGCTTTCATGATCAGTTCGCAGAGTTCACGGACAGCACCTTTACCTCCTGCACGCGTTGTACAGTGGTGTGCATGTTCTTTGACGAGATCGGCACCGTTCGGAACGGTAACGCCCAGACCTACTTTGCGAATAACAGGGAGGTCAGGTAAATCGTCGCCAATGTGTGCAATCTGATCGAGAGTCAAACCAAGATCGTTGGCAATGTCTTGAATGGCGTTGATTTTGTCTTCTCTCCCTTGGTAGAGAATATCAATGCCAAGGTTTTTGGCCCGGTTCTCTACCATGGCTGAGGTCCGGCCTGTAATAATCGCGATTTTAACACCGCTGTTTTGGAGCATTTTGATGCCTTGGCCATCCAGAATGTTAAAGGCTTTGATTTCCTGGCCTTCAGAGGTGAACAATAATGCACCGTCGGTCATGACTCCATCTACGTCGCACGAGAGTAGCTTAATTTTTTTTGCTCGCTCAAATACATCTGTCATGACCCGCTCCTACATAATCCCTGCTTTTAATAAATCGTGCATGTTCAGTGCACCCACCACTTGGTCATTTTCATCGGTAACAAAGAGACCGTTGATAGATTTAGTTTCCATGATGTTAAGTGCTTCAGCCGCCAGAATACCTGACTGGCAACGCACGCCAGGAGAAGTCATTACTTCTTCAATTGATGTGCTATGGAAGTCGGTTTCGTTGTCCAAAACACGTCGCAAATCACCGTCGGTAAATACTCCGACCAAGCCTTTCTTAGGATCGATAATGGCTGTCATACCAAGCTTTTTACGGGTGACTTCCAACAGGGCATCTTTGATCAATGTGTCTGGTGTGACCGTTGGGATGTCATCACCCTTATGCATTAGGTCATCTACTTTCAGAAGAAGACGGCGTCCTAAGGCTCCTCCTGGATGAGAGAAAGCAAAGTCTTCAGGGGTAAAACCTTTCGCTTCTAGCAGAGCAACGGCCAGTGCATCGCCCATCGCTAATGTTGCGGTGGTGCTGGCAGTTGGTGCAAGCCCAAGAGGGCAAGCTTCTTCTTTTACTGATATATCCAGGTTTACCACAGCGGCTTTTGCCATTGCAGAGGCCGGGTTGCCGGTGATGCTGATCATTGGCGTTTGCATGCGTTTGATCAGTGGCAGAATGGTAACGACTTCACTGGTGTTACCTGAGTTGGAGATAGCGATCACTACATCATTAGGTGTGATCATGCCTAAATCACCGTGACTTGCTTCCCCGGGATGAACAAAGAAAGACGGTGTGCCTGTGCTGGCTAAGGTTGCAGCCATCTTCTTACCAATATGACCTGATTTGCCCATACCGGTTACGACAACGCGACCAGTGCAATTAATTAATAATTCACACGCGGTAATGAAATCATTTCCAAGACGGTCTTTTAATGCAGTTACAGCATCAGCCTCAATGGATAAGGTTCTTTGTGCAGAAGAAATATAATCAAAATCAGTCATGAGGTGTCCCAACATCAACACGAATAGTCAAAAACGATTGTTTACTATGAATAATTAAATTAGTTGGCAGTGCTGCTTAAATAAAGCTGAACCATGTAGGTGGTGTACGCCCCTAAAAACAGCAAGCCATGGAATTTAGTTAGTTTACCACTTTCTTGCGTGCTTGAACCTTTTGACGCACTGACTGGTGTTCGCGATTTCAGGAACATAAAAAATGCCAGTGCTACGGTGAGTGCCAACATGACGAAGTAGTCACGTGTGAAGCCCAAAGGTTCTACCGATGTGGTTATGATTAACCCAGGCACTGATAGCACGGTCATAAGGTTAAATAGGTTTGATCCGATGACATTGCCAATGGCTAAATCATGATGGCCTTTTAGAGCGCTGGCGACGGACGCTGCAAGTTCTGGCAAGCTGGTACCAATGGCCACAATGGTTAAACCAATGACTAATTCGCTGACGCCCAGTTCTCTAGCTACACCTGAAGCGCCCCAGACTAACATGTGAGCACTACCAACTAGTACAACCAAGCTAACTACGAGTAACACCCATGCTTTTCCTGTAGTCATTTCTGGCAGATCAGCCACTTCTTCTTCAAGCTCATCTTCGGCCACGTCATGCTCGCTACCCTCATGAGAGGAAATGGAGAACTTGTGGAAAATGAATAGGGTTAAGGGAAGAAGAGAAAGCAGCACAATACCGTCGATTACCGTCAGTTCGAGGTCTGCCATCAGAAAACCTGTGATCCCTGTAACGAGTAATAAAAGCGGGACTTCACGTTTAATTAACCCAGAACGGATTGGAAGCGCACACACTAGTGCTGTTATGCCAAGAACTAAACCAATGTTGGCGATGTTAGAACCAACTGCGTTACCTACTGCAATACCTGGTGAATTATTGATGGCTGAGTTAATGGCGACCATGATTTCTGGTGCAGACGTCCCGAAGCTGACAACCGTCAGGCCAATCATCAAAGTGGACATGCCCAACAGTTTTGCAACAGAGGCCGCAGAATTTACAAATTGATCTGAACTCCAGACCAATGCAATGAGTCCTAGAATAATAGCAAGTATATGAGGTAGGAGCATGATTCCCGGTGTTCCTGAGTTAAATCAGTAAGTAGTGTTTGAATCTGTAATCGGCGCTGATTGTATAGATTTACAGATGATTAAGCGAACTTTTAGGCGTTGAGAGTGGCTAATAGTTCCGTTTCGGATTCAGGTTGTTAGAGTTGTTCATAGATACCTTTATCGGTGGTACAATAGTGCGCTTTTTTGAGGTAAGGATGACTCAGATGGCAATCGAGGGGAATCAAATGGTTGATTGTCCTGGATGCGCTTTGAAAAATGCATGGAGAAAAAGTAATGCGGTTTTTAAATATGGTTAAGTTTGTTCATTTATTGTTGTTGGGCGTATTGGCTGTTGTTTCGGTAGAGTTGAGTGCTCAGACTGCTGAGGCATCTGTGTCTGAGACAGAAGTTGATAATGGTGTGGTCGATATCAATAAGTTCTCGGGGCCTGAACAAGCGGTCTGGAATACAACCCAGATGTTATTGAATATTATTGATGAAGAGCGTGCAGGGTTTACTGAGAATCCAAACAAATTCTACGATCGAGTAGCCGAAGCATTGGAGCCAGCTGTTGGCTTTAGACGTATTGCCGCTATGGTCATGGGATCTTTTTATAAACAAGCGACCAAAGCGCAGAAAATTAAATTTTCTCAGTTATTCCAGAGAAGCTTGGTGGAAACCTACTCAGGTGGTTTGATTGAGTACGATGGCTATAAGATTGATGTTTTACCTGGTGAGCCAGTATCGGAAGGTCAGCGCACAGCCGTGGTGGATGTTGTAATTACGACATCAAGTGGTACTCAGGTTCCGATTAAATACAGTATGTATCAGACCAAAAATGGTGCCTGGAAAGTTCAAAATGTTACCGTGGCCGGGATTAATGTGGGGCTGTTATACCGACAGCAATTTGCCCGTAAAGTCGCGGAAGCAGGCGGGGATATAAATGTGGTTGTCGATCAATGGTCATCCAAGCTGGATGTAGAAGTTGAAGATGGTCAACTTAAAACAGATGACAGCCCGTTAAAATAATGGATTGTTAAATTAGTAGAGAGTTATTTCTTAGGAAATCTACTCTTGAACAGCTAGTTATGAATAACCCGGTAACTTAATGTGCCGGGTTTTTGCAGTTAAAATATTCGATAAAATTGAGGTTAAGATGGACGTAGAAGACGTTAAAGCATTGCTTGCTGCAGAATTTCCAGATGCTGAAGTGGATGCGTCGACGGACGGTTATCATTACCAAGTGACGGTCATTACAGAGGCCTTTGAAGGTCTTAATGCCGTAAAACGTCAACAAGCAGTATATAAAGCATTAAATGCTCAGATTCAGGATGGAACTATTCACGCTGTTCAGATCAAAGCGTTAACGCCATCAGAAGCATAAGCCTGATACCGTCATTGTTGTAGCTTTTCAGTGTGGTGTTACTGAAAAGCTCGTTAGAGAAAATATAATCGGTGAAAAAATAAATGGATAAATTAGTCATTCGCGGTGGAAAGCCATTGTCTGGTGAAATTCGCGCGTCCGGTGCAAAAAACTCTGCACTTCCTATTATTTCAGCTGCGTTGCTTTCCAGTGAGAATGTCATAATTCGGAATCTTCCTCATCTCCAAGACATTACAACCATGCTTAATTTGCTGGGTACCATGGGCATCGAGCCTGTAGTAAATGAGGATTTAAGTATTGAGCTGGACAGTAACTTAATTAAATCTGTGGTTGCTCCTTACGAGTTAGTAAAAACCATGCGAGCTTCTATTTTGGTGCTTGGACCATTAGTTGCGAAGAATGGGTATGCGGAAGTGTCTCTACCAGGTGGTTGTGCCATTGGTAGTCGTCCGGTGGATCTTCATATCCGTGGTCTGGAAGCGATGGGTGCCGAAGTCGTTGTTGAAGACGGTTATATCAAAGCGAAAACCGATGGGCGTTTAAAAGGCGCTAACGTTTTCTTTGATACCGTAACTGTGACCGGAACCGAGAATATTCTGATGGCGGCTACGTTGGCGGACGGTGTGACCACCATTGAAAATGCGGCTCGCGAACCTGAAGTTGTGGATCTGGCTGAATGCTTGATTGCTATGGGTGCCCAAATTGAAGGGCACGGTACCGATGTCATCAAAGTGACCGGTGTCGAAAAACTGCATGGATGTGATTACTCAGTGGTTCCTGATCGTATTGAAACCGGAACCTACCTGGTAGCGGCGGCTGCAACCGGTGGTAAAGTGAAAATTAAGGACACTCGTCCTGATATTCTTGATGCTGTGCTTATCAAGCTGGAAGAAGCCGGTGCGAAAATTGAGAAAGGTGATGACTGGATTTCATTGGATATGGAAGGGCGTCGTCCTAAAGCGGTGTCTTTAAAAACAGCACCTTACCCTGCGTTTCCTACTGACATGCAAGCACAATTTGTAGCCATGAACGCGGTTGCTGAAGGTACAGGCACAGTAGTTGAGACGATTTTTGAAAATCGTTTCATGCATGTTCAGGAAATGACCCGCATGGGTGCCGACATCACTGTTGAAGGTAATACTGCTGTGATTAAAGGCTTGCCAGGTTTGCACTCTGCACCCGTGATGGCGACGGATTTACGCGCCTCGGCAAGTTTGGTTATTGCCGGGTTGGTTGCGGAAGGTGAAACCGTTATTGATCGTATTTACCACATTGACCGTGGTTATGAATGTATTGAAGAGAAGTTGCAACTATTAGGCGCAAATATTACTCGTTTACCAGAATAAGGTTGGATTGATCGATCATGGATCAGACATTAACAATTGCTCTTTCTAAAGGGCGTATCTTGAAAGATACATTGCCTTTACTAAAGGCTGCTGGTATTGAGCCGGCAGAAGATATCTTCAAAAGCCGTAAACTGATTTTTGAAACAAACATTCCTGGTGTGAATCTTGTCATTATCCGCGCAACGGATGTGCCTGCTTATGTGGAGCTGGGTGCTGCTGATTTAGGTGTGTCAGGTAAAGATGTTCTAATGGAGCATGGTGGTGAAGGCATGTATGAATTGCTGGATCTGGACATTGCCCGCTGTAAATTAATGACGGCTGGTAAAGACCCTGTTGAACCAGAAGGGCGTCTACGTGTGGCGACCAAGTTTGTAAATGTCACCAAGCGCTATTACGCAGAACAAGGGCGTCAGGTTGATATCATCAAATTGTACGGTGCTATGGAACTTGCTCCTATTATGGGTTTGGCAGATCGTATTGTAGATATTGTCGATACCGGAAATACCTTGCGAGCTAATGGACTTCAACCATTGGAAGAAATCGCGTATGTGAGTAGCCGTTTGGTTGCAGGTACGTCTGCGTACAAAAATAAGCATCACATGATTCAACCCATCATTGAAAAGCTAAACAAAGCAGTGGAAGCTGCGAAAGAAACCGAAGTGGCTTAATTGAAGTCACGTTAAGTAAGTTTTAACTTCTAGTGTTGTATTAAGTCTCTAATGAGACGTATTGAAAGGTAAAGAAAGCGCATGATTGACATAAAACGATTGGCAAGTAGTAACAATGATTTTGATGCTCAGCTGACTCAACTGACCGCGTGGGAAGGTGTATCCGATGCTGAAGTGAATCAACGAGTTCATGACATTGTGCATGCTGTTCGTGCTCAAGGTGATCAGGCGTTGATTGAATTTACCAATCGATTTGATCGTCTTCAGTTGAATGATTCCTCTGAATTGGAGTTTTCAAAAGAAGAGTTAAAATCAGCGCTAGAGAACTTACCAGAGAAAGAACGTATTGCATTGCAAACAGCGGCAGATCGCGTGCGTTCTTATCATGAGAAACAACTTCAAACGTCCTGGGATTACACGGAAGCTGACGGCACGGTGCTTGGTCAGAAAGTTACCCCTATGGATAAAGTTGGCTTGTATGTTCCAGGTGGGAAAGCGTCTTATCCTTCCTCTGTATTGATGAATGCAATGCCAGCGAAGGTCGCCGGTGTTAATGAATTAATCATGGTTGTGCCAACTCCGGACGGTGAGATTAACTCGCTGGTATTAGCAGCAGCAGAAGTGGCAGGGGTTGATCGTGTATTCCGTTTGGGCGGTGCTCAGGCTGTTGCTGCTCTTGCTTATGGTACTGAGT
This sequence comes from Litoribrevibacter albus, assembly GCF_030159995.1. Lineage (NCBI taxonomy): Bacteria > Pseudomonadati > Pseudomonadota > Gammaproteobacteria > Oceanospirillales > Oceanospirillaceae > Litoribrevibacter > Litoribrevibacter albus. Next base: position 426,864 of record NZ_BSNM01000011.1, on the reverse strand, counting down.
CGGTGCCTCAGGTCGATAAGATTGTTGGCCCAGGCAATATTTACGTTGCGACGGCTAAACGAATGGTGTTTGGTGTGGTGGGTATCGACATGATCGCAGGTCCATCAGAGATTCTGGTGGTGTGCGATGGTCAGACTGATCCAGACTGGATTGCCATGGACTTGTTCTCTCAGGCGGAACACGATGAAGATGCTCAGTCGATTTTAATTGCAACCAGCGAAGAGTATCTGGCTCAGGTTCAGGCTTCAATCGAGAAGTTATTACCAACAATGGAGCGTGAAGCCATTATTCGCACCTCTCTTGAGAGTCGTGGTGCGTTTGTCTTGGTTAACGATCTGGATGAAGCTTGTGATGTGGTAAATAAAATTGCCCCCGAGCACTTGGAGTTATCGGTAGAAAATCCAGAAGCGTTACTTCCAAAGATCCGCCACGCAGGCGCTATCTTTATGGGACGTTATACCGCTGAAGCATTGGGTGACTATTGTGCAGGGCCAAACCACGTCCTTCCTACTTCTGGTACGGCTCGTTTCTCTTCACCGTTGGGCGTGTATGATTTCCAGAAGAAATCGTCGATTATCCACTTCTCTGCTGATGGTGCATCGGAAATGGGGAAAGTGGCATCTGTTTTGGCGCGTGGAGAAAGCTTAACCGCACATGCACGTTCTGCCGAGTTCAGAATTAAAGACTAAGTTGTAGCTGCTAGTAGAACGTAATAGACAGGGCTTCCTTTGGAAGCCCTTTTTTGTGTCTGGTTGTTTGAAATATTTAGACTGTCTCGCTGTAATCACTCGCTGTAATTTCTTCAAACTCATTGTTTGGTCAGGTTCGGATGCTCTGATGCTGTTAGTGTGGTTTTTAACGAGTTATTTAAACGGGTCAGCTCAATTTCCACCTTATCCTCTGGTCGTACCATGGCGACTTGTCGGCTGGCAGAGCGGAAGCTGGCAATAGGGACGCCGCCAATCTTGGTAATGATATCGCCAGGAAGCAAACCGGCTTTATGGGCAGGACTGTCCTTGAATATTTTGGTGATTAAAATCCCGGAGTGATACGGAATGTCGAAACGCGAGGCCAGTGCCGGGCTTAAGTCAATGGTTTCTACTCCAAGCCAGCCGCGATTTACCCGGCCATATTCAATTAAGTCTGACATCACCAGTAAGGCTACTTCTACCGGAATGGCAAAACCAATGCCCTGAGCTTCGCCACCTTTGTTGAATACAGCGGTGTTGATGCCGATGAGTTCGCCTTTGGCGTTAATCAAGGCGCCGCCGGAATTGCCAGGGTTAATTGCGGCATCCGTTTGAATGAAGTTTTCATAGGTGGTGATACCGAGATTGCTTCGTCCGAGTGCACTGATGATGCCGATGGAGACTGATTGGTTAAAGCCAAACGGGTTACCAATGGCGAGCACGATATCACCTACGCGAAGTGAGTTGTCTGTGAGCGGAAGTGGAATTTTCGGTAAATCCACCAAATCAACTTTAAGGACGGCAAGGTCAGTAGCGGGGTCGGTTCCAATAACGGTAGCGGGTGATTTTCTTCCGTCACTTAATGCCACAGCGATTTGTTCCGCGCCTTGAATAACATGACGATTGGTTAAAATGTATCCCTCTTCACCGATAAACACGCCAGAACCCAGGCTGTTTTGCATCTTTTGCTGTTGCTGTGGAAGGGTGAAACGTCCGAGAAATTGTCGGAATTTAGGATCAGACAGCAAAGGGTGCGTATTCTGAGCTACGGTTCGGCTGGCATAAATATTCACAACCGCAGGCGACGATGCTTCAACGGCATCAGCATAGGAAGCCGTACCCAGAGGGTGTAATTGCTCTTGTTGTGCTGCTGGGAATGAGGTGTCGTTGGATGATTCAACCCTGGTGGTGTGAGGGTTTTGTGAGCTTGATGAGTTAAACAGCCCTTCCTGCTGAATCAGTAAGATAAGTAAGCCAACACAGGCTCCAATTAAAGCAGGCACTAAGATTCTGTTGATCATAGGATTTATCTTATGTCTGAATTCAGTGCTGTTCGGCACTAAGGGTTAAGATCTGTAAATGAGCTCTGTTAACTCATTATTTTACTATCGCTTTCGCCTAATTGATAATGAAGAATTATTAATTTATTGAAAAGTAAGAGACTTCTAAGAGGCGTTTGTGATTTGTGTGACGCCTTTGATCATAAAAGCAGAGAGTAGAAAGAAATGTCGATCGTTTCTCGAATTCAACTAATGGATTATCTAAACACCCTGTTATCGCCGGGTGATTTCAAAGACTACTGTGAAAACGGGCTTCAAGTGGAAGGTCGTGATCAGATTAAAACCATTGTTTCTGGTGTTACTGCCTGTCAGGCATTGTTGGATCAAGCGGTTGCGCTTAATGCTGATGCAGTGCTTGTTCATCATGGGTATTTTTGGAAAGGCGAACCTCAAAGTCTGGTGGGGATGAAGGGCAAACGGATACGTACGTTAATTAAGAATGACATTAATTTGATTGCGTACCACTTGCCTTTGGATGTGCACCCTGAATACGGAAACAATGCTCAGTTAGCCAAGCTATTGGGCTTAACTATTTTGGATGGGCTGGAAGTCGGTAACCCCAATAGCATTGGGTTGGTTGGGGAATTGGCCTCACCAGTGACGGCTGAAGAGTTTTCCAAACAATTAACTGCTGTGTTGGGTCGGACGCCTCTTCATATTGGTGAGGGTTCTGACTCCATCTCAAAAGTTGCTTGGTGTACCGGGGCTGCCCATTCTTATGTCTATAAAGCGCTGGCGGCGGGTGTCGATGCCTTTATTACTGGCGAGATTTCTGAGCCGACTGTACATATTGCTCGCGAAGAAGGCATTCACTTCTATGCCGCTGGGCATCATGCGACGGAAAGATATGGTGCTAAGGCGTTAGGCGATCATTTAGCGGAGAAGTTTGGCATCGAACATCACTTTGTGGATATTGATAATCCGGTGTAGGTGTTCAATTCGAAAGTCGGGTGTAGGCGAGTAGGTAAGTGTTTTTGAACACTTACCTCTGCTAACAAACGCGGCTAATAGCGTTTAGTTGTCAATTGGCGTATCGCGCTTTTTCTGAAGTCCGAAGTCTTCGGCCAGGGTGCCGCCTTGTTGTTTGTCTGCGCTGTGAGCGTAATCCTTCGGCATTTCGTAATCAATTTCTGTATCTAAGTGATCATCTTCCGGTTGAGTGGAAGGTGGCTGAGTTTCTTTGAGTTCACCCAGCTTCAGTTGTTCTGAAATCAGATCATTGTTACACAGGTCTTGAGAGCTTTTTGAAAGGTGGTCATACACTTTCTTGTATTGGCTGGTCAGTTCGGAAAATAGCTCAGCGGTTTCAGCAAAGTGTTCCGTCACTTTATCTTGATATTCTGCTTGATTCTGTTCGGTTTCAGAGAGTTGCTTCTCTAGTTGGCGACTTTTTTGGTTAGCAGGTTGAAGCCAATAGGTCAGTAGAGCGCCTAGGGCTGATCCAAGAATGAACGTCAGGCCATAAGATAACCAATCAATCGAAGTGCTTTCCATAGATGTGTCTCGCTGGTTGATCAAAGTGATAGGGGCTTCGAAGGCAAAGCCTTCTTAGATTGCCTTGTGAGCCGACGATTGGCAACTACTTTTGGCGCATCGGGGTGAGGTTTGGTTGAACATTCCAGGCGTCCGATGTAAAGTGCGCTACCTCTGATTGATTACGATATAAACAGTACTGTTGAAAGGCCTATGACTACTCCGCTAGAGCTTTATAGAAAAGACTTAGAACGTGAAGATTTCAAGTACGACGCTGCCCAGGAAATGGCGGTAAACCACTTACAGCGACTCTATGAAGAGTTGGTTGCAGACTATGAAAAATCCAAGTCACGTCGAAAGGTTCCAAGCCTCAGTAAAGTAATCAAGCGTAAGAAAAAGAAAGAGCCATTACAGGGCTTGTATTTTTGGGGTGGCGTTGGCCGTGGTAAAACCTACTTGGTTGATACTTTCTATGATGCCTTGCCTTTCGAACGTAAAATTCGAACGCACTTCCACCGCTTCATGCAGCGAGTTCATCAGGAATTAACTGATCTGAAAGGGCAGAAAGACCCTCTGGAGACCGTGGCTGATCGTATTGCTAAAGAAGGCGTGGTGATCTGTTTTGATGAGTTCTTTGTCTCGGACATCGGTGATGCGATGATTTTAGGTTCCCTGCTGGGGATGCTGTTTGATCGTGGCGTGACCTTAGTGGCAACCTCTAATATCGTTCCTGATGGCCTATATAAAGATGGCTTGCAGCGTGATCGTTTCATTCCTGCTATTAAATTATTGAATCAATACACCGAGGTAGTGAACGTCGACAGCGGTGTTGACTATCGGTTAAGAGCCTTGGAGCAGGCGGAGCTGTACCACCACCCATTGGATGATGGTGCAGAGCAGAGCTTGCAGACCAGTTTTGATAGCTTGATTCCTGATGCTCAGCACGTTGAGTGTGATGTGCCTGTTGAGGTGTTGGGACGTAATATTCAAGCGAAAGCTATTTGTGATGATGTCGCATGGTTTGAGTTCGATGCGCTGTGTAATGGCCCTCGTTCCCAGAACGATTACATTGAGTTAGGGCGTTTGTATCACGCGGTATTAGTGAGCAATGTACCTGAACTGGGGGCTAAAACAGATGACTTGGCTCGCCGTTTTATCAATATGGTGGATGAGTTTTACGACCGTGGTGTGAAGTTGATTATGTCGGGTGAAAAGCCGATTCCGGACATCTACACAACCGGTAAGTTGGAATTTGAATTTCAACGAACCACCAGTCGATTGCTGGAGATGCAATCGCATGATTACTTGGCGCGAGAGCATAAAGCCTGATTTGGCTTGTGACACCTGATAAAGCTATGTTCTGCTATTTACTGTGTCGGAACTTTCGTGCGTAAATAGATACTAAAGGAAGCCGTAGTTGAAGAATTACGGCTTTTTTAGTGGTTGGACTTTGATGGTTGGACTTTACATAATTGCACTTTAATAGTTAGGGATAAATAAGAGGGCGCCTTGATATGGGTAAACGAGTAATTTCGATAGTGATGGCTTTAGGCGTCGCTGGATTAATAACGGCATGCAGTGATACGGAATCTACAAAACAAACTTCAGCTAATGAACCAATCATGACCGTGGCCTCTGGTCAGCTGGAGGAAGGAACCCATTATTTCAGCTATGAGAATATTCTGGCGAAACAAGATTCGAGTTTAGCTCAAGCGGATATTGTCGAGTTCTTTAGTTATAGTTGTCATCACTGTCAGGAGTTTGCTCCTCAGCTGGAAAAGTGGAATCAGCAAAATCCTTCCAAGAAAGTAAGTTATGTGCCCGTGGTATGGAACCAAACGACAGGGCTTTATGCTCGAGTGTATTATGCAGTAGAGCCGTTAGAAAACTTTGAGTCTATCCATCATGACATGTTTAAGCTGTTTGAAACCTTTGGTAATGAGAAGAGCCTGGGTGAGCAGTTAGATAAAATCTATGCGATGTTGGAAGAGAAGGGCGTAGACGTTGCCTCTGTGAAACAACGTTTGGAAAGCAAAGAATTGGAAGACAAACTGCGTAATTCTATTGAGTTGTCCAAACACTATGAGATCTCAGGTACACCTACCTTGATAATTGAAGGTGCCAAACGAGTGAATAATAAAGTGTTAACCTCTAAGGAAGAGCTGTTCACTTATGTTGACCGCCTGATGGAAATGTAGAAAACATTTCATTACTGAATGTTTTCAGGCTTCTTAAAGAGCCTTCGAAGCCCTGATAGCTATAGTGTTATCAGGGCTTTTGTTTTTGGGTGGGATGATTCAGATCTTGCCAGGTGAATGAAGGAAAGACACATGACCAAACAGATTTCTTGTGAGTCACATGACTACTTTGAGATCGTGTGTATGCGTCACTCTAAAATTCAGTTGACCTTGAAAGACCATCGATCTGTCTTGGGAGTTGCTCGTGACATTATTCGAAAGGCGAGTAGCGAATTGATTGTGGTAGATTCGTCAGAAGGTGTGGTTGAAGTGGATTTGATTGATGTGGTGGTATTAAAGGCGCTGAATAACCCGATAGAAGCGCATAATTTTGAGATGGTGTTTTAGGTGGCTTGTTTGTGTTTTCGATAATAAGTCTCCGGAGTGTTAACTTATTGCTGGGCGGGGCAGGAGATAAATAAAAAGCCCTGTATGAAACAGGGCTTTTTAATCGAACTAGCGGATCAGGTTTAGATCAGCTCGATTGCCATTGCAGTCGCTTCACCACCACCAATACACAGTGCCGCAACGCCTTTTTTCTTACCGTAACGCTGAAGTGCGTACATTAGTGTTACAAGCAGACGAGAACCTGTTGAGCCTACAGGGTGACCCTGAGCACATGCGCCGCCGTGTACGTTTACTTTCTCTGGGTCCAAGCCAAGTTCTTTGATTGGCATCATCGCAACCATCGCGAATGCTTCGTTGATCTCGAAAAGATCAACGTCTTCTTTTGACCATTCTGCTTTGTCCAAAACTTTTTCAATTGCGCCAACAGGAGCAATAGTGAACTCAGATGGATGCTGCGATTGTGTTGCGTGAGCAACGATACGAGCCATAGGCTTAAGGCCACGTTTCTCAGCTTCAGCTTCGCTCATAAGAACAAGGGCCGATGCACCATCAGAAATAGAAGAAGCATTTGCCGCAGTAATGGTGCCGTCTTTTGCGAACGCAGGACGAAGCGTTGGGATTTTTTCGATGTTAGCGTTGTGTGGCTGCTCATCATCAGAAACGACGGTTTCGCCACGACGACTCTTAACGGTGACAGGAACGATTTCGTCTTTGATTAGACCTTCATCAATCGCTTTTTTAGCACGCTCAAGGGAGTTGATTGCATACGCATCCATCTCTTCACGAGTATAACCTTTGTCATCAGCAGTACCTTGAGCGAACTGACCCATAAGCTTGCCTGTTTCAGCATCTTCAAGACCATCAAGGAACATGTGGTCTTTCAATTGGTCGCCATGACCTAAGCGGTAACCTGTGCGAGCTTTTTCCAGAATGTATGGTGCGTTAGACATGCTTTCCATACCGCCTGCAATTACGATCTCATTAGTGCCAGCTTTGATGGAGTCGTGAGCCATCATGGTCGCTTTCATGCCAGAACCGCACAGCTTGTTGATAGTTACCGCACCAGTGTTGTCTGAAAGACCTGCTTTACGCATAGCTTGACGTGCTGGGCCTTGTTTCAAGCCAGCAGGTAGTACGTTACCCATGATTACTTCTTGAACGTCATTAGCATCAATGCCAGCACGTTTAACAGCTTCTTCAATAGCAACTGCGCCAAGCTCAGTTGCAGGAAGTGCGCTCAATGCACCTTGTAAACCGCCCATAGGGGTACGAGCACCGGATACGATAACTACAGAATCTTTAGACATATTTATCTCCATCTGAATGAAGGGCTTAACGGCTACACTCGCTTTTCGTGACAGAGCGTTGTTCGCAGCGTTAACTAATCCTTCCTTAATAATACGAGCTGTAACAATAAAAGTTCGGAACTCTTACATTTAATAGCTCTATTTCCTGGCTCTTAGAATTGCAGACCTAATAAAAAGACTGCGTTTACATCAAGCCAAGTATAAAAAGTGTGCGGCATTATAAGTCAGAAGTAGGAGGAATCCTAATTGGCTTGCTTGAACTATGGGGAATTCCTACTACCTTGTAACAGAATGTAAATTTCTTTGGTGTTCTTGTTGCTATTTGGCCGGAATGGCAAAGAAATCAAATGGAATCATCCTTTAGGGTGATCTCATGCGGGGAACTCCTCCGCTATATTGTGATGTTATTCGCATAGTGGATTGATAGGGTTAGGAATTCTCCACCCAACAAATACCGCTACTTAATAAAGATAAACAATAAAAGTCAGACAAGGTTGCATATGTTGAAGAAATCTCTTCTGAGTCTTGCCATTGCTGCAGGCTTAGGCCTAGCTGGTTGTTCTGGTACGGACAGTACAGGTTCCGTAGATTCAAATGGTGGGAATCCAGACCAGCGTGGAGCTGATCAAGGTTCTTTGGATCTAGTAAATAACCCAGGGACTTACCCTCTGTATGATCCTGGTGCTTCTGTAGTTCCAGTCCCAAGTGATCTTCAATATTCGGGAACAACCGATGGAACGATCGTATTTTCTGGTGAAACAAGTAACTCGTTCAAGTTTATTGATCCTGATACAGGAACTACCGGTACAAACTTCAATCCTGTAACCAATGCTCTGGCTGATATGGATGGTGCTTCAGTTCTTGCTCAGATTGATCTGCCTTTCTCTGGTTCAATTGATGCGACAACTGTAGTAGCTAACCAAAGTGTTTTCCTTGTTCAGTTGGTGGATTGTCAGGACGCTGATGGTAATGATCGAGATCCAATTACTGGTTGTCTTGCAAATGGCGAGTTAACTTATATCAATCCAGCTGCTTTAGATGGTTCTGATGTCACAACGATTTCTGAGTCGTTTGGTGATACACCAAACTTCCGTGCAGAAGTGATTACCCATACTGGCGGTACTGAAAATTCCGTATTGCGCATTACTCCATTAGAGCCTTTGGATGGCGCTACTCGTTATATGGTGTTTTTGACTAACGGTATTAAAACGTCAGAAGGTGAGTCGGTTAATCCTAGTGTGCAATATAACGCGATTGGTGGTGACGAAGTTATCCCTGTTGCTTTAGAACCTGTTCGTTCACTGGTACAAGGGTATGAAACTTTAGCTGGTGGTTATGTTGCCACGATTCTGACTGATGCATTAACAAACCATTTATTATATTTGGCCTCTAGTGGTACCCAAGGTGAATTGTTAAGTACAGAGAACCAGCAGTTACTAGCTGACTTTGGCATTGATTATACAACCATTGTTGATTTGGCAACTGCAACCGCTGCAATTACGCAGGCTTCGGCAGCAACACCGGATTCTGTTGTAATGTCTTATTCGTTCACTACGGGTGGTACGAATGAAGTGCTTAGTGTGATGACTGCTCCTGGTTTGGCTAATTCTGCATTGCAGGCTGCACAAGCGCACCCAACTGTGGCAGCTACTTTTAACGCGCCACAACCAAGAGCGATCAACATTACCAAGACTGAAGTAATTGAGGGTATGGACGTTCGTGTAGGTACTATTGACCTACCATATTTCTTGACTGCTCCATCCTTCTATCAGGATTTGGCTAAAGCGGCTGATCCGGCTGAACAATTAACAGCGGCAAATGTGATCAATGCGAAATGGCAAGCAAACGATGAGATTGATGATCTGGCTGCAACATTGGGTGCTGGTTTTGAAGCATTAGGGGCTATTACTCCTCCTACGGAAAAAGTAACCCGCTTCTTCCCGTTCGCAAAAGCTACAGGGACATTACAAGCGCCGATTGAAGTCTTTTTACCTGCTGGTGCTCCTACACAGACCATTATTTATCAACATGGTTTAGGTACTAACCGTTCAATTGCTATCTCGTTTGCTAAGCAAATGACGGCGGCGGGTTATGCCGTTGTTGCAATGGATTATGCTTTGCATGGTTTGGAACCTACGGACTTTGTTGATGCACTAGGTTTGATTGATTTGACATCGACGGGGGCTAAGTTAAGTCCGCTTAATGCAACTACTGTTGATACAACTTCTAAAGTAGCGGTTACTGCTGAAGCAGCTGGTATTGATACTGCGACTGTGGCAGCAGCTTTGGCTGCTGTGGCTGGCGGTTCTCCAACTGCTGAAGAACAAGCTGTTTATAATGTATTTGTTTCTGTTTCCAGTACTGTCGCAGCGATCGATGATGCGGTTACCACTGTTGCTGCTTATGCTGCTGATAACTCAAATCCTGCTCCAACTGCTACTCAAGTGGCATATGCGACTGCTTATCAGACAGTATCTACGACGGATAACTACGACGTTACTGATCCGGCTATTCAGGCGGCATTGGCTTATCAAGGTTATCAAACTGCAACCCTTGGTCAGTACATGGTGAATGAGAATCACTTTGGTTTAACAACTGATAATGGTTCAACGCCACGTGCTATTTCTGCTGCAGATCTAGTAGATGGTTCTTCTGAATCTGGTAAGTTGTTTGTTTATCCACTTCATTTCCAGATTACACGTGATAACTTCCGTCAATCGGTGATGGGGCTTCTTAACCTTGGTGCATCACTCGGTAATATTTCAACTGAAGTTGGTGTAACGTTACCTCAGCACGACGGTACTAAGAGTCTGGTTAACTTTGTAGGCCACTCGTTTGGTGCGATTCTTGGTGCGTCCTACGCTTCAATTAACAACACCGTTGGTTTCTATAACGTTAACAATAATGCCATTGTGCAAGGTGCTATTGCACAGCTGGATACTGGTAATCCAACGCTGAATGCTACTTTCCAAGGTGCTTTATCAACAGCTCTAGGCACTGATAATTTGGCTTGTGATCAGGCTTCTACGTTTGTACTAGATACGTTGCAGCCAATTGAAGATGGTTCGGGTGGCGCAATTCCTGCGGGTACTGCAGCTGCTGTCGCTGCGAGTGACGAAGTGAAGTCACTTAATGTGCTAGGTTGTGGTAACTCCAACTTACCTCATCTTCAAACAGTAACGCTTGTTAATGGTAGTGGTTCATTAGCTAAGCTAAATGAGCACTCTCCTGAGTATGCCCCTCCTGTAATTGCTGGTTTGACTGCTCTCGGAATTCCGCAAGGCTCTGCAAGCTTTGAGGCATTTATGAGAGTCCTGCAAGGTACTCTGGATTCAGTTGATCCTTTGTCTCTTTCTGCCAGCTACTCAAGCCCGTTGGTGACTAATACCACTGGTGTGCTTTCTATCATGGTTGAGGATGACGATTCTGTTCTAAACAGTGCGGATGATTCTCGCCCTTACATTTATGCAAAAGCACCAGTTGCTAATACGGCCAACAATATGGCTGGTTTCTCTGCACCTCTAGTGGGTACTGAGCCGCAAAATATTGCTATGGGGCTTACGGACATTACCGCAGGTGCAACAGGTGATGGTACTTCACTACAACAAGTGGCGGTACGCTTCCATTCAAATCATGCTGGAACAGAAGCGGATCCAAATCCAGATCACAATACTTTCGAGTTGAATTCTTTGTTGACGGCTGATCCTGACGCGAATGAACAGGAAATGACAGCGATTGTTCAGAGCTTTATTAACTTCTCTGGCACTGTTGTGAGTGTTGGATCTGTTGCTGCTGGCTCAATTGAAGCAACTACAGCACCTTAGATCATTAACCCAGCTAAGAAATTTTGCCTGCTTCGCTGAAGCAGGCCGTGGAGAATAAAATAATGACAAAAAGAAAGTTTATGATTCGTGACCTAGCTGTGGCTGTATCAATGGCAACAGTTTCGTTATCAGCTTCAGCTGCTCAATTTGATGTGGGTGAAGAAGGATCTCTTCAAATTGATACTCAAATCACTGCGTCTGCTGCATGGCGTACAGAAGATCCTAATCTGGGTCGAGTTGCTCGTTCTAACACGGATTACGATGGTAATTCTGGTGAAGGCTCAACGTATAACTACGATGATGGTACGTTGAACTTTAAAAAAGGCCATACCTATACTAAAAAACTGACTATGACCAATGATATTGAATTCACTTATGGTGATGTTGGTGCGTTTGGTCGTGTTAAATCCTTTTATGATTTTGAACTGCAGGATGAGTCTCGTGAGCATGATGAATTGAGTGCATCAGCACGAGACGACGCAGGGTCAGATGTTGATCTTCTGGATGCCTTTGTTTGGTGGAATACTTACCTAGGTGAAGATGAAACTCCTTTAAGTTTACGTGCTGGTAAGCAAGTAATTTCATGGGGTGAGTCTACCTTTATCCAAGGTGGTATTAACTCGACTAACCCGGTTGATGCGACTGCTGCTCGTACGCCAGGTGCAGAAGTTAAAGACATTCTGCTTCCTGTTGAAATGCTTTATGCCTCAGTGGGTTTGACCGATGCGCTGTCAATGGAAGCGTACTATCAGTTGAAGTGGCGTAAAACAGAAGTGGATCCTTGTGGAACCTTCTACTCAACTATTGACTTTGCTACGAATGTTGACTGTGGAAACGTATTGTTATCAACCATTCCTGGTGTTGATGATAATGCGTATGCAGAGGCAGGCTATCCTGCAGTTATTCACACCCCTGATAATGAGCCTGATGATCGTGACCAGTTTGGTATCGCGCTACGTTATTATGCTGAAGAGTTGAATGATACCGAGTTTGGTTTCTACTATATGCAGTTCCATAGCAAGATTCCTGTAATTGAAGGACAGGTTCTTCAACAAGGTACTGATTATGGTTACTTCAATCTTGCTTATCCTGAACGTATAAAATTGATGGGGATCAGCTTCAACACCAGTGTAGAGGGTGGTATCTCGTTATCCGGTGAAGTGAGCTATAAGCAAGACGTACCTGTTCAATACAATGCGTTTGATTTGGTACATGGTGTGATTGGTTTACCTTCTGTCGCTGCTATTGATATTGCTAAGAAGCAATATGGTTTGGAGGCAAATGAGATTTCTCAATTGCAAGGCCAGCGTGTTGAGGGTTGGGATCGATTTGACATAGTTCAGGCACAAATGACCATGATTAAATTCTTTGATCAGGTGCTAGGTGCAAGTCGTTTGACTCTTGCGGGTGAAGTAGGTGCGACTTATGTAAGAGATCTTCCTGATCAGAATGATGCTCGCTTTGGTCGTTCTGGAGCATACGGTATCGGTGCGTACACTTATCCAGGACTTTCAAGCTGTGGAGAGACTGGTAAAACCGGTGCTAACGACAACCCTGATTATTGTACGCAAGATGGCTACACGACTGAGTTGTCTTGGGGCTACCGTATTCGTGGTAAGTTGGAATACAACAACGCATTTGCTGGTGTGAACCTGGAGCCATTCTTCGCTTGGTCTCATGATGTGGATGGTAATGGACCTGAGCCAGGCAGCCAGTTCATTGAAGACCGTATGGCATTGAATATGGGTGTTAATGCACTTTACTTGAATGCTTGGAAGGCGTCTGTAGGTTACACCGCGTTCTTTAATAATGCGGATTACAACGACTTGGATGACCGCGATAACGCATATGCAAGTTTGAGCTATTCATTCTAAGCTGAAAATAACGAATAACGTCGATGGAATGAGTAGTGGCCAAGGACGGGCAAATAAGAATTATGATGTTTGCCCCACCTTGTAGGGTGGAAATTAATTAAAGGGTTCAATATGAAACTGAAAAACACTTTAGTGTTGAGTGGTGCACTGGCTTTATCAGTAGCAGCGTCAAGTGCATGGGCAAAGGTTTCTGAAGCAGAGGCAGCGCGTTTAGGTGCTGACCTTACGCCAATCGGTGCTGAAAAAGCCGGTAATGGCGGTGATATTCCTGCTTGGGATGGTGGTATTTCTGCACCTCCTGCCGGTTTTGATGGTTCGAACTACATTTCGCCATTTGCTGGTGAAACGCCTAAGTTCACTATCGATGCTGGCAATATGGCTCAGTATGCAGACAAGTTGTCTGAAGGCCAAAAGGCCATGTTGACCAAATACGGTACATACAATATTCCTGTGTACCCAACGCATCGTACGGCGGCATATCCTACTGAGCTTTATGATGTAATTAAAAAGAACGCCTCTAATACTGAGTTAGTTGATGGTGGTAACGGTCTAAGAAATTACATCAAAGCTGTACCTTTCCCTGTTATTGACCAGAATGATCCTGATGCAGGTTTGAAAATCATTTGGAACCATATCGTACGTTATCGTGGTGGTTCGGTAATGCGTACCATCAACCAGGCGACGCCACAGGTGAATGGTTCGTATACCTTGGTTAAGTTCCAGGATGAGTTTACGTTCCGTTCTAACCTTAAAGGTGTGGATCTAAGTCAGCCTTCGAACATCTTGTTCTACTTTAAACAGCAAGTACTTGCACCAGCGCGTTTGGCGGGTAACGTTTTGCTTGTTCACGAAACACTGGATCAGGTAAAAGAGCCTCGTTTAGCTTGGTTGTATAACGCTGGTCAGCGTCGTGTACGTCGTGCTCCTCAGGTGTCTTACGATGGTCCAGGTACTGCGGCGGACGGTCTACGTACTTCTGATAACTTCGACATGTACAATGGTGCGCCAGATCGTTATGACTGGAAATTGGTTGGTAAGCAAGAAATGTACATTCCGTACAACTCTTACCAGTTGAACTCTAAGTCGTTGAAGTATGATGACATCATTCGCCCAGGTCACTTGAACCCTGAGCATACTCGCTATGAACTTCACCGTGTATGGAAGGTTGAAGCGACCATTAAAGAAGGTCAGCGTCACATTTACGCGAAGCGTACTTTCTACATTGATGAAGATAGCTGGTCAGCGTCTGTAATTGATCACTACGATGGCCGTGGTGAACTATGGCGTGTGGCTGAAGCTCATGCGATGCAGTTCTACGATTCAGTTATCCCTTGGTATGCGGTTGAATCTTTGTATGATTTGCTAGCAGGCCGTTACTTGGTACTTGGTTTGGATAACGAAGAAGGTAAATCTTACGAGTTTAACTTCGAGCGTTCAGAAAAAGACTATACGCCTGCTGCGTTACGTCGTTCTGGTCGTCGTTAATTCGAATCGAACCATCAGAAAAACGCCCTATATGGGCGTTTTTTTATGCCTGAAAAAAATTAATTGGTGTGATTAGGGGTGATAATTTTGTAATTAGCAGTCACTCTTTAGTATGATGCGTCGATATTAGAATAATAATTCTAATTTTTCTTGAGTGAAGCGGACTACGTTATTAACTATGGAAATGACGCATAAATCACCAGTTACCTCTCTGTTTAAATTGCATTCGTCTCGTCGATTAATTCCGGCGAAAGGCAGTATTTCAGTTCGCCCAAAAGTCAAAGAAGCGGTCGAACATGGCCTGGAACGATCGCGTCTGTTGTTCGCCTGTGCGCCTAAAGGCTATGGGAAAACGCTAGCGGTGAGCGCGTATGCGCGTTCTGTTGTAGCGCAAGGTGGTCAGGCTGAATGGGTTGAGCTGTCCCGAGGTGGTGAGAGCGTTGAAGACTTCCTATGTTACTTACTTGATGCCATTAAAAGTCTGTTAGCTCTGTCTGAACCTACAAGTGAAGAGATCCAACGCGAAATTCAATATGGATGGCGTGATGCTCTGGAGGTATTTCTCTTAGGGATCAATCGCCATTCAATGACGGAGCAGGAAAAATCCGCTGAGCAAAAAAAACTATTAGTGATTAATGGTTGGGATGGGGTTAATACCTCATCTGATGAACGCTACATTCTGGAAACCTTAATACGCTTCACTCCTGCCGATTTAAAAATACTAGTGGTCTCTTCGAAGCTCGATGACGCTTTGATCAACAGTCCTGTGATGATCAATATTCAGCCTCAGCTGATGCAGTATATGGATTTCTCCATGGGCTACAGTGATGTCATGGCTCGTTTGGTGCAGTTACATGTACCTGATGCTGAAGATCGTGCCAATTACATTATGCAGAAAACCCTTGGCTGGCCTTTGGCTGTTGAGGTGATGGTGAAAGAACTCTCATCATTGAGTGCTTCTGCTGCCTTAGATGAGCCTATTTTATTGTCGAGGCTCAGCTCTTTTTTGGCTGAACAATTCAATTTGCCTGAACTACATCAGACCACTCATGTTTTGGCGGTTTTGTCATTGGTTGAACGTGTTTCTGAGCAGTTTTGTACCGATGTTTTCGGCGAACAAGGGGCTCTGTGTTTCAACGTGATCAAAGAGCAATTGATCCTACAGTCGCCACCGGAAGGCGCCAGCACCAATTACTTTTTATTCAATCCTGTTCATCGGAGCTGGCTCGTTGAAACCCATTTGAAGGCCATTTCTAAAGAAAAATTAGAGTCCTGGATAGTTAAATCTGCCGAGTGGTTTGTCCAGCATCAAGCCTTCTCTGAAGCTATCAATCTCTGCACCTATTTAGGAAAAGCCGACGTCATACTCTCGGTGGCTGAAAAGTCGTCAGACTTTTTACTGCAGCAGCACGGTTTTCACCAGTTGAGAAAACTTGAAACCTTACTCACGCCCGAAGTAATGAATTCCAGTCCTAAGCTCTGTTCTTCAATGGCGTGGGCCTGGGCTTATTCAATGGATTTCCGTCGGGCGTTAACCTGGCTGGATAACATTTCTGAAGCGGATGTCCAAGAACATGGATTAACGTCCCTGGTGTTGTTGATTCGTGCCTGGTGTGCGCGTTATCTCGGAGAATATGAAAAAGCCAAGGCGTTAGTGGAAGAGTATCGTTCACATGAGGATCAAGGCGAACTCACAGAAGCTATGTCGCTGATTCTTTCAGCCAGAATTTCATTGGCTGTCGGGGATTTTTCGCTGGGTGAACAACAGATCAATAACTCGTTACGGAAAGCCCGAAACTGGTCTGATGGGCGTCTTGAATCAGCGGTTCTGATTGATTTATGTCGATACCATCAACAGCGCGGAGACTGGCATTCAGCCCTGGCTTCCATCGATAAAGGCATTTCATTACTGCATCAACAAACCCTGGGCACTCAATCGCCGTTTTATGGGCGAATGATGATGTTGAAGTCCTATATTTTATGGATTCAAGGGGATTGGTTGAATGCAGATGATGTCTGTGACCGAGGAGTGAAAACGGCGCTGCATAATGAAGATCCGATGATCGTATTAGGCTTCTCTGTAAAGGCCTTGTTGTATCGTGGCAAACGCTCTTACCGAAAAGCGCACCGGGGAATCTTTGAGCTTGAGCGTTTGATGCACTGCTGGAATGTGCCTGATGATTTTTACCAGCCATTAGTGAATTTGGTAAAAGCTTATCTCAAGCTCGATGAAGGACAACTGAGCATTGCTCAATCTATTTACGACGACCTTGCCGAGCGGGATTTTTGGCACCCAGCGTTGTTGGAATGGTTGCCGCATTTGGGTTATTACCTGGATCTGTTGGGCATTCGCTTGAGTTGTGCCCATGGTCAGTGGCAGCATGCGTTGGAGCTATGTGATCAGTTACAGCGTAAGCTCTCTGTGGAATCACGTGCAGTGATGTACATCCCTGTGATGGTCTTACAGGCGACCTGTTACGACGCATTGGGTGATACCAAACAATCAGCCAAAGTGCTCAAACGGGCTCTTCAGGAATCCATGAGCTGCAGTTACATCGCTCCCTTTATGGAGTTAGGTGTGCAGGTCGCACCTATGTTGGCGAAGTTAAATGAGCGAGGCGAGTTGGGTGAGTTCATTTATCAGTTGCAACACCTGGAAGGGCTTAGAGAGCATTTGAGCATTGGCAATGATGTCTGTGTTCCGCTGAGTGATCGGGAGCAGGGTGTATTGGCGCTGATTGCGGAAGGTCATTCGAATCAAGCGGTAGCGGACAAACTCTTTATTTCGCTCAATACGGTGAAAACGCACGCACGTAAAATTAATAATAAGTTGGGTGTTAAGAACCGGACACAAGCCATTGCAAAGGCGAGAGAGCTAGGCTTGCTGTAATGCAAGCATTGGCTTACAGCTATTGATGTATAACACCTGTTCAAGTGTTATTTATCAATAGCTGATTTAGGAAGACTCGGCGTGAAAACCTAGCCTTCCTGAGACATGATTTTCTGATGTTGTTCGATGAGCTCTTGAAGATTTGCGTGCAGTTTTGTCATAGCTTCTCGCACTTGAGGGTAGTCATGACTGTCTTTTAGGTTTTCCACCTGAATTAAGATGCTCTGCTGTTTTGCCAGAGGCAGGTGGACAAACAGTTCCGGCGATATGTGAGCAAGTTCCCATCCAAAGATTTCAAGATTCTCCCGTTTGAAGAAGCTGCTTAATGCCAGGTATTTGAATGCGGAGGACAACAAGGATGCTGCACCATTCTTGTATTCCGCTAATTCAGCGAGTTTTACCGGAGATTGCGTTTCCTGTGGCGGAAGGGTTAACCAGTACTCAACGGTTAGGGTAAAGAAAATGGCCTGTTGTCTTAACGAGTAGCTGACAATGCCTAACGCTTCGGCACCGTAAGGTTGTTTCTTGGCTTTAAAATCAAAGTAGGTTCGCATCATTTCTTTGAGAACGATGGAGACACGAACAGATTCTTCACGACGCACTTCAATGGGTTGTTTGATGTCCAGCTGATAACGGAAATTATCTTCTGATATGAAACGATCATACACAGGGCCGGTGTACTCACCGCGACGTTTAGGTAATAAATCCGGTTCTGACTTTTGAATGGTGATTAGGCTATCTAACGCCAGCTCGTAATCATCGGCACGCCAGCTCTGTTTGATATCAGGAAAGGGTTGGCCTAAATACTTCAGTTGTTTCGCATTGGTTACACTACTGGCGAAGATGATAGCCAGGAAAATCAGGGCTTGAAACAAAGATAGAATAGTTTTCATGATGTTATCAGTTCGATGCTAGGCGATATCAATTGTCATTATTGTTATGAGCGGATGTTCTATCGACTTAACCTGATACTCGATCCATTGGATATCAGATTAATACGATGCTAAACATTCAGCCAAGGATGATGACACAGTCAATCCTTGGCTGGGAAGGGGCGAGTTCAAATTTCGAGTAAATGCCCGAATGATTGAACTAAATGATTAGACTAGCAGTTAGGGATGGAGAGCTGACTGATGTCAGGGTATTGAGAGCTGGTATTATCCCATTGAGACAAGTTGTTGTAGCCGATCATATGTCGAAGCTCTTCGATATAGTGGTGGCCTCGCTCAGAATAGTTTTCCAAACCACCGACTAATGAGGTGCCTGGTATGACTTCCTGTTGCTGACGATAGGAATGACGAATGTTTCGGACTTTCTCGTAGGAGCTGTTGCGGTTGATATTGAGCATGTACTGGCCCACGGACTCCGATGGGGTTTCAAAGACTTTGACTTCGTACGTCGCCCCTTCCGGTCTAAGTTGCGGCACGACTCCACAACCGGGTGAAAAACACCATTGACCAAACAAGTTGTTGGCTTCAACCGCAAAACGTGAGGTACCCCAGGCCGATTCATTAGCCGCTTGTGCCAAAGCCATTGACGGTGGAATGATATCCATCGACATTAATAATTCACTAAAGAACGCTTCATTTAGCTGGGCGTGTGAGACTCGGTGTAGTTTTGCCAGGCTTTGTAACCAGTTCATTTCTTCCTGATTAAAGATCAGTTCAAATTGAGGTACACCAGCTGTGTCTTGAGTCTTGAGGTCGTCATCGGCCTGAGCTAGTTTTTCCTTCAGGGCATGTACAATTTCACGGGTTTCATTAATTTTCTGGTTATGTTCACGAACCAAGTCCAGAGTATAGCCAAAGAAGAGCTGTTTCTTGGTGCGTACGTCCTGGATGCAGGAAAAAGGGGGGAGTGCGGCATCATCCAGGCTGAGATACAACTCTGACACATCGTTCAATACAACGGGCTTGGTATCTTCGTCTTTCTCCGGCTCGGGACAGAGGCAGCAGCTTACGATAGAGGTCGTTAGGCCCACTGTGAGCAATAATTTTAGTATCTTCCTTGAATGAAATGAGGCTCGCAAACTGAAAACTCCTACACCTATAATTGATTCAATGGTCTCTTGAGCTGACCAATGTATTCTATAGCAACGAACTTAAACTAATACACTAAAAGCAATGCACTAAAAATAAAGCTTTAGCAAGAATCCATGCATCTTGCACAACATACTAAATTTTAGTCCGAAGCATGTTCAGGGACAGGCATTCTACCACTCTTTTCTTTATGAATTTCAAAATTTAATGGAGGTCAGGCGCATCATTCAATCTATCCGTTTATTGGTGTTTCTGTGTCTGTGTTCGGGATTGCTCGCTTGCAGTCAGTCGTCTCAAGAACGAGCAGTGGTGGAAGATTATCTTTGGCGTTTGTCGAATGTACTGGATCAGCCAGACGAAGCAGTGAACGCACCGTTGATTTCTTACCCGGAAAAGCGAGGCATGTCGTTGTCCTTTTCTCAACATTCCATTGATCTGTTAGATTTTTTGGCGATGACCGGCTGCCAACTGCAAATTACCGCCGCACACAAAAACAGTGGCTTGGGCCGAGTGATGATGTCCAGTCAAAGCTTTCTCTATCAGTGGCAGTTTCTTGAAGACAGTGACGCCTGTTTGGCCTATTTGGAGTCAAATGATCCCGAGTTGTATCGTACTTTGGCTCGGGTGGTTGAGATAAAAAGGCAAGAACTGGCTGGTCATGCCTGGTTAGCTGTGTGGGCGGGTCCTGAAATGCGAAACTATTTTGGCGCTACACAACAATGGCTTTCATACGATCAGGCGATATTGTTACCAGCGGACGATTTTCAATTGCTAATGAAGATTCAGGAAATCGTTCGTGGTATTCAAATGTCCCCAGAGTTGGTCATCCCATCCGTTGCCCCGTACCGAGAATCACTGGAACAGGTACTGTCTCGAATCTCACAAACTAATCGAGGAGGCGAAGTGTTAACGACGTTGTTGGATTTGGCTGGTATGCTCAATCAAGGAACCAGAATATTAGAGAGTGGTATGAACGGACGTTTGTGTCCTCAAGGACAAGTGACGCAAAAAGCAAAGATTCTTCATACTGTATTTTTAAAGTTCTACATCGGTCAGGTTCAACCGTATATGGCGTTTGTTCATCAGCAAGGTGCTGAATGGATGAATCAGTTTCATACGTTATTGAACGGATTGGAGGTGCAAACGCCTGAAGCATTTGCTTCGTTTGAATACACCTTAAATCAGACTTCAGCCGATGGCTCTTGGCAAAGGTATCAGCGCTCAATGAAAGCGCATACCAAAGCGTGGCAAGGTTTGCTGAGCGAATGTGGATTAATGCCGGGAAATTAGCGTTTTCTGTGCTTAGTAAAAGGAATCAAGATGTCTTCCTTAGTTGTATTAGCTATGTTGTTTGTGGTGATGTTCCTTTGTTGTGGTATCGCCTTTTTGTTTTGGCGTTCAACGGTCATTCAAGATCGTTTACATGCGTTGGAAAACAATATTATTAAAGAATCAAACCTGGAGTTTGTTCCGCACTTAAAGCTTGTTATTCATAAGCCACATAAGGTAGCGCAGCGCGAGTCCCGACTTGCTAAGGCTGTCAGCGCTGTGTCTCCTGAGTACATTAAATACCGGGTTTATAAACAAGTGGCAGAAGAGTTAGAAATCGCACTCAATGAGCGTGAGATCGATGTCTCGATCGAGTTGGTAGGGATGAAAGGCAGTTCCTCTCGGGGAGCGAAACCTATGTCAGATGACTCTTCCTCCGTCTAAGGAGGATTTTCGGAGGAAATATGGAGATAGCCATTAGTCTTTTCTTGGGGGTTGTCTTTGTAGTGTCCGGACTGTTGTTCTGGCGATTCTGGCAGTTGTCAAATCGTCAGGAACAGCTTATTGCGCGTCTTCAGGTCGCATATCAGAAGCGTATAGAAGAGCTACAAAGCACTCTAAAAACGAAGCAAATAGATGTAGACAGTCTGACTAACGCTCTCAAAGAAAAGCAGCTCGACATCAACAGTCTGACAGAGGCGGTTGATTTAAGTACTAAGACGATTGAAAACATTCATCGCTCAATATCGGACACCTCCTTTAACTGGATTGAAGCGGTACGACCCGTTGAAAAACCTGCGCAAGTGATTCGCAAGGCACATAACATCACCGCTCGTGAAGTTTACGGATCGATACGGAAAGTGAATCGCTTGGTGAGTGACCTTTCTAAATTGCCTCAGTCTAGGTCGGATAAGAAAAAGAATGACTAGCTGCGGGAAGCTCAATCTTGGCTGCGCTTTTCTTGGAGACTGCAGCCGAACCAGCGTTTACATGCTTTATGAAGGCTGCTGATTTCTTTGAAGTCCAATAGGCTGACCAGGTCTGAGGTTGAACAGCCTTGGGCAATGTAGTTCTCAGCCAGGGATTTTCTCAGCTGATCTGACAGTTCAGTGAAACTCGTGTCTTCCTGTTGCAGTTTTCGCTGTAAGGTACGGCTGCTGATATTGAGATCCTGAGCCACCTCTTCCTTCGAGATATTCTGGAATTGTCCTAAGACATTCAGTTTGCTGATGATTTGCGAGCGAATGTTTCCTCGCCCTAATTCGGCCAGTTTCTTATCCGCCAATTGTTTGTGCATTTCAAACAACGATGGATCTGCACCAATCATGGTGTGGCTGAGCCATCGCTCATCGAAGATTAATTGCGCTGCAGATGCTTCGTATTCAATCGGGCAATTAAAGAACGCCTGAAAGGCTTGATCGTTTTTCGGTTTGGCGTGCGGCAGCGATATTTTGGTGGGTGTAAACTGATCATCGATGGACCAGCGAACCAAGGACACTAAGATTGTCAGAACCGCATCAATCTGATGGTAGCTGAAGGCCAGTTTTGCTGCCCTGGGTTGATAGGTGATGATGGCCTGTCCATCGTGTTGTGTTAACGCGAGACTCCCCCCGTCGCTGATCAGGGCTTGGTATTCCAAAGCAATGTTAATCGCGGAGAGCACATCCGGGCTATTGGCCCAAAGGTGGTGAATCAGGTGGAACCAGTTGGGACGAAACTGACGACCCATATGAAAACCAAATAACGGATCTTGCGTCAGCTCGATGGCTGCATTCCAAATGTTCACCGTGGCGTCTAATGGCACGCGTTCGTTTATGGCGTCAGGCAGAATGGCCACTCCGGCCTGAGTGAGCACTTGCTGTTGATCAATGCCTTTTGCCTGAGCACTGGCAAGAATCCCTTTGAGCCAAAACCCGGACACTGTTTGTTCAAACATTTTGACTCCTTTTGACGAGTTCGGAGCTTGTCACTTGTGTAAGTCCGATCGTTCAGGGGATTAAAGTTAATTGCATTTAGGGTTTAGATGCATGAATGCCAGTTAATTTTCTTTTTGGCTCGCCAGGACATATTAAGATCACCGCTGGGCCAATGTCTAGTCTTCCCACTTCCGGTAAGGTAGCTATCTATAATAAACAATAATCAGCCCTGTTCGATTCATTAGTGTGATTTGCATGTGTGACTTGCATGATCAAATCGAAGAATCGTAAGAGAGGTTGTTCAAGATTAGGAGTGGTTAGAATGTTTGCAAATAAAAGTGCAGATCAATGGTTCGAAGAATATGGTGATAGCCATCAGAATAAAGTGAATAAGCTGATTCACTGGATTATGGTTCCCGCCATCTTTTTTACCGTCGTCGGCTTGTTGTGGGAGATTCCTCGTATGGCCTGGATGGGCGAATCGGTCTGGATAAACTGGGCGACTGTGGCAATGGTGCCAGCCATGATTTTCTATTTTCGTATGTCAGTATCCATCATGGTCGGCATGGCGTTGTTTACCGCAGGATGCTTCTATCTGGCGTATTGGCTGTCTGTCTCTGTTGCGATGCCATTGTGGCAACTGAGCTTACTCATCTTTGTAGTGGCTTGGGTGTTTCAATTCATTGGTCATAAGATCGAAGGTAAAAAACCGTCTTTCTTTAAAGATCTTCAGTTTTTATTAGTCGGCCCTGCTTGGCTGATGGGCTTCATTTATCGTAGTTTAGGTATCAAGTACTAATTAGCGTTCAATCGTTCGCTTCAAGTGTGCGCGATGACTTAAACACCTTACGGCTTTCTTACTCCCGTAACTGAGAGTGAAGGTCTTTCTATATGCGATGAGTGACTCCATGAATAACAACATGACTACGGAACGTATTAAAACAGAGCGCCCTTCGTCTTCAGCTGTTACTAAGTCTGATGGACAGCATTGGGTGATTGCTGGTGCCGGGGCCATCGGTATTTGGATTGGCGCGCACCTGGTAGCGGGGGGACAGAAGGTTACCTTTCTGGCTCGCCCGAAAGTGATTTCAAATATTCAGCAGCACGGTGTTCTACTGACAAGCTGGGCGGGTGAAGAGACACAACTCTCTGCTCTGCAAATGCAGATGACGGAAGACGAATCCTGCTTGGCTGATGCCGATGTGATTGTGGTGGCGGTTAAGAGTAAAGATACCTTTGCGATGGCGGAGCAGATCTCCCGGCACATAAAGCCTCATGCTCGGGTGATCAGTGCTCAGAACGGTATTAACAACGCGTCGGCGCTGAGTAATATCTTACCGGATCATCCGGTGGCTTCGATGATGGTGCCGTATAACGTGTTACCTATGGACGCAGGGCGATATCACTGCGGCACTCAGGGGCATCTGGTGATCGATCGGATCTTTACGGATTTGGCCAAGGTGATCAGGTCTTCGGGGCTGGAAATTCAGACCGCAGATGACATGCATGAAATCTTATGGGGCAAACTGTTATTGAATCTGAACAACCCGCTCAATGCTTTGTCGGGTGTGCCGTTAGTGGAAGAGTTGAGTGATAAACGCTGGCGGAAACAGTTAGCGGATTGCATTGATGAGACCCTGACGATTCTCGATGAACTGGGCATTCAGCCTAAAGTTCAGGCGCCCATTCCTGCCAGTTGGTTGCCGGCCATTCTTAAATTACCAACCTTCATCTTTAAACGGGTTGCTAAAAAAATGTTGCAAATGGACCCGTTGGCTCGTTCGTCGATGCAGGAAGATATTATGTTGGGACGTCCAACCGAGATTGACTATATAAATGGTGAGGTCGTTCGGTATGCGAGAAGTCTGGGGATGAATGCGCCATTCAATGAGATGGTGATTTCTCAAATAAAGCGTTTGGAACAAACAGCGCAAAGCGCGTGTTAAGCATAGAGTTTAGTTCGATTTACCTGAAGCCTTTCGGCATTATGGCGATGTACAGAGTCTCTGCACATCGCCTTTTTTTATCCTCTCAATCTCAATTAGTCGACAGAGATCGATGGATGTTGGAGACATCAACATGCCTAGCGAGGGCGGGCAAACCAAGCTTTCATCACACCCGTTATTTTTCTTAATTCTTCAGGGGTAATCACAAATGGAGGCATGGTGTAGATATAACGCTCGAATGGACGAATCCATACGCCTCGTTCTGCTGCGAACTGTTGAATGCCTTGATGGAATTTGGCGTCTTTGACTTCAATGGCACCTGTAGCGCCAAGCACTCGGGTTTCCACAATTTCTTCATGTTCAAAGCCCAGCAGTTCTTCCTTGAGGATCGACTCGATGGTTTCGATGTTGCCCAGGAAGTTGTCTCGTTCGAAAATCTCAATGGCTTTCAGGCCAATGGCGCAGGCTAATGGATTCCCCATAAAAGTTGGACCGTGCATGAAGGCTTTCGAATAACTGTCAGAAAGAAACGCTTCAAAGATTTTGGTACTCGCTAGTGTCGCCGCATGGCCAACATAGCCGGCAGTCAGCCCTTTTGCGAGCACCATGATGTCCGGCACAATGTCTGTATGGTTGGTTGCGAAGAGTTTACCTGTTCGACCAAAGCCGGTAGCTACTTCATCAAAGATCAACAAAATGTCGTGCTGTTCGCACAGAGCCTTTAACCGGTTTAGGTATTCTGGTGAGTAAATATTAAAACCACCAGCGCCTTGCATTAGCGGCTCGACAATCACGGCAGCAATACTTTCTCCGTGTGTTTGGAATAGGGTTTCTGCTTTCGATAACTCTTCATCGATTGTTTCAGTCGAGGCATTGAAACCACCCTTAGGTGCAGGTAGGAAAAACTGTTCTGGGGTGATGCCATGAAACATTTTGTGCATCCCTTCTGCCGGATCACAGACCGACATACATGCCGTGGTGTCACCATGATACGCGCGTTCCAATGCAACAATCCGGGTTTTCTTCTGGTTGCCTTGGTTGAAGAAATACTGAAGCGCCATCTTGATGGCTACTTCCACACCGACAGAACCACTGTCGGAGAAAAATACGTGGTTCAAGCCTTCCGGTGTGATCTCAACCAGCTTGCTGGCAAAGGCCTCTGTGGTGCTGTTTTTCAATCCCCCCAACATCACGTGGCTGAACTTCTGTGCCTGATCAAACATGGCCTGGTTCAGTTCGGGGTGGTTGTAACCGTGACTGACACACCACCAAGAAGAAATACCGTCAATGAGTCGTTTACCGTCGCTCATGGTAAGGTAAACGCCGCTTGCTTCTACAACCTCAAGGTTGAGTTCAAGACTCTTCATTTGGGCATAGGGATACCAGAGCTTTGAATATTCAGGGGTGTTTGAACCCTGGCTATTAGCTGCGTGCTTATTCGATGCTTGGCTAGTGGATTCTTGGCTATTATTAGTATCTGGTGTCAGCATGGATTGAATGGACTCGTATGGAAAACGTGTATTTAAGGATAGGACTCATCCCAGCTTCAGCAAAAACCCGGACAGTATATCACTTTAAATCAGAGGGAACGTATGACAGCCCGACGCTATGACATAACTTTGTATGGAGCAACAGGATATACAGGCCGGCTAATTCTTATTTATCTGTGTGAATCATTGCTTGAAAACAGCGCGTTGAAACATCCGGTTTCTCTCGCAATCGCAGGGCGGGATCGCAATAAGCTGGAACTGTTAAAGCAAGAGATGGTAGAAGCGGATCGGGCCAATGAGGCTATCGCTGTTGAAGTGGCGGATTGTCATGACGAAGAAGCATTAATGGGATTGGCAGAAAAGACACAGGTGATGATCTCAGCGGTAGGCCCTTACATGGAATTAGGGGAACCTGTAATCAAAGCCTGCGCGGAAAAGGGGACGGATTATCTCGATATCACGGGCGAAAATGAATTCGTAGACGCTATGTATCCCAAGTACGACATGGTTGCCCGTTCCACCAAGTGTCGTTTAATTCATGCTTGTGGCTTTGACAGTGTTCCCCACGACCTGGGTGTGTTGTTTGCTGTACAACAACTTAGCGAGCAGGTGGGGGAGTTAGTTCGTGAAGACGTGGTGGTGGATACTTTCGTTAACTTGGGTGGGCGAATATCCAGTGGTACCTGGAAATCGATGATTTCCATCATGTCGAGATTGAGGCATTCAATTCACCCTAAACAACTATGGCGGTCTCTTGTGTCGGGTAAGTTTGTTGATGGTCGAACGATTCGAATCGCTCGGCCGCGAATGGAATATCGCTCTAAATTACGAAGTTGGATCGTTCCTTTGCCTAGTATCGATAGTCAGGTGGTACGTCGATCCGCTGAGTTGTTTGAACAATACGGTCGAAGCTTCACTTATGGACACTATTTGCAGATACGTTCTTTGCCTAAGTTGTTAGTGGCTTTGGGCGGTGTGTCCACGATGATTGGTTTATCGCAATTGCCTTGGACTCGGGAAAAATTACTCTCTCTGTTTCCTGAGGGGGATGGCCCCTCTGATGGTGACCGAGAACGGGCTTGGTTTAAGGTGACGGTAGATGCCCGTTGTGGCCCTCATCAGGTATTGGCCAGTGTCCGAGGAGGCGATCCAGGTTATGGGGAAACGGCTAAAATTGTTTCGCAAGCGGCTCTGGCGTTGATTCAGGACAGAGAACATCTGGAGCCTGTTTATGGCGTTCTTACTCCTGCAGCTGCTTTTGGTGAATTGTTGATTGAGCGGCTGATTGCATCCGGCATCCAATTCACTTTATTGGATGAGTACTAGCCAATGCTTACAGGCTAATGGCTACTGACAATGAATACTCGCGTATGTATGTGAGCTTGAGAGATGGTGGCTATTAGTTATCCGTGCTTAATGGGGCGTCCAAATACAAGCCTTCCGATCGAATGACATCCACCACCGAGGCGGTGGTGAAGTTCAGTAGTCGGTCATCTGTTGCGCCTTCGGCTACGGTTTGGCGAAGGCGTGTGCTGCGGATCGGTTGCTGCTCTTCACAGAGGATTTTATTCCAACGCTGATCAATTTCCTGATGTTTGTAGAACTTCTGCCAGGTCTCGGGATTGGCATTATCGGGGCCCATGATAAAGGCGAGTTCTGACGTTCCCAGCTCCTTTTCCAGTCGTGCTAATACATCAAAGGTGTAAATCGGGGAGAACCCTTCATGAAACATTTGCTGTTCGATGTCTGATACGTCAATAGGGCAGGGAATCTGAGACTGAATGTCATGCACGAAGCCTAAGAGCATTCGATATCTAAGTTCGAATGGCAGCATTTGTTTGCCAAAGGCATGACTGGCGGAAGGCACTAAGAGAATGGTTTGGCATGAGCGAGATGCCTGAATAATCGCGTTTTTATGTCCTAATGTGGGAGGATTAAATGCGGAACCAAAAATACCAATCATAGCTGCTTACCCGTGTGACTAAGCAGCTACTCTACTGGGATTAGATCAAGCTTTCCATATATTCGGAAAACTCTTCGTAGGTGGCTTCCTCCATCATCAATTCTTCACGGGCTGAATCGTGGAATTTCAGAAACTCCATGCTCTCCGGCACTTTAATCATTCTCACTTCTTCCATATGGGCCGTAGCCGTACGAACCACTGAAATAAGCGCTCCTAAATCATCGACGCCAGAAGGCGTGATGTTGGTATCGTGAAGATGATAAATGGATTTACAGACACGCTCGGGAAGACTCCATAATTCGGCCACAATGAACCCGACCACTGAGTGATTGGTATTCATTAATCGTGCTTCCAGCTCGTGGGTAGTCAATGGATAAGCCCGTGCTTTTTCATACAAAATTTCATACTTCAGATTGCCTTGTGATAACAACATGCAACCTATGTTTGAAAACAGTCCGGCCAAGTAGGCTTCGTCCCGATCAACATGGCCTGACGCACTGGCTAGCCAAGCGGACCCGGCAGCAATCATCAGACTTTCATCCCAAAGTTTGGCGTGGAATTCATTCATTGGGTTTAAGGAGGCTTTAAGTGCTACGGCAATGGTTATTTCATTTAAGCGCTTTATACCCAGCACTTTCACCGCGTGAAAAATTGTAGTGACGTCTTCAGACAGACCATATAGGGGGGAACGGGCTGCTTTTAACACTTCACCGGTCAACGTGGCATCCTGGCTGATTAAACTGGTGATTTCGTCAATACGCAGATGGGGTTCCTGGAGTAAGCGTTGCACTTCGGTAATGATGTCCGGCACCGAAGGCATTCTTAACTTACGTATGACTTCATAGGCGGCTTCCATTTCTTGTTTTGTCGGTATACTTGCTGCACCCATAAATCGTTCTTTCCTCTACCACTTTAAGTACTTGCCTTGCGGTTACGGCGTCGTTCGGTGTTTCTCGTTCAAAACCTTGTATGTGATGTTTAGTAAGATCAATCTACTGGTAATAGTAGTTCAAAGTTTTGAATGAGGCATTTTCAGACAGTGGCAAGACAGTACAAATACTTCATACTTTTAATTTGAGCATTACTCAGCATAGATCAAAAATCCAAGTTTGCGCCTAATAACATGAATTTATCTCGTACAGCTGATTAATTGCTTTAAAAGCATGTCAAAACCATTTGTGGTAAAACAATTTCTCGGAAACAAAAAGTAAGGTGTTGTAACGGTATGTCGATGGTGAATGGATTTGTAACACCCGAATTTTATTCGGTCAGAGAAGCGTTTGAGCAGTTGCTGTTGAGTGATGATAGCCGAGGTGCCTCCTTGGCATTGGTTCACAAAGGCGAGCTGGTGGTTGACCTTTGGGGTGGCATGTCTGATGCCGATGAACAACAAGGTTGGCAGCAAGATACCATCGCCAATGCTTTCTCATGTACCAAGGGCATTGCTGCTATTTGCGTGTTACGGGCCGTGGAACAAGGGCTGTTGAGCCTGAATGACCGGATCATCGATTATTGGCCGGACTTTGCCCAGGAAGGCAAATCGCATCTCAAGGTGTCCGACATCCTTTCCCATAAAACGGGCGTATCTGCTATTGATGCGATGATTCAGGCCGACCATCTTTATGACTGGGATTACATGTGTCATGCGGTGGCAGAGCAAGCACCCTGGTGGCCATACGGCCAACATGGCTATTCACCATTAACCTTTGGTTGGATGATCGGCGAAGTCTTCCGTCAGGCAACGGGTCAGACAATGGGGCAATACCTTCAGAAAGAAATTGTGGCTCCTATGGGGTTGGATTGTTTTATCGGGACGCCGGAGTCGGAGTTCCATCGTTGTGCCAAGATTGAGCGCGGTCGTCCGGTGAAAGGTGATCCAATGGTGGATGGCCTCTTTAAAGAAATTATGAAAAATCCAACCGGAGTGTCGTCGAAAGCATTCGCTAACCCGCCGTCGGCACAGCGGGGTACGAACTCGAAAGCCTGGCGCTCGATGGAATTACCGTCTGCTAATGGACACACCAACGGACGTTCGTTGGCGAAGTTGTACGGAGCGTTGGCGAATGGTGGTTCACTGGATGGTTTCCGTTTGTTAAAACCCGAGTCGCTTTCTTTGTGCTGGTCTGAAACGGCGCGAGGCTATGACCCTGTGTTGCACACCGATACCCGATTCAGTATGGGCTTTATGATGTCTCAGCCCAGTCGCTTGGCGCAGTTTGGTGGCCCTCGATCATTCGGACACCCAGGCGCGGGAGGCAGTATCGGTTTTGCTGATCCCGATGCACAATTGGGCTTTGGTTATGTTCATAATTATATGGGGCCTTATATTCTGGTTGATCCAAGAGCGGAAGGATTGATTACCGCTGTGTATGAATGTCTATAGATTGGCCCTTATGTGGCTCTTGGTTCTGATTATGTGATTCTTAGTCTTGGGTTCGTAACTTGGGACATTGTCATAAAAAAGACATATAGCCTTGATAGGATTCCACACCAATGTGAACAGCCGGTGAGCTTGTTGTTCATATGACTGAGCTGGATTTGTGATTGTCGAAAGAGGTCACGCTTCGACTCGGTTTCCTTGTTGATGTGAGATAATTGTTGGGGGCCAATGAAAATACCTATTTTCACAGCCCCTTTTTTTATTCGCATTATTTACGCAGGATGTTCTATATGAAGCAGTTGATATTGATTCGTCACGCTAAGTCCAGCTGGAAATTCGATGGATTAGCCGATAAGGATCGGCCTCTCAATAAGCGAGGTATTCAAGATGCTCCGATGATGGCATTGCGTACCTCAAAAGCTCTGGAGAAAACCGATCTCTGGTTATCCAGCCCTGCCACCCGAGCAATCCGAACCGCTGAAATCTTTGGCCAGTACTGTAATCGTTCACTGAGTAGTTTGAAGCTCAATGAGCAGTTGTATGATGCCAGTTATTTGCATTTGATCACGGAACTTCGACAGATCAAAAATAAATGGAAGAACGTGGTGCTTTTTGGACATAACCCTGGGCTAACGGATCTCATTTTTACCCTCACCGGGGAAGATCTGGATAACTTACCCACCTGTGGTATGGCATTCATTGAATTTGCACTGGATGATTGGTCTGAACTTGCATCAGATACTGGTAAGCTGACCCGCATCGAGTATCCCAAGAAGTACAAGCAGTTGTCTTCGGGAGTAAGCGCTTAACTCGCATTTACGCACTTTTCTTAACTATCCGTGCTCTTATGTAATGCGATGGTTAAAAAGTGTACTGATGTGACTTGCGTCACATTTGTGTTTCGCTATCTCGTCTACTTTTTAAACAGTGACTACCGACTGAGTCGATAGCTCTCAATCTAAATAACAAAAAATTGGCCTCTGGGTTCCTATGACAAGTGATCATCCTTGTGCAGAACCAATGAAGGTCAGGCACTTAGGAGTAGAGTCATGCAGTACGATGCACAGTGGAAAGTCTTTGTAGCCCATTCAAAAGAAGAACAATTGAATTGCCAAGCCTTATCGCTTTATCTTGAGGATCTACTGGCCATTTGATCATCAAATGGTGTCTTCTCTCGGAATTTAAGCTACTTCAACACACGGATGTGTCACCACCTCCTCATTAACCCTGCTTGAGTGATCCGAATATTCGCCTGCTGTTGCTTGTGTTAACAGTGAATCGTAGTGAGTCTGCATCATAGAACGGATTTTTCTGGCTTCCAGTTCAATCAATTCCTTAGCAAAGGGTTTGTCCCGTAAGGCGGAGGGATGGATGCTGGGTTGATATATCTTGCACATGACGTTCATCTGAGGGATGCAGCCTTTCAACATGTGTGGAATATTGATTAACCGGTTTTGTTCGATGCCATCTCGATAACGTTTGGGCAGCAATCGGGTCATCGGGATGAGCGCTTTGGGAAGGTGAACGGTTTGGCTCCAGTGCTCACTGCCTTGATGTACAAACAATAACAGCGGCGTTTGGGTTTCAATACTGAGTTCAATGAATCTTGGACTTACAAAAGGCTGTAGCGTTTTTCCATCGAAATAATGACAGTTCGTACCTTCCGGTAAAATGATTAAGTCATTAAATGTCTGGTTTAGCAGCAGCTCTTTGAACCCGGGGTAATCCAGAGGGCGATCAAGTTGAGTGAGGTATTGTGTTATCTGCTTATGAATGGGCAGAGAATAAAAACCTCGCCAGGCAACGCCCGTCGGTTTTCGGCCTTGACCACCGTGGGTCAGGAGTAAGTAATGGAATGCCAGTGCTGCAGCCCAAGGGCCATAAAATCCGCCGTGATTCATAATGCAGAGTAGTTTGCTGTGGCGTGTCAGCAGACTTCTTAAACAGTCGGATTCCTCGTTTAATCGTATGTCTTTAATAAACCAGGGGCGGAATTTTTTGCCGATACTTTCTTCAAACTGGGCGATATCCTTCATGGTACGCATCCTTGTGCAGACCGATATTAAATGAATTCCAAATCATTGTTGCGAATAAATATTACGACTCTAAGACATCGGCCAATCTGGCGTGTTTCAGGCATCACTTTGCTGTAGAATGTCGAGCCAAAATATTGGTTCGGGAACTTTTTCTTACCTTAATAAATCTCAACGAGTGAGAAAAATCCCGAGTTATTACGTTTCAATGAGGTGTTGTTTGGCTACGATTGGATTGTTTTATGGTTCGAGTCTCGGAAATACCGAAACGGTTGCCGAGAAGATTCGAGACCTTTTGGAAGGGCACTCAGTTGAAATGCACGACATTGCAGCTGTAACCAAAGACAGTTTTGCTGAGTATGATTATCTGATTTTGGGGATTCCTACCTGGGACTACGGTCAAATTCAAAGTGATTGGGGTGAATTTTGGCAGGAGTTAGGCACGGTTGATTTCTCTGGCAAGCTAGTCGCGCTGTTTGGTCTAGGTGATCAATTCGGATACGCCGATTACTTCCTGGATGCAATGGGAATGCTTCATGATGTGGTGATCGAGCAAGGTGGTGCAGTTGTCGGTTACTGGCCTATTAAGGGCTATGAATTTGAAGAGTCCAAAGCACTGACCGAAGACGGTAAAGAGTTTGTTGGGTTGGCCATCGATGAAGATCAACAACCTGAACTAACCGACGAGCGTGTTGAAGCGTGGGTTGCTCAGATAGAAGATGAGTTTGATTTTTAAAACAGTCTCGCAAGCGTAATGATATATACTCAAGATAATCATTTACCCGTTGGAGACGTCATTTGCTAGAGCCCTCGGTGCAATATCGTTCAGTGATTCGGTTAACCGAAACGCGTGATATCCAGAGTGTGAATACTACTTTTCTGGATATCCTCAATTCGGTGATTCATGGACGATTTGTTCTCTATGTCTTGCAGGGTATTGGACGAGAAAACCGGTTTGTTCTTTCGTCAGAAGTAAACCCGTTTGGTCCGGATGCAGAGAGCATTTTGGCTTTGTTCAATCCTAAAGCCGAAACTCGTCCGAGCTTACCTAAAGATCTGCGTCCTTTCCCTCTGGCCTCTGTTAATGGGCTGCATGCGGTTTTGATCGTAGATCGAAAAGCCCAAATCCAGGATGAAGTTTTTCTCAACTTCATCATCACTGTGTATTGTAATCAATTTAACTTGGTTGAAGCGTGTTCCTACGACGCGCTTACCGGGCTGATGAACCGTGGTGAGTTTGACAAGAAGCTTTACCAACTGTTGGATAATCACGGTCAATCCAATCGACGTAATGAGGCGGTGAACTCCTGTCTGGCGTTACTCGATGTAGATCACTTCAAGCAAATCAACGATAGGTTTGGTCATCTGTATGGGGATGAAGTGCTTCTGCTGTTAGGTCAGCAATTGCCCAAAGTATTCCGTGAGGATGATTGGTTGTTCCGATATGGCGGCGAAGAGTTTGCCATCATCCTGAGAGGGGTGACGGAAGATCAGTGTGAAGCCATTCTTGAGCGTGCAAGGTCTGCAATTGAAGCTTACTGCTTCCCTCAGGTGGGGAAGGTGACGGTCAGTATTGGCTATACTTACGTGGATCAGATCGAAACCAGCAGTGGTCTGATTTCTCAGGCGGATGCCGCTTTATATTACGCTAAGAGTAATGGTCGAAACCAAGTGCAGCGTTATCAAGCGCTGATTGACCAAGGAGCATTAGAAAAAGGCTCCGAGGTCGTTGGCGATATCGATTTGTTCTAATCCGATACCTTATCCATACCACGCATTTTCCAGCGTCCTAGCATCATTGCTGCGGTGAACAAGAGTCCAACTGTTACGCTTTCTGCCAATCCGATGTAATACATTCCCGGAGAGAAGATGTTAACGACGGCAATAATGAAGTAGAGCAGCAGCATAAAGCAGAACCATTGAAAGGTTCTGGACGTTGGCTTTAACAGGAAGGGTACAAACAACAACAGTGGTACTGATTGAATCGCCAGTAGCACCCATTGAATACGTTCAACTTGCTCCGGCATGATCAACTTGTTGTAGCCAAATATGCCAAGCAGAGCGATGAACAGAATCCAAAAGGCAACGTAGGTTTTTTGATAAAAAGGGGTCATAAAGAACTCATTAACTGGGGTTATGTTAGGTGTTGAATACCGGGGTGTCGATATAGGTTAGTTGCTTAACTTCAGCGCAAGCTGTGCCAATCGTTTCCCTTGGGCATAGCACAAAGACTTCTCTTCTTCGCTAAGTGCATGTTCACCCTGAGAACCCGCTAAATGTGAGCTTCCGTAAGGCGTGCCACCCGTTTGAGTGGACGACAGCTCAGAGTGAGAATAAGGAAGACCTGAAATCACCATACCGTGATGAAGCAGCGGAAGCATCATCGTCAGTAATGTGCTTTCTTGCCCGCCATGAAGGCTGCCGGTCGAGGTAAACACTGAAGCTGGCTTGCCTTCCAAGTCTCCGGATAACCAAACCGAGGTGGTACTGTCCAGAAAGTATTTCATGGGGGCGGCCATATTGCCGAAACGTGTTGGACTTCCCAGAATCAATCCGCTGCACTCTCGAAGATCATCAAGTGTTGCATAGAGGGCACCTTGATCGGGAATAGCTGGTTCGGTTTGTTCTGTAGTTGCAGAGACTGCCGGCACGGTACGAAGTTTGGCTTCGATACCGTCTACGGATTCTACGCCTCGTGCAATGTGGTCAGCCATTGTGGCTACGTGACCATTTCGGCTGTAGTAAAGTACCAACACATACGGTTGCATTACAGAATCTCCAACACCTGCTCTGGTGGGCGGCCAATGCGTGCTTGCTCTCCTTTAACCACAATCGGACGCTCGATCAGTTTAGGGTGAGCAATCATTGCAGCCAGAATATCTTCTTCCGTTTTATTGGTATCTTTTAACTCAAGATCTTTGTATTCCTGTTCTTTCGTACGCAGTAATTCACGAGCGCTAATACCTAATTTTGCCAATACGTCTTTAAGCTCATCTTGGCTTGGAACCTCAGTTAGATACAGACGTACCTCAGGAGTAATCCCTTGTTCTTCTAATAGTTGCAATGTTTGGCGGGACTTAGAACAACGCGGATTGTGATAAATGGTTACGGAAGCAGACATATCAAACCTCGAAAGATAAATTTCGAGGTATTCTACTGAATTCTCAGAGAGGGAGAAATGCCTAGCTTAAAGATTAAGGTTTAAAGGCTAAGGCGTTACGGTTAATGCGCTGCATGGAATTTAAAATGATCCAATGAACGAGTGTGGTTCAGTAAGCTACTGGCCTTAATCAGATACCGGCGTTGAGGGTGAATGGTGGTTAATTCATAGGTTCTG
Source organism: Litoribrevibacter albus (assembly GCF_030159995.1). Taxonomy (NCBI): domain Bacteria; kingdom Pseudomonadati; phylum Pseudomonadota; class Gammaproteobacteria; order Oceanospirillales; family Oceanospirillaceae; genus Litoribrevibacter; species Litoribrevibacter albus. The sequence continues at coordinate 391,024 of NZ_BSNM01000011.1, read as the reverse complement.
CCGCAAAGGTATAGGTGGGGGCTGGTAATGATGGAGTAATCCCGATCGCTGTCTTGATCAACGATAACCACCGCCGGATGTGTCTTTTGAGCCATATCTGAACCGGACAGGCTACGAATGAATCCGGTTCGAATGATCCCCGGAATAAACTTAATACCGACTTTAGAGCCTTTGTATTTGTCTTGGGCAACCCAACGAATGATGCCGGCCATTGTGTCTACTTTTTGGTTTTGGCTCGTTCGAGACAGGTGTATCACTACCAATTGGCCAATAAGTATTTCTTGTTGAGTATTGCCTGCCACCCTTAAGCAGCAACCGTGAGGGCTTGAATCTATTAATTGAACATCGATTAAGGAGTTCTCGCTCTCAATGGTGGCTTTGGAAAGATCTTTATGACAATGATAAAGCCCCATAGTCATAGAGGCTGGAACGGTGCAGCGACTTCTTGTTTCTCCTCGCTTGAATTTTTGTCCCCAGTGATTCAACGCACTATCGAGAACTTCTTCTGCATCCGCCCGGTTTGGATTCAGGATGAAGCCCAGAGAGTGTGTATCAATACCATGATGTAATTGATCTATATGTTTGCTCGCTATGTTGACCAGGTTGTCCGTCAGCAATGTTCTTAGATATTCGGAATCGTTCGAATCCTGAATTCTAGAGATCACTGCATCATTGCGACTGAGGTCGATATCGAAATGAGTACCCTGAATATTTCGCTGATAAGGGATCAGGTCGGCGCAATAACTCCACTTGCTCAAGTAGTGGTTCAGCATCCAGTTTTGCGCGGTTTCCATATGATAAGGATCGGCGGTAAACATCAAGAGTGATTTCTTATACAGCCACTCTAGAGTCATGCCTTTGGCCAGAGTTATGTACTTTTGAGGCATGCGCGTCCATTCCATCTCTTCGGCTAATTTATATAGCCGGTGCATTTCTCCCCAGATGTTTAACGGTTGGATTTGATGCACGCTGTAAAACAGCATGAGTAAGGTCGACATGTAATAGAAAGACGCAAATAAGGCTACAAAGGCACGTTTTTTGTCGTTGTGAGCCAACGCATCCATCAATACTTCTTTGTAGCCGTAGCTCATTTCCTGGGTGAATTCCCGAAAGGCATCTTGTTCCTGAAGGGAACGGGATCTGATGATGCCTAACTGTTCGGGGCATTGAGGGGTATAGAATAAGTGACAGACACCATAGGGAACATCGAACGCTAGCATTAGCTTTAAGCGTAATTGATAAGAAACCTGACTTCGATTGATGACAGACAGAATGTTGACTGATTTCATCACGGCAGAGGGCATATCCGCGAAGGGCAGGTTTCGTAAAATCAGTGCAAGTTCATGTGGATCAGAGTAGAGAGTCCCCTGATCAGATGCATGTACTTTTGGAACGGTCAGTCGTAACGACTGCTGCATATGATCTCCTTATCCCGCAGCATACGGCCTAAAATGTGTCTGATCGACATAACGTATTTCTATTGGAAATAAACCTATTTCAAAGCCTAAAAGTTATTTATATAGAGACTAGACTGAAATGGTGTTGATAGGGTGGGAAAACAGATGGGTGGTATGTAAGAGATAAGCTAGACATTTAAAAAGAGTGAACGGAGTCAAATGATTAGTTAACTTGCCAGTATTTATCCCAGAACTTAAAGACCTTTTCCGGGTACTTGGTTCGACCGAGACTTCCGTTATAGCGAGCTAATCCCCGCTGCAAATTCCCTTTTTCCTTATCGATATAGTACTTCAATATGGTGCAGCCATATCTAAGGTTAGTGGCTTCGTTCATGAGATTGTCGTTTGTACGGCCTAATTCTTTCTTCCAGAACGGCATGACTTGCATGTACCCTTGAGCCCCAACCCGCGACAAAGCAAACCGGTCAAACGCACTTTCCACATGAATAACCGCCATAACCAGCTGAGGGTTGAGCTCTGCAATGCTGGCTTCTTTGTGGATATTAATCAGAAGTTCCATACGGGTTTGATCGTCTTTAATAAAACGTTTCAATCGGCTGGACATATCTGTTAACCAGACGTCAGCATCGAATCGGTCTTTAAAACCGTGATTGGAATTAACGGCCGACAATAATCGCTGTTTGAGTTCAGGATCTGGCTGTTGGCTGGCAGACGTAATAGAAGGGAGCAGCGTCGATAGGGCAATCAATATGACGCAAAAAACGAGATGAAAATACCGCCCTCCCAACAGGAGGGCGTATGTGTTCAATGATGGACTGCTCATTGAAATAATTGTTTATCGCTGGATGGTATCCGTCAAGAACTGAATGATGTCATCTTTTGCGATGTCTTTGGCATCTTCTTCACGACGGTTCTTATACTCAATGGTTCCGTTTTTCAAACCACGGTCACTGATTACGATACGATGTGGAATACCGATCAGATCCATGTCTGCGAACTTAACACCTGGGCTGGTTTTCTTGTCACGATCATCCAGTAGTACGTCGTAGCCCATGTTAGTAAGTTGCTGATAAACACTTTCGGTCAGTTCTTTTACTTCGTCAGATTTACCCATAGGTACGATACCAACCTGGAACGGCGCAATGGCGTCAGGCCAGATCATGCCACGATCATCGTGGTTCTGTTCGATGGTTGCAGCAACAACACGTGATACACCGATACCATAACAGCCCATGATCATCGTTTGAGCTTTACCGTTTTGATCCAGTACATTGGCACCTAAGGCTTCACTGTATTTTGTGCCTAGCTGGAAGATGTGACCCACTTCAATACCGCGTTTGATGGTAAGCGTACCTTGACCGTCCGGGCTGGCATCGCCTTCAACAACATTACGAATATCAACCACCTCGGTGATGTTGGCATCGCGTTCCCAGTTCACACCTGTCAGGTGGAAACCGTCTTTGTTGGCACCAGAAACGAAGTCAGACATAACCGCCGCTGAACGATCAACATAAATCGGCAGATCCAAACCAGCAGGACCGATAGAACCGGCTGAACAACCCAAGGCTTGTTTGATCTGTTCATCGCTGGCAAAGGTGAGAGGTTCAGCAACGGCTTCAATGTGCTCAGCTTTGATTTCATTCAGTTCGTGATCACCACGTACTACCAGAGCAACTAATGGTGCAGATCCTTCGTGATCTTCTGCAACCGCGCCTTCGACGATTAAGGTTTTAACAACCTGATCCGCATTGATGTTGAGGAAGGCTGTCACTTCTTCAATTGTTTTTTGATCCGGTGTCGATACGTCTGTTTTTTCTTGCGTCGGCGCCTGACGTTCGGTGGTTGGTGCTACCGCTTCGGCCTTTTCAATATTGGCTGCGTAAGGGCTGTCAGTACTGAATACGATGTCGTCTTCACCCGATTGAGCCAATACGTGGAATTCGTGAGAGCTTGAGCCGCCAATGCTTCCGCTATCTGCTTCTACAGGGCGGAAATCCAAACCTAGACGATTGAAGATATTGCAGTAGGTTTCGTGCATTTTGTCATAGGTTTGCTGCAAACAGTCTTGTGAAACGTGGAATGAGTACGCGTCTTTCATCAAGAATTCGCGGCCACGCATCAAACCAAATCGTGGACGAATTTCATCACGGAATTTCGTTTGGATTTGATACAGGTTCATCGGCAATTGTTTGTAGCTGGATAGCTCATTGCGCGCGAGGTCAGTAATAACTTCTTCGTGAGTTGGGCCAACACAGAAATCGCGGTTGTGGCGATCTTTAAAACGAAGTAGTTCCGGGCCGTATTGTTCCCAACGGCCACTTTCCTGCCACAGTTCGGCCGGTTGAGCTGCTGGCATCAGTACTTCCAATGCGCCGGACTTGTTCATTTCCTGACGAACAATGTTTTCAACTTTTTGAAGCGTCTTTAAACCCAAGGGAAGCCAAGTGTATAAGCCTGCAGCAATTTTTCTGATCATGCCTGCACGAAGCATCAGCTGGTGGCTGATTACCACTGCATCAGATGGGGTTTCTTTTATGGTAGGAATCAGATATTGGCTTGTACGCATTGGATTTCCTGAGAAATTAACAAATTTAAAGGTTGAACGTTAAACAATCGGCTATTGTAAAAAGACTCATGCATTTGGTATAGCCCTAAGTGCCAAAAAGCAGTGTTTATTTCTGGTGATGGTTACAAAAAGTAAACAAAAGTGCGGCTAAAACTCGATAGAATTCAGACGTTTGGTATCTGGGTTTTGCGAGTCGGCTGTCTTAAGGTAGGTGTAGTAGATGTTTAAAGTGATTGCTTTGTCTGGAATGGCGGTAATGTCATCCGTTCTCTTTTCATCAACGGCTTTGGCTAATGAAACGCCAATGGGAAGCCCGGTAGAAGGCGATGGAAAAGATATTCCTCGCTGGGAAGGTGGGTTAACTACACCGCCTGAAGGGTTTGATGGTGACTATATTGACCCCTTCAAGAGTGACACGGCGTTATTCACCATCACGCACAAGAACGTGAATGAATATGCAGAGTATTTAACCGAAGGCCAGAAAGCGATGTTTCGGAAGTACCCTGACTATAAGCTTCCCATCTATATTTCTCGTCGTACCGCCGCCTATCCTCAAAATGTTTATGATGCACTTGCTTCAAACGAAAAGAATGCTGAACTGTTGCCACGAGGTACCGGGGTTCGGAATTCTGATTTAACCAGCCCGTTTCCAAACGCCCAAACCGGTGAAGAAATGATTTGGAATCATATTCTTCGGTATCGTGGTGAGACCTCAAAAGCGGTCGTTTCTGATGCGGTTGTGTTTGAAACGGGTGCCAAGAAAGTGATGCGTAAAGACATTGAGATTTATGGCGTTTACTTTGATCCAGAGGTTTCTCATTCAGATCGCAAGAACAAAATTTTCTTACGAAAAACCAAAAATCTATTCCCGCCTTCTGTCGCTGGTCAAATTACCTTAGTTCATGAAACTTTGGATCAGGTTTTGTCGCCTCGTAAAGCATGGTATTACGCACCAGGTCAACGACGCGTTCGTCGTACGCCGGATTTGGAATACTCGGATGAATTGTTTAACAGCGATGGCTATAAAACCGTAGATCAGGTGGATTTGTATAACGGTGCACCGGATTTGTATGAGTGGAAGGTAGTCGGAAAAACCAAAAAATACATTCCTTACAACTCGTATCGCATGGTGGGTGAGAACGTTTCTGCCGACTCGTTGTTAGGTGAGAAAACGTTGAATCAGGATTACACACGCTATGAGCTTCATCGGGTATGGCATTTAGAGGCGGTGCTTAGGGAAGGTATTCAGCATCAGTACGCGAAACGCGTCTTTTATATCGATGAGGATACCTGGCAAGTGGCTTATTCTGAGGAATACGCAGAACCACAAGGTGAGGTTTGGCGTTTCAGTGAAGCTCATGCGATTAACTTCTATGATGTGCCGCTGGTGTGGACTGCCGGTAATATTACCTATGACCTTCAAAAGGGCGGGTATTATGCTGAGTGGTTGATTACCAACGAAGATAAACACCCTGAATTTAATACTAAACTGAATAAACGGGATTTCAGTGCTTCAGCCATGAGGCGAGAAGGGCGGCGTTAAGTTGAACTATTCAAGGGGCGCTTCGGCGCCTCTTTTGTTTTTAGAGTCCACGAATTAGGTTGAATACTTGCGAATCCCTTAATGACGTGGAAAATACTTGGAAAAGTAAGCGCTTTAAAGGAGCGAAAATGGACGGTCCAGTAAATTTCGAATTGCATGAACGACTTGAAGCCGATACCTATCACATTGGGGATTTTCCATTGTGTAAGGTGTTGCTGATGAATGATCAGCGTTTCCCTTGGTTTATTTTGGTCCCTAGAAAGGGGCAAATGACCGAGTTATATCATCTAACCGAAGAAGATCGTGTTTCTTATATTCAGGAAACATCGTTTTTATCCCAAAAAATCATGGATGCGTTTTCAGGGCATAAACTGAACGTGGCGACCTTGGGCAATGTTGTTCCTCAATTGCATATTCATCATGTCGTACGTTATCGCGATGATGCCGCGTGGCCTGGTCCGGTTTGGGGATTTGGCGAAGCGGTTCCTTACACTGATGAGGTTTTGAAAGAACGTTTGTCTCGCTTGAGCTTGCTGAAAGGAGAACTGTTTACGCCGACTCAGTTTTTAAAAGATCTGTTGGAAAACTAAGACGGTTTCTTTCTAAAAGGGATGTATGAGCAGTAGGGGAGAGAGCAGTGAATCCTTCAATTCGAAATAAGTCTGGCAAGATTGTTTCTAGACGAATGATGTCAGGCCTGATTTTGTCCGGTTTATTAACGGGTGCTCCAGCGCTCCAGGCTCAGGAAGACTATCAGTTACAGCAAAGCTATCAGCCTCAGGAAGATTATCTCGATGTTGTTCAAGAGTTTGAACAGTATCAAGAAGACACTGAGGCTGAGTTCCGTGCGTTTGAGGAAGCAATGGAATCGGCTTATCAGGATTTTCTGGGAGATATTGAGAAGGAGTGGGGGGACACACGTTTTACCGATCAGTATCAATGGGTTCAATATTCGGGTGATCTGAAACAGCGTACCATCGTTGATTATCAGAATGATTCGGTCGTCATTGAATACATGGATGTGGATTCCAAAGAAGTCACTTATCAGGATGTGACCCAGCAGCTGAACAAAACGCTTCAGACCAACATCCAAACGGCCATCGACAGTGATCCGGTGTTGCAAGCGGCGTCAAGAGCATCCGGCTTGGTTATTGAGGTAGAGGCCGATACTGCGGTGGAGGCTATGCTGCCTTCGTCTTCGGTCAGTAAGAGTACCAACTCTATGGCAGTGGCGGAGGAATTGGTCGATAGCGAGGGTGTGAGCACCAGCTATTTACCCGTTTCCCGACGTTTGACGGTCGTTATTAAATTGCCTGAAGAATTTGGTATGCACAAAGCGGAACGCTATTGGAAGGCTACTGCCGAGTACGCTAAAGCGTGGAAGTTGGAGCCTGCGCTCGTGATGGCAATTATTCACACGGAAAGCAGTTTTAATCCTATGGCTCGCTCCAGAATTCCTGCCTATGGTTTAATGCAGATTGTGCCGAGAACAGCAGGGCGGGATGCTGCCAGGATGATTTTCGGAAAAAGCAAAATGTTAAAACCCAAGTACTTGTTTGATCCGAACAATAATATTCAGGTGGGCGCTGCTTATCTGCATGTGTTGAATCATCGGTATTTAAAAGGGATTTATAACCCGGAAAGCCGGTTGTATTGTACGATTGCGGCCTATAACACGGGTACCGCAAACGTCGCAGCTGCTTTTATCGATCAGAAAAGTATGCAAAAAGCCTATGATCGAATTAATCAGCTGGAACCAAGTGAAGTCTATGACATCCTTGCCACGAGATTGCCGTATCGTGAGACGAGAGATTACCTCAAAAAGGTGGTCGGTAGATATCAACTCTACATCAATTAAAAAGATCGCCTAAAAAGGCGACATCATAATTAAGTTAGATATTTGGATTGAGATAATACCCGCAAGGGATTCGAGGAAATACATGAAGAAACTTACACTGTTTATTACGAGCTGTTTAATTGCTCTTTTGATGGGATGTCAAAGTCAGCCTGTAGCACAGCAACCGCTTCCACCACAAATGCCAGACTGGATTGATAATCCTGGGAATGGGGTGGTTGGATCGTCCGTAACCCATGTAAAAGGGCGTCATTTCCAGGAGCAGCTTGCTATTTCGAGAGCGCGCCAACAATTGGCAGCTCGTCAGGGCGTCGATGTTGAATATGTTCAGATGTCTACCGAGACAGTAACCAATGAAACAGCGAATACCAAAGTAAAACGTGTTGGCTCAGAAGAAGTGTCAACCAAGACCGTTCGGGCGAAGGTTGTGGAGAAGTGGATAAACCCGCTGACCCGAGAAGTCTTTGTTTTGGTTGTTCCCACTAACTGATCGCGGAAATCTGGTGGTTTTTCGTTAATTTTGCTCCAGAAATCCAGTATATAACCGAAAAGTCTGGCTAGCTCTAGCCGGACTTTTTTTTGTTGCCTATAATAGCCTCTTTTTTCCGATTTCTGCCTGCGATTCAGGTCAGGGGATTGGTCTGAATCGAATGAACTGTAGTTACCAAATCATCAAATAAGAAAGAATTGAGTTAGGAATTAAATTATGCGCAGCCATTATTGCGGTGCTTTAAGAAAAGAACATGTAGGACAAGAGATTACTCTCTGCGGATGGGTTCATCGTCGTCGTGACCACGGTGGTGTTATCTTCCTGGACGTAAGAGACCGCGATGGTATTACGCAGGTGGTATTTGACCCGGATCGTGAAGAAAGCTTTGCAACAGCGGACAGCGTTCGTAACGAATATGTGATTCAACTGACTGGTATCGTACGTGATCGTCCTGAAGGGACCATCAATAAAGAAATGCCAACGGGTGAAATTGAAGTACTTGGTCACTCTCTGATTGTATTGAACAAGGCAGAGACGCCTCCGTTCCAGTTGGACGAGCATCAAAGTGTCGGTGAAGACATTCGCCTGAAGTATCGTTATGTGGATCTTCGTCGTCCAGAGATGCTAGCAAAATTACGCCTTCGTTCGAAAATTACTACGGCAATTCGTAATCACCTGGATGGTGAAGGCTTCCTTGATATTGAAACGCCGATTCTTACACGTGCTACCCCAGAAGGTGCGCGTGATTATTTGGTACCAAGCCGTACTCACGCTAACAACTTCTTTGCTCTACCTCAGTCACCTCAGCTGTTTAAGCAGTTGTTGATGGTCTCAGGTATGGATCGCTACTACCAGATCGCAAAATGTTTCCGTGATGAAGACTTGCGTGCTGATCGTCAGCCTGAATTTACTCAGATTGATATCGAGGCATCATTCGTTTCTGAAGAAGACATCATGTCGATCACTGAAGGTATGATTCGTAACTTGTTCAAAGAGACGTTGGATGTTGACTTGGGTGCGTTCCCAAGAATGCCTTATTCAGAAGCGATGGAAAAATACGGCAGTGATAAGCCGGACATGCGTATTCCGCTTGAATTGGTAGACGTTGCTGACTTGATGACTGAAGTTGAATTTAAAGTATTCAGTGGTCCGGCAAAAGATCCAAAAGGTCGTGTAACGGCTCTTCGCCTGCCAAAAGGTGCTGAACTAACTCGTAAGCAAATTGATGAATACACCAAATACGTTGGTATCTACGGTGCGAAAGGTCTGGCTTACATCAAGGTAAACAACAAAGACGATTTGGAAGAAGGTCTACAGGCGCCAATCGTTAAGTTCCTACCAATTGATGTACGTAAAGCGGTTCTTGAGCGTACTGGTGCTGAAAATGGTGACATCATCTTCTTTGGTGCGGACTCAGCGAAGGTAGTAACTGAAGCCTTGGGTGCATTGCGTTGTAAGCTGGGTGAAGATATGGATCTTTACACATGTGCATGGGCACCGCTTTGGGTTGTTGACTTCCCGATGTTTGAAGAAACCTCGGACGGTGGTTTGACCGCTATTCACCACCCGTTCACTGCACCTTCTTGTACTCCGGAAGAATTGAAAGCAAACCCTGCTGCAGCTCTTTCTAAAGCTTATGACATGGTTCTGAATGGTTGTGAGCTTGGCGGTGGTTCTATCCGTATCCACGATCAAACAATGCAACAAGCAGTATTCGAAATTTTGGGTATCTCTGAAGAAGAGCAAGCTGAGAAGTTTGGCTTCTTGTTGGATGCATTGAAGTTCGGTGCTCCACCGCACGGTGGTTTGGCGTTCGGTCTGGATCGTCTTGTGATGTTGATGACCGGTTCTGATTCAATTCGTGAAGTAATTGCTTTCCCTAAAACTCAGAGCGCTAGCTGTATGATGACAGATGCTCCGGGAGAGGTTTCTAGCAAACAACTTCGTGAGTTGAACATCAAATTGAGAAAGTCGGCGACTGAAGAATAAGTTCTTCTTGTCTGATTATCTTAAAAAAGGCTCCTTCGGGAGCCTTTTTTTATTTCTCGGTAGAAAAGATGACTGTATTTTAATACAGTATGCAGCTAGAGTTTCATTACCTGGGTAATTTGTAGCTAGTTTGAGTTGGTGAGGGAGGTCGTAATATGGCAGGACACAGTAAATGGGCAAATATTCGTCATCGTAAAGCCGCCCAGGATGCCAAACGCGGCAAGGTTTTCACCAAAATCATTCGTGAGCTAGTCGTTGCAGCCAAGCAAGGTGGTGGAAATCCTGAAGATAACCCGGGTTTGCGTGCTGTCATTGATAAGGCCCTAAGTGCCAACATGAAGCGTGACACCATAGAAAAAGCCATTCAACGTGGTACTGGCGGTGGTGATGACGCTAATTTGGATGAGTTAACGTATGAAGGCTATGGGCCTGGTGGTGTAGCTATTTATGTGACGGCGCTTTCGGACAACCGAAATCGTACTGTGAGCGACGTGCGTCATGCGTTTACTAAACATGGTGGAAATCTGGGAACAGATGGTTCCGTTGCTTACCTCTTTAATAAAGTAGGTCATATCGTGTTTGGTGAAGGCGCTGATGAAGACCAGATCATGGAGCTGGCCTTGGATGCTGGCGCTGAAGATGTGGTGGGTCATGAAGATGGTACGGTAGAAGTCATTACCGCACCGAACGATTATCTGGCAGTCAAAGAGGCGCTGGCTGAGATAGGCACTGAAGTGCTGTCGAGTGAAATTACTCAGCTGCCGAGTACCAAGGCAGATCTCTCTGTCGAAGAGGGGGCTAAAGTGCTTCGATTGATTGATCGGCTTGAAGATTTGGATGATGTTCAGGATGTCTATTCAAACGCGAACATTCCGGCTGAATCTTATGAATTACTCTAATAGGTTTTAAATGGCGATTATTCTTGGGATAGACCCAGGTTCCCGAATTACTGGTTATGGCGTTATTAATACGTTGGGAGCGAAGCATGAATACGTTGCCAGTGGCTGTATTCGTGTAAAGGGTGAATCCTTATCTGAGAAGTTGAAGTACATCTTTGATGCGGTGAATCAGGTGATAGATACCTACATTCCGCAAGAAATGGCCATTGAGCAGGTGTTCATGGCTAAGAACGCTGATTCTGCTCTAAAGCTTGGGCAGGCCCGAGGCGCTGCAATTGTGGCTGCGACATCACAGGACCTTGAGGTCTATGAATATGCTGCCAGACGAGTAAAGCAATCCGTGGTAGGCAAAGGCAGTGCGGATAAAGTTCAGGTTCAGCATATGGTGACGACCTTATTGAAGTTGCCGGGAGTGCCTCAGGCAGACGCAGCGGATGCTCTGGCCATTGCCCTTTGCCATGCTAATTCCAAACTAAGTATGGTTCGGATGGGTGGCGCGAATGCGGTTCGCAGAGGTCGAGTCAGAACCATTTAGGTTTTAAAATTTTTAACAGAAGATAATTGGTCGTATCGCGTGATTGGACGAATAAAGGGAATACTGGAAGAAAAGAACCCACCGCAACTGTTGGTGGATGTGAATGGCGTGGGTTATGAAATTGAAGCGCCTATGACAACGATCTACCAACTTGGAGAGATTGGGACAGGCGTGGTATTACATACGCATTTGACTGTCCGGGAAGATGCACATTTGCTTTACGGTTTTATTTCGAAACAGGATCGCACTCTTTTCAAAGAGCTGATCAAAGTGAATGGTGTGGGGCCGAAAATGGCGCTGGGGATCTTATCCACGCTGGATGCTGATCAGTTTGTTGGCTGTATTCATGCAGAGGATAGCTCCGCATTAGTGAAACTGCCAGGTATTGGCAAGAAAACAGCCGAGCGTTTGATCATTGAAATGAAAGATCGACTGAAGGACTGGGCGGGAGTAACAATGGCTTTGCCTTTGGAAGCTGCGGCAGGAAATGCACCTGAGATAAATGCCAATGCTGATGTAGAAGCAGAAAGTGCTCTGATTGCATTAGGCTATAAACCCACTGAAGCGACCAAGATGATCAATGCTGTGAAAGGTCAGGCGAGCAGCAGTGAGGAGTTAATTCGATTGGCCTTGAAGAGCTTGTCGAAGCGATAATCCGCTTGTTCGTATTTTTTAGAGATTGTTTTTTAGAAATCGTTCTCTAGAAATATAGGGACAGCAAACCCATTAGGTAAGATAGATGTTAGAACCGGATCGTTTAATTTCAGCGCAGCCTGTAACGCAAACAGAAAATCATCAAGATAGAGCGTTACGCCCCAAACAGTTAGCTGACTATGTAGGCCAGCCTGAGGTTCGGGATCAAATGTCGATCTTTATTGAGGCGGCAAGAAAACGTCAGGAAGCCTTAGATCACACCTTGATATTTGGGCCTCCTGGTCTGGGTAAAACTACCTTAGCGAATATTATTGCCAACGAAATGGGAGTGGATATAAAAACTACTTCCGGCCCTGTGCTTGAGAAAGCGGGGGATTTGGCGGCGATGCTAACCAACCTTGAACCTCACGATGTGCTGTTTATCGATGAAATTCATCGGTTAAGTCCGGCCATTGAAGAAGTTCTCTATCCGGCGATGGAAGATTACCAGCTGGACATCATGATTGGTGAAGGGCCGGCGGCTCGTTCAATCAAGCTGGATTTACCTCCTTTTACTCTGGTGGGCGCCACCACACGAGCGGGGTTGTTGACCTCTCCGCTAAGGGACCGCTTTGGTATTGTTCAGCGATTGGAGTTTTATTCCGTACCTGATTTGACTCATATCGTACAACGCTCCGCCGAGAAATTAGGCATGACAATGGATCCTGGTGGTGCAGAGGTAGTGGCTAGACGTTCCCGAGGCACCCCTCGTATTGCTAACCGTTTACTTCGAAGAGTTAGAGACTATGCAGAAGTGAAATGCGGCGGCATTGTGAATCAGGATGCGGCGGATCAGGCACTGAATATGTTGCATGTGGATCAGCACGGCTTAGACCATATGGATCGTCGTTTATTACTTGCTATGATTGAGAAATTTGATGGCGGCCCGGTTGGAGTTGACAGTTTGGCTGCAGCGATCAGTGAAGAACGTGACACCATTGAAGATGTGTTGGAACCCTATTTAATCCAGCAAGGATTCATCATGCGAACCCCGCGCGGGCGAGTCGTTACCCAAAGCGCGTACCTTCATTTTGGACTTGATCTTCCTGAGCCTAAATAGGGCTCAGGGGATATCCTTCCCCCTTTCGACTGTTAACCTTTGATGAAATTTTCATTCATTTTGACGTGGCTTTGGATGAAGTTTTGCGCGATTCGTGTATATTGTTGTTCCTATCAATGAACTAATCAATGAATCTAGGTTCTTAACCCAAAGACCTAAGACTTCACTTTAAAAATCACTAGTAAAGACAGCCATCATTCTATTGTCGCAAAGGATATAAACATGCAAGATCAACTATCAGTTTGGCATCTGGTGAGTGAGGCATCACTTCTTGTTCAATTGGTTATGCTGATTCTGGTAATGGCTTCAGTTGTTTCATGGGCCATCATCGTTCAAAGAACCCGTACTCTTTCAGCAGCAAAGCGTTCTGCCAGTGATTTTGAAGAGCGTTTTTGGTCGGGAATGGATTTGGCTCAACTGTATCGTGAAGTTTCAACGAATCCTGATCCAGACAGTGGTATGCAGAATATTTTCCGAGCCGGGTTTAAAGAATTCAGCCGATTACGCCAACAGCCGGGTGTTGATCCTGATGCGATCATGGAAGGAACTCAGCGTGCCATGCGTGTTGCCTGTTCTAAGGAAGCTGAAAAGCTTGAAGAAACCTTACCTTTCCTTGCGACCGTTGGATCGACCAGTCCATATATCGGCTTGTTCGGTACAGTGTGGGGGATCATGAACTCCTTCCGTGGTTTAGCAACCATGAAACAAGCCACTCTGGCAGTTGTTGCACCTGGTATTTCTGAAGCTCTGATTGCAACGGCCATTGGATTGTTTGCTGCGATCCCTGCGGTTATTGGTTATAACCGATTCTCAGCGGTGGCAGATGACATCGTTAGCAGTTATGAAACCTTTGCTGATGAATTTTCTGCCATTCTTCACCGTAAAGTGCATGCGGTTCAAGGCTAACGACGAGTTAACGGTGTAGCGCAATCACTTCTGTTGCGCTATCCATCGAAAGGAAAGAAACAATGGCAGCGACTCAACCTATTCGGGGCAGCAATAAAAAGCATCGCCCTATGTCTGAAATTAATGTGGTGCCTTACATTGATGTGATGTTGGTGCTTTTGGTTATTTTCATGGCAACGGCCCCACTATTGACCCAAGGTGTCAGCGTTGAACTACCTAAGGTCGATTCTGAGTTGATTGATGAAACCAAGCAGGCTGATCCTCTGGTTATTTCAATTGATAGAGCCGGAGACTTCTACCTATCCATCAGTGCAGAACAGAAAAAAGCCATTGAGCTGGATAAACTCATCATTCGCATCAAGGCGGCTCGTTCTCAAACTCCGCAAGTAGCCGTGTTAATTCGAGGCGATCAGCAGGTCGCTTATGGCAAAGTTGTTACTTTAATGGCTCAGCTACAGCAAGCCGGAATTGAAAATGTTGGTTTAATTACTGAACCGGCTGAGAGTTAAGTTACGGCATGGATGAGTTAAAGAGCTTCAAACAACCTTTACTGATTTCATTGGCAGTGCATTTTGCGTTTGCACTGTTTTTATTGGTGGATTGGGGCTTCGAGCAAGAGCAGACTAAAAAAGTCGAGCTACCACATGTTGTTGCATCGTTGGTTACTGACGATCCTTTTAAGCAGCAAAAGCAGAAAGATATCGCTGAAAAACGTAAAAAGTGGGAAGCTGAACGTAAACGTAAGGCAGAGCAAGAGCGTAAGCGTGTCGCGGCAGAGAAGAAACGAGTTGCTGATCAAAAGCAAAAAGAAGCAGAAAAAAAACGTAAGTTAGCGGAACAAAAACGAAAAGAAGAAGCCAAACGGAAGGCTGCGGAAGAGAAGAAAAAACAAGAAGCGTTGGCGTTGAAGAAAAAAGAAGAAGCCCGCAAGAAACAAGAAGCTGAACAAAAGCGTTTAGCGGAAGAAAAGAAAAAAGCAGAACAGATAAAAGCTAAGCAAGAAGCCGAGCGGTTAGCTAAAGAAGAGCTGGCTAAACAAGAAGCTGAGTTAGCCAAGCAGGAAGAAGAGCGTAAGCGTAAAGAGCAGGAAGAGAAAGAGCTTAAAGAATTAGAAGCTTTGGAAAAAGAGTTAGCTGAGTTAGAGAAAGAAAAGGCCTCAAAAAAACAATCGGAAGTGAATCAAAAGAGTAATAACAAACCTCTTGATCAGGTTGTGGCGATTATTAAACAATCTGTAATCTCTAATTGGACTATCCCCCCTGGTTCAGAATCAGAACAGGTGATTTGGGTATGGTTGTTTTTTCTGCCTGATGGTGATTTGAGGGATGTTAAAGTAGTTAAATCTTCTGGCAATGTAGCTTTGGATCGAAGTGTCGAGAAAGCTGCGTGGAGTATGGGGAATATCCCTGAAATTCGAGATTTGACTACTGATAATTTTAATAAATTGAACAAAGGGTATGTATTCAATTTTGTACCGCAAAGTAAGTGAAATTTATGAAAGTTAGATTAATACTAATAGTGTTGTTGGTTTTTTGGGGATCATTTGTTCGTGCTTTTGAAGGCGAAGATGGACCTAGAATTAGTATTTTAATCACCAAAGGCGTTGAAAGTGCTATCCCTGTGGCGGTCGTACCGTTTTCTTGGCAGGGTAAAAATGCCTTGCCCGAGGATGTTTCCGGGATTGTCTCTAGCGACCTGTATCGCAGTGGCTATTTTGACTTGTTACCGGTCGGTCAGATGCTCAGTCTTCCGAATAAATCAGAAAACTTCATTTTCTCTGATTGGGAGCGTACCAATCAGGACTTCGTGCTGATTGGGCAAATCGGTTTTGATGCTACTAAATCCCAGTATCAGGTTCGTTTTGAGCTGTTCGATATCTTTCTGGGGCAAAGCGTATTAGCAGAAGTGGTTCCAGGAAAAGAAGAGCAACTTCGTGACATAGCTCATTACATCAGTGACAAGGTTTATGAAAAGATAACGGGCAAGCCTGGCGCGTTTTCTACCGAGATCGCTTATGTAACGGTTGAAAACGTTAAAACTGATCCTGTCTATCAGTTAAATATTGCTGATGCGGATGGTGGTCGGGCACGTTATGTGCTTAGGTCAGATGAACCTATCATTTCACCAAGCTGGTCAAATGATGGGAAAAAGCTGGCTTATGTTTCATTTGAGCGCCGCAAAGGTCAGAAGCTGGGGCGTCCGGCGATTTACATTCAGTACAAGGAAACTGGTAAGCGAGTTCGTGTTTCTTCATTTGAGGGATTAAATGGTGCACCAAGCTGGTCGCCTGATGACCAAAAGCTGGCATTTGTGTTGTCCAGAGATGGAAATCCGGAAATTTATGTTCTGGATCTAAATACCAAAAAGCTGTCTCGTAAAACGCGTCATTACGCAATTGATACAGAGCCAAGTTGGACACCGGATGGAAAAGGCATTATTTTTACTTCTAATCGTATTGGAAACCCACAGATTTACAGGCTTGACCTTGCAACGGATAAGGTTGAGCGCTTAACATACACAGGGGATTATAACGCGAGAGCACAGATGACACGGGATGGTCGTTATTTGGTTATGGTGCATCGCAGTGAGGGAATTTTCCATATTGCAAGGCAAGACTTGCAAACGGGACGAATCAAAGTTTTAACTGAAAGTGATCTCGATGAATCGCCAAGTGTTGCACCCAATGGTGGAATGGTGATCTATGCTACTAAATATAGAGATCAAGGCGTATTGTCTGTAGTATCGATAGATGGTGAAGTAAGTATGCGCTTACCATCAAGCAAAGGTGATGTGCGGGAACCTGCGTGGTCACCTTATTTACGGCGGTAGATTTATACAGAAATAGCCTGCAGTTTGAACTTGAAAAGTATTTAAAATTGAAACTGATAACCTAACTGGATCATGGGAAAGATTATGGACTTAACGCCATTCAAGAAATTTGCACTAGTATCTTTATCTGCTGCGGTATTGACTGCATGTGGTTCTAACCCAACTCAAGAAGAGACTTCTTCTTCAACTGCAGGTACAACGACTACTGCAACTCAAACTGAAAGCACTGGTTCTACCACAACCACTTCAGGTACTGGTGAAGCTTCTGGTGTGAGTGGTCAGACTGTGTCAGGTCAAACTGCTAATTCTATGGCTGAAAATTCAATGTCAGAAGCGAACGCAGCTAAGGATGCTGCAATGGCTGCATTGACCGTTTTCTACTTCGACTTCGATAAGTCAGAAGTAAAAGGTGAAGCGTTGAACGCACTTAAAGCGCATTCTGCGTATTTGAAGCTGAACTCATCAGCTAAAGTACACTTGGCTGGTCATGCTGATGAGCGTGGTACTCGTGAATATAACTTAGCGTTGGGTGAGCGTCGTGGTAAAGCTGTTGCTCAAATCCTGATGGCTGAAGGTGTAGCTGCTTCTCAAATCGAAGTAATTAGCTACGGTGAAGAGAAACCAGCGGATTTCTCTAATCATGCTAAAAACCGTCGTGTTGAATTGAGTTACTAAGCATTTGCTTAGTAACTTAGTTATTCAAACCCTTGTCTCTTTACGACTTCGGTTTTATTTATGAAAAAAAGATTCTATAACGGTCTTTTAGGGGCTCGCGTTGCGAAGCCCCTTTTTAGTGTGTTGGTTTTGGCGGGTCTGGCAACGCCAGTTTGGTCGGTTCAGGTTACTGAGTCATCACCAAGTTACGTAGCGCCTTCTGAGCGAGCACAGCGAGTTGTTCCTCCGGTAATGGAAACACAGCAACAGCTGGCGGAAGCGACTCCTGCTCCTGAACAGACAGCTGCACCAGTTTCTTCTTCAGGTTATTCCCAAGTGTCGAATGATTCGATTACCGCAGCGGATGACAGTGGTGGTGATGTTGAAGAATTTGGGATTATTACTGACTCGGTTGAGCCAGCTAATCCGTTGGCGGATGACCGTAAACTGTTGGTTCAAGAGCTTCAGACCTTAAGGGCGAAAGTTGAGACTCAAGAGCGTCAAATCCGTGAGCTGAAAGAAAAGAGTAAGGCTCTTTATGCGGATCTGGATCGTCGTTTACAGAAGATGGCTGAAAAACTGGTGGCTTTGGAAACGGCACCTAAGGCTGTAGTTACTCCTGTGGAAGATGAAGTTGCTCCTGATCCAACAGAGTCAGTTGTTGCTGAGGGCTCAACGTCTTCAGAAACGGATCAGAGCCGATATCAAAAAGCGAAAGCGATTCTTGATGAAGGTGGGCGTGATACGAAAGCTGCATTGGAGTTTGTGCGCTTATTAAAAGATTATCCCGATACGCCTTTGAAACCTAATGTTTATTATTGGTTAGCCCAGATCTACAAAAGAAGCGGGGAAGTTGAAAAGGCGGAAGGCTTCTATAATCGGGTTTTGGAAGAATATCCAAAAAGCATAAAGGCAGCTTCCAGCTTGTATTCTTTAGCGTCGATGAAATCCAGTCAGGGTTTGAAAGCGGAGGCAGATCAGTTGTTGAAACGTTTGTTGGATGTGTATCCAAATTCTGCGGAAGCTGTTAAGGCTAAAGCCTCTCTTGCTGCTCCAAAATAAAATCTGACTCACTGCGTTTTACCATGCGTTTTGGTCGGATAAGTCGGTGAATACCTAGTAATATGATAAAAGCTTGGTGTTCGCCGGTTTCATATCTTTTCCGCTTCGGTTAATATCGCGCCTCAGTTTTTGTTGGTGAAATATTAATCTATGTCTCAAGCTGCTCCTTCTGACGCTGTTCATTCAGAGTCTCCTAAATTACGAATAACCGAGATCTTCTATTCATTGCAAGGTGAAACTCGTACAGTGGGGTTGCCGACGGTGTTTGTGCGCCTGACGGGGTGTCCTCTACGTTGTCAGTATTGTGATACTGAATATGCCTTTAGTGGTGGTGAGTGGATGTCTCTGGACGAGATAGTAGAGACAATTTCATCCTATCCAACCAAACACATTACTGTGTCGGGTGGAGAGCCGCTAGCGCAACCTAACTGTATTCCGTTATTAGCACGTTTATGTGATCTTGGTTATGAGGTGTCACTCGAAACCAGTGGTGCTATGGACGTTTCAGAGGTTGACGTTCGGGTGAGTAAAATTCTAGATCTGAAAACACCGGATTCAGAAGAATGTCATCGTAACTTATACGACAACATCGCTGCGTTGACGCCAAAGGATCAAGTGAAATTCGTAATTTGTAGTCGTCAGGATTACGACTGGTCGAAAATGAAAGTCGATCAATACTCTTTACTTGAAAGAGTTGATGATGTTTTGTTTTCACCAAGTTTTCATCAGATATCCGCGACAGAGTTGGCCGACTGGATCGTAGAGGACGGGATTCAGGTTCGGATGCAGTTACAGCTCCATAAACTATTATGGAACGATGAGCCAGGGCGTTAAGTGTCTGTGAGGCAGTGGTTTCTGATCGGTAATTAATTGAAATAAGAGTGTGAGTTAAATAGAGGTTGTAATGACAAAGAAAGCCATCGTTTTGGTATCGGGTGGTTTGGACTCTGCCACTGTCTTGGCTATGGCCAAGGAGCAGGGCTTTGAGTGCTATGCATTGAGTTTTAACTATGGTCAGCGACATACATCAGAGCTTCAGGCTGCGCAGCGTGTGGCGGCTCAGATGGGGGTTAAAGAGCATAAGGTTGTGACCTTGAATCTGGATGATATTGGTGGTTCAGCGTTAACCGATGCATCCATTGATGTACCTGAGCATGAAACGGATGGTATCCCGGTAACTTATGTGCCAGCCAGAAATACAGTGTTTTTGGCAATTGCTCTTGGTTGGGCGGAAGTGATTGAGGCTCAGGATATTTGTATTGGAGTCAATGCGGTTGACTACTCTGGCTATCCTGATTGTCGCCCTGAATTTATTGAAGCGTTTGAGCGCACAGCGAATTTGGCGACCAAGATGGGTGTCGAAGGTCAGAAAATTCATATCAACACGCCATTAATGAAGCTCTCTAAAGCCGATATCGTGAAAGCCGGGACAAAACTTGGTGTGGATTACGGACTAACGGTGTCTTGTTACCAGGCGGATGACGAGGGTCGTGCCTGTGGTAAGTGTGATGCGTGTCGATTGAGAGCAGCAGGTTTCGAACAGGCTGGTTTGACCGATCCGACTCGATATCAGTAGTTTTGGTGAAAAGTTGAACGATTAAATCGCGATATTTGGCTGGGTGTTATTTTTTTTTAAAGTTACTAAGTATTTTTTTAAAAAAGTCTTGCATTTGAAAATTTTGACGTTAATATACGCAGCCACTTCGGGTCGTTAGCTCAGCTGGTAGAGCAGTTGGCTTTTAACCAATTGGTCACAGGTTCGAATCCTGTACGACCCACCACGAATTTAAAAGAAGTTGACAGCGTCAGCTTTTAGTATTGAAACCAGATAATGGGTCGTTAGCTCAGCTGGTAGAGCAGTTGGCTTTTAACCAATTGGTCACAGGTTCGAATCCTGTACGACCCACCATTATTCAAGGGAGCTTTGCTCCCTTTTTTCTTGCCTGAAATTTGCCCTCTGGGCTTTCCTGTACTTCGTACAAGCATCAAAACATGCTAAAATCCGAGCCATAAACATCCAAGAATTCTGAAAGTAGATAGAGCTTTATGAGTCAACCACGCATTGAAATTGATTTGGATCGACTGTTTGTTCAGCAGCACTTTGAATCGGCGCCAAAGGTCCTTTCTGAAGAAGAGATTGCAGCCTACAAAGATCGTATTAAAGTGCTATTAAAAGAGCGTAATGCAGTCTTGGTTGCCCATTACTATTGTGATGAGCACGTTCAGGCGCTGGCTGAAGAAACCGGTGGATGCGTAGCTGATTCATTAGAAATGGCTCGTTTTGGTAAAAACCATCCGGCAGACACCCTGTTGGTGGCTGGTGTGAAGTTTATGGGTGAGACTGCCAAGATTCTTAGCCCGGAAAAAACGGTTTACATGCCAACTCTCGATGCTACCTGTTCTTTGGATCTGGGATGTCCAGAAAAAGAGTTCTCAGAATTTTGTGATCAACATCCTGATCGTACCGTGGTTGTCTATGCAAACACCTCAGCAGCGGTTAAGGCCAGAGCTGATTGGGTGGTTACTTCCAGCATTGCCTTGGATGTCGCTGAGCATCTGGCCGCGAACGGAGAGAAAGTAATCTGGGCACCGGATAAACATTTGGGCAGTTATGTTCAGCGTATGTCGGGTGCGGATATGATTTTGTGGGACGGTGAATGCATCGTTCACGATGAGTTCAAAGGCAAAGCGCTTGCCGATCTGAAAAAAGTGTATCCTGATGCGGCCGTATTGGTTCACCCTGAGTCCCCTCAGGCGGTGGTTGAACTGGCGGATGTAGTTGGTTCGACCTCTCAGTTGATTAAAGCGGCGACCGAGTTACCTAACAAACAATGTATTGTGGCAACGGATCGGGGCATTTTTTACAAAATGCAGCAGGCTGCGCCAGACAAGGAGCTGATTGCTGCGCCAACGGCCGGTGAGGGTGCTACATGCCGTAGCTGTGCAAATTGTCCGTGGATGGCGATGAATTCCTTGGAGCGTATCGAGAAGGTGCTCAAGGAAGGCGGTGAAGAAATCTTTGTGGACGAAGAGGTTCGTCAGAAGGCGATGAAGCCGTTACAAAGAATGTTGGATTTCAACGCACCGAAATAACGTATAGAAAGAAGCCTCCGAAATGGAGGCTTTTTTGTGTCAGCTTGTTCAACTTAATTACTGATTGAATTCCGTCTTCAAGGACTCGATGTACTTGATGCGTTCTTCGATGATGGATTTCTCATGGAAATCAAATTCGGCCAGTTTAACTGCACGCATCAGTTGTCGTTGGGCGTTGGTAAAATCGCCATTCAATTGATAGTACTCGGCTGCTGCTTTGTAATAGCCGATTTGATTGTTGTTGATGCGGTGTGCCTCTGCCAAACGTGTCCAGACATGAGGATCGTTTGGTCGGCGGTAGCTGATGTCTTGTAGCAAGAAGGCCGCCTGACGGGCTTTTCCATTCTTACCGTAGGTGTTTGCCAAATACATGGTGATCACATAGTTATCAGGGTTGTCGGCCAGCAGTTTCTTAAGAACGGCTTCTGACTCGTCCAGTTTTTCCTGTTTTGAAAGAATCTCGGCTTTTAGAACATTAAGCGTAATACTCATTGGATGGAGCTTCTGGATGCTGCCGAGTGTCTTTAATGCCGTGTCATATTGTTTATCTTCCATTTGGCAAATAGCTAGCGCATAGAAGGCGCTTTTTTGTTGGATACTCGCGGCGTTAACAGCTTGATCCTGATATTTATTGATGCACTCTTTGGAAGAAGAAATGGTGTGAATTTCCGCTCTGCGTTTCATCAGTTGGAATTCGAAGTTCGTGCGGCTTTGTTTGAGTGTGTACTGGGAGGCTCGGTTTGCACTGTCAGAGATCCGGGACTCGGTCAGTGGGTGAGTCAGTAAGTACTCAGGAGGATTTGTTCCCCAAAAACGCTTGGCCTCGTTCATGCTTTTGAACATGTTCGTCATATCGTGAGGGCTGTAGCCTGACTTGTACAGGGTGTCCATTCCTATACGGTCTGCCTCCTGCTCCATATCCCGGCTGAAAGCGAGTTCAGCCTGAGCGCTGGCTGCATAGGTGGTGGAACCGGCTGCAATGGCCGCAGTGCCCCCCGTTGTTACTGCTAACAGGACGGATGCCAGCAAGCCAACCATGGTTAATGGTCTGCGTTGTTCTGCCTCCTGAACACGGCGGGCAAAGTGTCGTTGGCTGATGTGGGCTAATTCGTGGCTCAGTACTGATGAGAATTCGCCTTCACTGTTGGAATAGAGGAACAGGCCGGTATTCACCCCGATAACGCCACCAGGAACGGCAAATGCGTTGAGGGTGTTGTTATCCACAACGATGGTTTCCAAACGTCGATCTGTGAGCTGGCTGTTCTCTACTAAACGGTAGATGGTGTACTCAAGATAATCGTTGATCAGTGGGTCTTCAAGAGTCGGTGTCTGATTTCTTAGTGCTCTTAACCACCCTCGACCCAATTTATGTTCTTGTTCCAGTGAAATGAAACCTGACGTAGAATCGCCTAGGCTGGGGAGTTGGTTTGAGGCATAGACAACTGACTGAAAAGCAATCAGGAAAACACATAAAATTGCAGAGAAGCGATAGGTTTTGATCATTGGTGCTAGCAGTACCCGATGTTTTTTACTTAGACTATACCAACTGCACGTTTATGTATATCGGCAGCGCTAGGATGCACCTGCAAAGGTGAGAGTGAGTTAGAACAGCGCATTTTATTTCTTTAAATGATAGTAAAGACAAGATGAGTGATCCTTCAGTTCCTGAAAATTACGACGAACTACTTGATGCCAGTGGCTTAAATTGCCCGCTTCCATTACTTAAAACAAAACAATCGCTGAATAAGCTGGCATCAGGTCAGGTGCTGAAAGTGATTGCAACCGATGCTGGGTCTTGGAGAGACATTCAGGTGTTTGTTAATAACTCAGTGAATGAACTGTTGTGCGCGGAGCAGGACAAAGATCAGTACTGCTATTGGATAAAGAAGGGCATCGTGAATGATTAATATTTTAAAACGTTGGGCTGAACAGTACTTTTCAGAGGAAGAACCTGTTGTATTTTTGTTGTTGCTCTTCTTCACGGCTACCTGTCTTTGGTTGTTTGGCAGCATTTTAACACCCGTGATTGCTGCCGTTATTATTGCTTATATGCTTCAGGGATTGGTGAATCTGTTGACAGCCAGAGGGGCGCCGCATGTGCTTGCTGTCTCGATAGCGGTAGTGTTTTTCATGGGGGTGTCTTTAGCGCTCTTACTGGTTTTATTGCCTTTGGTTTGGTCTCAGCTCACTTCCTTTTTTACGGAAGTCCCAAGGTACAGTACTGAATTCCAGTCGTACCTGATTGGTTTAACCCAAAAGTACCCAGGTCAATTAAGTACAGATCAGTTGGACGAATGGTTTGCTTTGGCAAAAGGTGAAATAGGCCAGCTTGGTCAGTTTTTAGTGTCACTCAGTGTGTCCAGTATTCCAGGTGTTATTACCATTCTGATTTATTTTGTGGTTGTGCCATTGATGGTGTTCTTTTTCTTAAAAGATAAGGATTATTTCTTAGCCAGTTTGCAATCCATCTTACCGAAGAAACGCCGGATGCTTGATTCGGTGGGTGAAGAGATGAACGAGCAGATTGCGAATTACATTCGCGGCAAAGTCATTGAAATTGTGATTGTGGGCGTGGCGACTTACATTGGTTTTGCCATTCTGGGGCTTCAATATTCAGTCTTGTTGGCCTTGCTTGTGGGTTTATCGGTTCTGATTCCCTATGTGGGGGCAACGGTTGTTACTGTGCCTGTGGCTGCGGTAGGGTTAATCCAGTGGGGTACGGGCTCAGAGTTTGTGACCCTGATGATTGTGTATCTGGTAATCCAGGCATTGGATGGTAATATCCTGGTGCCGCTGTTGTTCTCTGAAGCCGTTAACCTTCACCCCGTAGTGATTATTGTCGCTGTGTTGTTCTTTGGTGGCTTGTGGGGCTTCTGGGGAATTTTCTTTGCGATTCCTTTAGCAACCTTGATCAAGGCGATCATGACGGCGTGGCCAAAGGTGGCTAGTCATCATGAGTTGGCGGATGGTGCGGAGTAAAGAACAAACAAAGGGAAGGGAGCCACAGGCTCCCTTTTTTCTTGTATGAAGACTTACAGTGCTTTGACTGCTTCAAGCACTTCTTCAACGTGGCCTTTTACTTTCACTTTACGCCACTCGTTCCTCAGAACACCTTCGGAATCAATTAGAAACGTACTGCGTTCGATGCCCATGTACTCTTTGCCATACAGTTTTTTCAACTTGATCACATCAAAGTGGTTACACAGTGCTTCTTCAGGGTCTGAAATAAGTTCGAATGGAAACTCTTGTTTGGCCTTAAAGTTGTCATGACGTTTCATTGAGTCTTTGGATACGCCATAAATCTCAGTGTTGTGCGATTGAAACTCGTTGTATAAATCACGGAAGTTCTGACCTTCTGTGGTGCAGCCAGGCGTACTGTCTTTTGGGTAAAAGTAGATTACTACATTTTTTCCCTTCAACGCTGACAGGGTAACTTTCGTGTCGTTGGTTGCTTCAGCAGTAAAATCTGGAACGGGCTGGCCCACAGCAAGCTCTGTCATAATAGAATTCCTTTGGTAGAGATAAATTTCGATGTGAGATTTTATACGAATAAAACAGGAAGTTGGATGAATTCACCAGGAAATCCTTGTAAGGACTTCCCGGAGAAAAAGTGCTGGTCTAGACGATCGGTGTATTAACGCAATGGCTCGATGATGGCATCCAGATTGCGGTCGTCACAGAACTGAATAAATTCGTCTTTAAGTTGCGCGATGCTTTGAGAGCTCGGGATATTCACTCGCATTGCCAGATTGAACATCTGAGTCCCGGTATGAGGCGCTGCATAGGTGCCTGTGGATAAGTCATCAATGTTGATGTTACGGGTAGAAAAGAAGCCGGTGATATCGGAAACAATACCCGGATTATCGATGGCAATGATTTCTGTCACGTAAGCAATCGTGTCGTGGCAGGTTTCGCGGCCTGTCGTACGTTTTATGATGGTAGTGAGCTGAAGTGCATCTGCTTCGCTTGGCAGTTTATTCTCTAATTCCTGAATACTGTCGTCAGATCCGGAGACCATCATGATGATTGCAAATTCACCGCCTAATACGGTCATTCGGCTGTCTTGAATGTTAGCCCCGTGGTTGGCAATGAGGGTTGAAAGGTCTTTAACGATACCAGAACGGTCTGAGCCAAGTGCGGTGATTACTAAGTTATTCTGTGCCATATACTTCCCACTGTGGTTGAAGGTAACCGATATTCCTGAGAACGGGTTATCTTTCCATGATTTTAGTTTTGGATGAGACAAATAATAGGCGATGGCCAGCGGTTATTAAACTCATCTGTAAAAAAATCCTGCAGAGCTTTGAGAATCCCTCTTGTTTCCCTTGTGTCCTCTTGTTCAGGGCTCTAAAATGACCGGCTTGGAATTCCATCGGAGAGGCCTAATGATTACCGGCAGTATTGTTGCACTTGTTACCCCTATGCTTGATAACGGCAAAGTTGATTGGGGAGCTCTGGATCGCTTGATCGATTTTCACATCGATAATGGAACTGATTCCATCGTAGCGGTTGGTACCACAGGAGAGTCTGCGACTCTTGATGTGAAAGAGCACTGCTTGGTAATCAAACATGTGGTGAACCGTGTTGCAGGTCGTATTCCTGTGATTGCCGGTACTGGTGCGAACAGCACAGCGGAAGCGATTGAGTTGACTGAAACGGCTCATCAATCGGGTGCCGATGCCTGTTTGTTGGTAACACCGTATTACAACAAACCAACCCAGGAAGGTTTGTATCAGCATCATAAAGCGATCTCGGATGCCGTGGAAATTCCTCAGATTCTTTACAATGTTCCGGGTCGTACCGCGTGTGATATGTTGCCGGAAACCGTTGCTCGCATTGCTGAACTAAAAAACGTTGTGGGTATCAAAGAAGCCACGGGTGATTTGGAGCGAGCCAAGCAAGTCATTGATGCTGTGCCGGAAGGTTTTGCGGTTTATTCTGGTGATGATGCCACTGCCTTTGAGCTTATTTTGTTAGGTGGTCACGGCAATATCTCTGTGACGGCGAACGTATTGCCAGCGCAAATGTCACGTTTGTGTCAGTTGGCTTTGGCTGGTAAAGCCGAAGAGGCAAAAGCACTGAATGATGAACTTATGGTTGTTCACAACGCGATGTTCCTGGAAAGCAACCCGATTCCGGTGAAATGGGCATTGGCCGACATGGGGCTGATGGGCCAAGGTATTCGTTTGCCATTAACCGTTCTGGATTCAAAGTACCGTGCACAGGTGCATGACGCGCTAAAAACTGTAGGTGCGGTTAAATAATTAAGGAAATTTGAGTGTCTGTTGTTAATCAGCTCAAGAAAGTAAATGCAGCTGCGATCATGGTCGTCGCTGCATTTTCTTTATCGTCTTGTTCACTTTTTTCTGATTTGGATGAAGAGTACAAGAACGTTCAAGAGACGAGTCCAACCGTTGGATTAAATGGTCAAGCCTCTGAGTTTATCGATCTTTATCCTATTCCAGATCAACAAAAACTGGCTCCAGGGGAATTGATTGCAGAAGTGCCTCGTCCTGAACCTTTGTCATTAACGGATGATAAAGATGGCGTACAACTGCGTAAGCTCGATGATCAACGTTGGATTGTTGTAGCTCAGCCGCCTAACCAGGTATGGCCGTTAGTGCGTCAGTTCTGGGATCTGCATCGCATTGCTGTGGTCTATGAACAACCAAAAGACGGTGTGTTGGAAACTCGCTGGATCAAACGAAATGACGAGCGCCAATCCTTGATGGCGAGAGTCAAAGGACGTGTCTTCCTTGGGGATGATTTGCTCGACAAATACCATGTGTCGGTAGAGCAGGGCATTCGTCGTGGCTTAACGGAAGTCCATTTGGTTCAGCGCTCTGTCGGGCTTTATGAAAGTAATTCTGCTCCGAGTGCCTACGAGCCGAATGAGGCTTGGCCAAAGCAGTCAGAAAACCTTGCGTTATCTGCAGCGGTTATTGATGAGTTAATTACCTTTTTGGCAAAACAAACCGTGACCGGTCAATCAACCTCTTTCTTGGCTGAAGGCATTGTGGGTGATTCCCGAGTGGCGCTAGTGCGTAACGAAGATGATTATCCTATCCTCCAACTAGACGCACGTTTCGATCGTGCATGGGCTTCTGTGGTGAATTCAGCGGATGATTTGGTGCTGAAAGTGACGGATCGTAACCGTTCAGAAGGTCAGATCTTCGTTACTTATAATCCTAGAGCGAAAGAAGACGAACCAGGATTCTTTGCTCGACTGTTTGGTGCGGATGAAATTTCCGAGAGCGATCAGGAGTTGCTATTGAATGTGGTGACCCTTGATGAGTACCGTGTCCAGGTAGTTGTACTGGATAAGGAAGGGAATGTATTGGATGCATCTCAGGCGTTGAAAGTGCTTGAGTTCGTTCAGGATCGCTTGTTCTAATTATGCTGCGAGCACTGATCTACAGTGCTCGCCTTGTCTTACCTTCTGTTCTTAACCCTGAATTGTCATAACCCTTTTGTGTTTATATGAGTCTCATTGAGTTTGCGTCTCTCGGTAGTGGTAGTAAAGGCAACGCCACTTTGGTGAAGGCCGAAGATACTATCATCATGATCGACTGTGGCTTCACCGTTAAAGAAACGGAGATTCGGTTGGCGTCACTGGGCGTTGAACCTTCTCAAGTGACGGCGGTGTTAGTGACTCATGAACATGGGGATCACATTAAAGGCGCTGCGCCCTTTGCTCGTCGATATAAAATTCCTGTGTATATGACATACGGAACGGCCAGAGCAAAGTCGCTGGAAACGCATCAACAGTTAGCGCTTATTTGCAGTCATGAGCCATTCAAGGTGGGAGCACTGAGCATTCAGCCTGTGATTGTGCCTCACGATGCTCAAGAGCCCGTTCAGTTTGTTGTAAAGTACCAGAATAAACGATTAGGTGTTCTGACGGATCTGGGTAGTTATACGCCCTATGTGGTGAACCATTACAAACAGTGCGATGCTTTGTTGTTAGAGTGCAATCATGATCTGACTATGTTGCGATACGGGCCATATCCTCCTTCACTGAAACAACGGGTGGCGGGAAATTATGGTCACTTAAATAATCAGCAAGCAGCTCAGTTTTTAAAGCAAGTGGATCAGGATCGCTTACAGCACTTGGTAGTGTCACATGTCAGTGAACAGAACAATCAAGTGGATCTGGCATTGGACGAGCTGGTTCAAGTCTGTGCCCGAGGGCGAGATTGGATCAAGGTAGCCAATCAGGATGAAGGGTTTAGCTGGTTATCCATTTTGTAATTGGGTTGTGAATCCTGTCTGAACAAAGTTAAAAAAGGCCCTGAACGGGCCTTTTGTTTATCGGTCTTTTTAACGACTGAACGTTTTTTACAACTGAGCATTTTACAACTGTATATGTCTTAGGACTGAGCCTCTTCCTCCTCGTCCTCTTCTTCACCTTCTTCGATTTCGGCCAACTCTTTCAAGCGATCAACCACTTTTCGGTTAAAGGTGTTTTCCGGGAAGACGCCATCGTCGTCTTCTGTACCAGGTTCTGCGCCAGTAAGTAGCTCCAACGCTTCATCCGCATGGCCAACCGCAAAGATGTGGAATATCCCTTCTTCAACGGCTGCGACGATTTTTCGATCCAGCATCAGATTACGAACATTTGACTTAGGAATGATCACGCCCTGGTCACCAGTGAGCCCTCGGGCTTCACATAGGCGGAAGAAACCTTCAATTTTTTCATTCACGCCGCCGATGGCTTGGACTTCGCCATGTTGGTTCATCGAGCCGGTCATTGCCATTGATTGCTTGATCGGTGTTTTGGTGAGCGATGACAACAAGCAGCACAGCTCGGCCAGTGAGGCACTGTCTCCGTCAATATGACCATAGCTTTGTTCCATCGCCAGACTGGCTGACATGGCGAGTGGGAAATCCGTGGTGTATCGGCCGCCCATGTAGCCACTCATGATCATCACCCCTTTGGAGTGAATGGCTTGACCAAGGTTGGCTTCACGTTCGATATCTACAATGCCTCGTGAGCCAGGATAGACCACAGCTGTAATACGAGCAGGTGTACCAAAAGTGGAATCGCCGATTTCAAGGACGGTCAGGCCATTAATTTTACCAATCGCTTCGCCTTCTGTGTCGATCAAGACGGAACCATCCAACATCTCTTCCAGAATCAAGTCTGCGATTCGTCCGGTTCGGTTCTGCTTGGCGGCCAGGGCCTTATCGATGTGTTTGCGATCAATGAGAGCATCGCGAGACAGTTTACGAACCATCTCTGCTTCACCCAAGAGTTCAAAGATATCTCCGATGCGCGCCGATAAATGTCTCTGGTTGTCTGCCAATCGTGAGCTGTATTCCACCATTCGGGCAACGCCTTCCTGGGATAAGTCACGATAGCTTTTCTCATCCACACGGCTTTTCAACAGCTGAGTAAAGAAGGTCAGAGCCGTTGGGGTTCTTGGCAGGCGTTCATCAAAGTCCACCAATACTCTGAATAATTCACGAAACTCTTCATCGTAATCCTGAAGCAGGTAATAGACTTCACGAGACCCAATAAGAATGATCTTTACGTGCAAGGGTAAGCTGTCAGGCGATAACGTAGCCGGACTGAGAAGGCCCATATCTGAATATGGCGATTCCATCGTTAATTTGCGAGATTTAATGGAGCGCTTCAGTGCGTCCCAAACGAAAGGTTCGGACAGTAATTTATCGGCTTCTATGACCAGATAACCGCCATTGGCTTTATGCAGTGCGCCTGGAACAATTTGACGATAGTTTGTAGTCAGTGTGCCTTGATCTGTGGTGTATTCAATCCGGCCAAACAGGTTTCGGTAACTCGGATGACTTTCGTAAATCACCGGGGCTCCGCTGTCTTTGGAGCGGGAGACCATGATGTTCGGCTCGTATTGATCCAATAGCAGAGCGCGTTTCTGGGCGTCTTCCATTTTTTCTAGAATGCGTTCTTCCACTAGCTGATCAATAACGGTCTTCAGCAGGTGTTCACGAGTGCGATCCAGGAACAGTTTGACGCCATTGTACTTGCCGTAGGCTTTTCTCAACGGCTTCAGCAACGGTTTAATGGCTTCATCAATAGTGGCCTGATTCAGTTTTCTTAGCTGTTCGTTGCTCTCTCTACGCCATTGTGGAAGGTTAATAAGCTCATTGTTGAGCATGTCTTCGAGATAGCTGATGGTTTGATGAATTTCTTCCCGATCGTCGTCAGGGAGTTGAGCGAACTCAGTTTCATCCAGCGCTTTGCCTTCACGAATGGGCGTAAAGGTAATGGTGCCTGCTTCTTTGAACACTGCAATATTGGCACGTAAGGCTTCACGCTCTACGTTATCCAGGGCTTTGTCGTATAGCTGGTTGAAGGCTCTGTCGATTTGATTCTTGTTATGTTGATAGGTCGGGTGTTCGAACACGGAAGGAAAGGTGCTCATCAGGTTATCAACAAAACGTTCAAGATCATGCTTGAAGTTATTGGCCAATCCGGCTGGCAGTTCAATCGCCATTGGCTCTTTCGGGTTTTCGAAATGGTTAACGTAGACCCAGTCGCTTGGTGCGTCCTGATCGGTGGCGATGTTGGATAAATAGTCCTGAACGTAAGAAGAACGACCTGTACCATTTTCGCCCATCAGGTAAATGTTGTAGCCAGGTCGATCCATAGCTACGCCGAATTCGATGGCGTTGACCGCGCGTTCTTGCCCAAGAATACCGTCAAAAGGTTCTACTTCACTGGTCGCGCTGAATGAGGCTTCAAGAGTCTTTGTGGCGGCGCTTAATTCGCTTGGCTTAAGGCGTTTAGGGTGTCTTTCCATGTGTGATCCTTACATCAAATGCCTAAAGTGGTAATACCAAGTAGACCGTGTCAGTGTGTTATGACCTTCAGGTGTTCTTGAAGAGGCCATTATTCTTGTGAAGTTTAAGTCTGGCTAAGTATTTTTTATATGGGTGTTTCTTAAATCCTCAACGAAACTCGTGAATTCGTCAAATAAGGATTCATTAATTGAAAGTAATAATTCGGCGTGCTCACCGAAGTTGTGTGCGTCT
The DNA here is from genome assembly GCF_030159995.1 of Litoribrevibacter albus. Lineage (NCBI taxonomy): Bacteria > Pseudomonadati > Pseudomonadota > Gammaproteobacteria > Oceanospirillales > Oceanospirillaceae > Litoribrevibacter > Litoribrevibacter albus. Next base: position 359,418 of record NZ_BSNM01000011.1, on the reverse strand, counting down.
GGTTGGATCTGATGTTGTTCCAGCCAGCGCTGAACTTGGTTGATCTCTTGATAATTACTGATGAGATTTACTTGTGTCTTATGTTCCAGTGGCAGCCACTCGGCCTGATCCAAAGCTTGTTTAGTGGCCGTTGAATAGGCTCTGACTAAGCCGCCTGCACCTAATTTGATACCGCCAAAGTAACGGGCAATCACTACCGCGCATTCCCCAACGTCCGCATGAGTTAAGACATTGAGCATTGGCCTTCCTGCTGTACCTTTAGGCTCTCCATCGTCACTTTGGTTCCAACCGTGTGCGTCCTTTGGCATCCTGAGAATGTAAGCCCAGCAATGATGACTGGCTTTGGGATGCTCTGCTTGTATCTCTGACAACCAGGTTTTGAAATCCTGTTCATTGTTGATTCGGGCGAGGTAGGTCACGAATCGACTTTTCTTCTCTTCGTATTCATGAATGAGGGACTGTGCAGGTGTGCGATATATTGGCATCAGATAAAAGTGCTAGTTGGCTCGGGGTTGAATGAACGATTTTAGTCGTTCGGCAGAGTGATTCAAAGCATTAGCGATTATTCACTGAAATGAGAAACTTTGTGTGTAAAATGTGAACCCGTTTGTCTGTTTTTGTTTTTGCAAATTTGCGGCTCCTTCAAAGGGCATCTACTCTGAAATACAGGAAGACGGAGATATAAGCTCTAACAAAAACAATCGGTTGCTCGTAGTGCGGCATTCTTAGCCTGTTCTTCGCACAAGCAGTCATGAGTCAGTCGAGGTCTTAATGAAGTCACCAATTTTAGCAATACAACAATTTGACTTAAATGGTTTGGAAAGCCTGAGTGACAGCACTTTGATGTCCTATTTGGACGGAAAATACAGCCCGGTAGAATTAAAAAGTTTTCTTAGATTTAAAAGCCGTATCACTCAAGAGTTAGCTCAACATCCGGTATTTACGGAGAATCATTTTATTAATTGGTTCAGTGAATCCGATTTGACTGATTACGATGTTCAGCATTTCCTCATTCAATTCGCTATTTTTGCGGAGAGTTTGGCGCACGCTCAGTTCAGTCAAATGCAATCAATCGATACGGCTCAGCAAGCGGCTATCCGTGACATGATTTCTGAAAGCTTGTCTCAGGGTGGAGAGCGCGACCTTTTTGGCCAGTTGAGTTTGAATCTGCATGGCGATAGCAACTATTCAGATCTGAAACAGCATCAGATTGAAGGTGGTTTACTGCGTTATATGACGCCACATTACAGCTTGATTGCAAAAGTCGCCGAACACTTAGGGATGCCGTTTGAGCTTTTAGGTCAAAAAGAGTTATCCACAGACAGTACAGATTTTGTCTGTCGTGAGTTAGTGAAGTTTTACAGCCATCCTGATCCTGAAATTTCCTACGCATCGGCGTTTGCAATGGAATTCTGGATGGAACAAGGGTTCTGGGACCATATCCTTGCAGGGTTGATTCGTTATAAGCACATGAAGGGGATTTCTGATTTCCCTGTCGCGGTGTTTACCTGGAACGGACAGCACCATGATTCTTACAAAGCGGCTCGAATGAAAAAACTAGAGCACTTTTATTTCAATCATGTCGTCAATGAAGAACACTTTATTAACGCGGCTGATGACCTTTTGGATACAATTTTATTGTTCTGGGAGGGACTGTATTCCGACCGAAAGTCGATACATTAACCTCATAACCGAGGAGGTGCCAAGTTAGATATGAGATGTATTACAAAGGTATTTTAAGACCAGGCTCTTCTTGATGAGCCGCTTGGAACGAGCCTTTACAAAGGCTCACGTGGGGTCGCCAAGGCGACCCCTACTTCTTTCTGCCTCATCATTTTTTGATGAACTTGCAGTGTTTATGCTCCGACCAAATTCTGTCCACACACCCGCAGTGTATTTGCACGTAAGCCTGATGATGCAGGGTTTGCAAACATGGCTACTGCTTCGGCCACATCCTCTGGTTGTCCACCTTGAGAGAGTGAATTGATTCGACGGCCAATTTCACGGCTAAGGAAAGGAATCGCCTGGGTCATTTGCGTTTCAATAAAGCCTGGCGCAATAGCATTGATGGTAATGCGACGACGTGCCAAGACTTTGTCCATAGCTTCAACATAACCAATCACACCTGCCTTCGACGTTGAATAGTTGGTTTGACCAAAGCAGCCGGCAATGCCGTTGATGGAGGAAATACAAACCACTCGGCCACCCACATTCAGAACCTTGTTGTCGACCAATGCTTCGGTGATGCGTTGAACGGCGGACAGGTTAATGTCGATAACGCTGTTCCAACGTTTATCATCCATTCTGGCCAAGGTTTTATCGCGAGTAATCCCTGCATTGTTTACCAGGATATCGATCGTTTTAGCGCCTTTCTGAACGTCTTTAATCAGTTTATTTAGTGCTTTTTTATCGCTCACGTCTGCGATTACTGCATGTCCACCAAGGCGTCGAGCCAAGGCTTCGAGGTCGTCTTTGCATGGCTCGATGTCTAACAGAATAACCTTGGCACCGTCACGGGCCAACGTTTCCGCAATGGCTTTACCGATACCACGAGATGCGCCGGTAATGAGGGCTGTTTTATCCTGCAATGGTTGACGCCAGTTGATGCTGTCTTTTGTTGGACTGACTTTGGTGATGGTCAGTGTTTGGCCGGTAACAAATGCGCCGCGAGCAGAAAGAAGGTATCGCAAAGGCGATTCAAGCAAGGCTTCTGCTTCTGGTTCAATTAACAGAAGGTTAGCTGTGGCGGCTTTTCCACCAATTTCTTTGGCACAACTGCGAATGAAGCCTTCCAGAGAGCGCATCACGGAAGCTTGTGCCGGTGTTTTACAGTTCTCAGGAGGTAATCCAATTACGACGATACGGGCATGCTCTGCGATGCGAGTAATGGCATTGTGATAGAAGTCGTATAAAGCTGAAAGCTGTTCAGGTGTTTCAATGCTGGTGGCATCGTATACCAATGCCGAATGCTTTTGAGTGGTTTCTGAAAGTGCGCGCAGAGGGTAGCTCTTGCTGGCATTCATCAAATCTTGTTGCTGTTTGTCACCATTCACGAAGAACAGTTTTGCAGAGCTTTTTGCAAGCACACTCAATATGGCTTTCGATACGTCACTCTCTGTTTTGTTACCTGTGCTGGCTGCTCCAAATAATGCTTTTCCTCGAAGAAACTCTTCGCTGGCTTGCTGTTGACGACGCAGTTTAACCGGAACGGGTAGATTGAGAGCCTTCACCAGAGGTTGTGCCCAAGGATGATTTACCACATTTTGGTAAACGTCCCCTTTGGTTGCGGACTTTTGAAATTGACTGAAATTCTTAATGGCTTTCTGAACGTGTCCCTGAGGCATGGTCTGTCCTTCTGGTCTTATCTTATAACGTGTTGTTCTGTGGATTCTTTTAAATGAAGGCAAGTTTAGCACTGGTTCGTATTTATGAGTACCTGAGCTATGGTTAATGACAGGCTTTCTTTATGGAGGGGGAGAATATGAGTGAACCAGTCAGAGCATCAGACGTACCTTTTGGGGTGGAAGTCGAAGCAGGTAAACGTTATTTCTGGTGTGCCTGTGGCCGCAGTCAAACTCAACCTTTCTGCGATGGCTCGCATAAAGGCACCGAATTTGTCCCTGTGAAATACGAAGCGGATGAAACCACGCTGGTTTTCTTTTGCGGATGCAAATCTACCAACAACCCACCGCTGTGTGATGGGTCGCATAATAAATGATAGGGTGCATAATGGCGTGAGCTAGGTAATTGACTCCATCGCTTGATGGAAATGGTTCATTTCCGGCGCTCTTGTCTCCCTCACCGCCTGATAGTGGTGGTTAAACAAGTCAAAATAGCGAGCCAGTAGGTTGGCTTGTCTGGTTTGCTCAAACGCATTTAAGACCATGATTCCCGCTTCCGCTGTGGATAGTTGATGTTCTTTAGGTGCGGTACGCAATTTATACGTTGCCAGTGTTGAAGGCTCTAAAGAAAGGGTGGGGAGGGTATGTAACCACTTACTTAAATACATCTTTCGGGCTTGCTTCCAAGTGCCGTCCAAGAGAATCACTGTCGGTGTTCTTCCTTTACATAGATCGTCGAGTGTGTCTTTTGATGGGGAAGAATACAACTCTCGCTCAGAACGGAACTCCCCTGGAAACAGGATAAAGCATTGGCGCTGAGGATCGTTTAACAGGGCTAACATTTCCTGGTCTGGTTCTGTTCTGGCCCAGAGAAAGGCATGGCAATTTTGTGGAAAACAGTCTGCGATTAAACGGCCGGTATTGGTTGGTTTGAGGATTTCCTGATCGTGCATCAGCAAGACGATATCAACTTCCGACGCCATTGCATGTCGCCAGGAACACAAACACGCCGCCTGGCTTAACTGACAGCTTTGGCAACGAATGACAGAAGCGCCTCTTGCCTGGAAGGGTTTGGTGCTGCTTTTCAGGCGTGTCGCTCTTAACTTTTCAAAGGCATTGATTGCGGTGTGTTTATGGGGTGTTTGAGTCATTTGAATTCGTGTCGCTAGAGAATAAAGTCTGCTATGATTCGCGTTTTTCAGGAGCGCGAGAGTTTAGCCTTTTCAGGGCCTCTATTGCTAACTCTATTGATATCACTAAGCCAGTTTCAGCTTAATCTATTTATAGGAAACCTTCATGAGCCTTGCTGATAAAGTTTTAGCCGTTAACGATGATTTACCGATTCGCACTGATAAGCCTGTTCATAGTGGCAAGGTTCGTTCTGTGTATTGGCTAACGGAAGCCGACAGCAAACGCCTGATCAAAGAGAAAGGCTATGATGTGGCGGAAGATGCACCATTAGCCATCATGGTGATCAGTGATCGTATTTCTGCGTTTGACTGCATTTGGACAGGTGAAGGCGGTATGAAGGGCGTTCCTGGCAAAGGCGCGGCGTTGAATGCGGTCTCGAATCATTGGTTTAAGTTGTTCAAGGAACAAGGTTTGGCGGATAGCCATATTTTGGACATTCCACATCCTTTGGTGTGGATTGTTCAGAAAGCGCGCCCTGTAATGATTGAGGCAATTTGCCGTCAGTACATCACCGGTTCTATGTGGCGAGCGTATGAAAAAGGCGAACGTGAGTTCTGTGGTATTCAGTTGCCTGACGGTTTGCAGAAAGATCAAAAGCTGGATGAAATTTTGATCACGCCTTCCACCAAAGGCATTCTTAAAGGCATTCCTGGCGTGCCTGAAGTGGATGATGTGAACATCACCCGTGACGATATTGCGAACAACTTTGAAGCCTTTAACTTCACCAAGGCGGATGACATTGATCTTTATGAAAAGCTTCTGAAAGAAGGCTTTGGTGTGATCAGCAATGCGTTGGCCGAGTTGGATCAAATCTTTGTCGATACCAAGTTTGAATTTGGTTATGTCACAGATGCGACCGGACACGAAAAACTGATCTACATGGATGAAGTAGGGACGCCGGATTCTTCGCGTATCTGGGATGGCCCACAATTCCGTGAAGGCAAGGTGGTGGAAAACTCGAAAGAAAGCTTCCGTCAGCTGCTATTAAGTCACTTCCCAGACCCAGACATATTGTTGAATAAAGACCGTATGGATGAGCGAAAAGCGCTTGCGGAAGATAATGAGCTGCCATTGGATGTGTTGATGAAAGTATCTGAAACCTATGTTGGGATTGCAGAGAAAGTGATTGGTGGACCATTGAATGTGTCTGACAATCCTAAAGCAGAAATTATTCAGGTATTAAAAGACGAATACGGTTTAATTGATTAGTGATTTGGTTGATTAATCGTTAGATCGATTCATTAAAAAGGGAGCGTTTAATCGCTCCCTTTTTGGTTTTAAACAGACGAATTCTACGTTACTTTATTTCATATTCGTGCTTTCAAAGATCTTATCGGCGTTGCCTTCAATGAAGCCGGCAAACTCTTCGCCATTCTCCATTGGGTAGCGACGAGCGAACTCGTAAAAGCAACTTGGAATTTCCTTGGTTCCTTCCACAAACTCCACCGGGCGTTTTTCGGCCAAGGTCGATGATTGTTCAAGATACAACTCTGGCGTTCCTTTGATTGTTCCGCCCACGTCATTTAGCTGGAAACCTTGTTGTTCAAGAAATGCATTTACATCTTGAAGAGAGTCAAAGCTGGTCAGCGTATTTACTTTCACCGTGAAGTGATTAGCCATGTAGCCATAAACGTACATCCAGGCTGCATATTCTGATTCCTGACGGAGTGCTTCGTAGGTTTCAAAACTGATATCGCCCCAGGTTCGACCTGAGCAATAAAAACTGTCACTGTCCGGCAATGCATCGTCAATTTTGGTAATAATTTCCTGCTCAACAATAGCATTCAGCTCATCGGAACACTCGCTGAGTTTCAGCTCACTGATAAAGACTTTCGGTTGGCTTGGATCGTCTTTATGTGCCAAATGAATCGCATTTAATTTCTTCTCAACGAAGGTGTACTGACCACATCGTTGATAACCGGCATCTTCAAATGCTTTAGCTACTTTATCCAGCCCGACTTTGGGGTGCTGAAAGGTTCGTAACGCGATGTGATCGTTGATCACTTCAGGTTCCCGCTCAGAGAACAAGGCGTGTATTTTAGCTACCGCAGGGTTTAGATTGACGTATTGATTCCAAAGATTTGTGAAGAGAATTTCTGGGGACTTTCCGGAAAGCATGACCACCTCTGACCACTCGGACAATAAACTGAAAGAGCTGAGTATAGTCGGTATTGGCGAAATCGCTCGTAACGCTTTAGAGAAAAGTGTAGTGAATTGTTAAAGAACCGGACGTTGAGGATTCCGGTTCATTTAAAAACTCCTCCTCCGAGAGCAGGAGTTTAAGGCTAAGCGCTTGAATTAGAAGGATGAACGATCCACGAACGGGTCGTTTTTGCCGGATAGTCCATTCTTTAATGCAATGCGTTGATTCTTGCGACCGAGTAAGCGCATTTGAGTCCAGCGCTCCCATAGCAGGGCGGTAACCGGGTTGGCTTTCCAGGTTTTGCGGAATAAGAACTTGGTTGCCGAGATAGCGTCCGGTGATTTTTCTGCAATGGTCTTCGCCAGTTGAATTGCATCTTCCATTGGATTTTCGCTTAGCTTACTGACTAATCCGTATTCATAGGCTTCTTTGCCTGAGAACTTACGACCTGTCATGGTCAACTCTTGCGCGATGTCATATCGAGTAAGCGTCGTCAGGGTCACTGTGCCACTCATGTCTGGAATCAATCCCCATTTGATTTCCATGACAGACAAGCTCGTATCCGGGCGGGCAATACGGTAATCGCTGCCGAGCGCAATCTGTAAGCCGCCACCGAAGCAGTTGCCTTTGATGGCCGTGATCACGGGAACAGGAATGTTACGCCAGATCAGTGCTACTTTTTGGAAATCATTCCACTGTGCCCAAGGGAATTTCAGGAACAGTTGTGGAATCATGCTTGGTTTTTTGCTGACCGCTTTAAAATCCAAACCTGCACAGAAAGAGTCGCCTTCACCGGTTAGGATGACAGCACGAATGCTCTTATCACGAGTGATTTTTTTAGCCGTATCGATGAGCTGTTTGAACATCGGGAGATCAAGCCCATTGTGTTTTTCTGGTCGATTTAAAGATACATAGGCGATGTTATCTTTAACGTCGAAATTGACTCGTGACATTTCTGAAGTTGCCATAGCAAGGATTCCCAATGTTCGGTTTGATTCAAGATCGAGAATACGTTGTGGTACCTAGCTCGATGGTGAATGAATCAAACGGTTGTTTGAAAAACGATTGACGCATGATTTCAGAATTTAATTAAAAATTCCAGTGTAAAGATTTATGCTGACTCGTTATTTCATGGCATTGGCTGTTTGGAAATTGTTTTCGTGAACGATTTCAATAAGATACTCTGTGCTTATATGCGTTACAGGTTTCTGATCGATTTAAACTAAAAGAAGGATCTATCGCCTACACTTATCAAGGTTTGCTTGTGGTGATTAGGTTGGACTTTCGAGGGAGAGAATATGCTTACTATCTTTGCGAAGTTATTGAAGCTATTGAATTCGGATCAAAATCCGAATCATCTGGCGTTGGCCGTGTGCTTTGGTTTGGCAGTCGGGCTAATGCCCGGTTTTTCGGCTTTTTTGTTGATCATCGTTGTTTTGATTTGTGTGCTGAAAGCGAACCTGACGTTGTTCTTCCTGGTTTGGGGATTGTTTGAAGGGATTGCCTATGTCTTCGACCCGGTGCTTCATCAACTTGGTTATCTTCTTTTAACTTCAGACAGCTTGCATTCGTTGTGGACGGGGTTGATTCAGTCGAGTTTCTGGAAATTAACGGCATTTAATAATTCTTTAGTGATGGGCGCTTTGGTTTCTATTCTGGTGTTGTGGGTGCCGGTTTATCTGCTGAGCTTATGGATTGTGAAATCTTACCGTACCAGGATTCAGGCTTTTATTGAGAAGTGGAAAGTAACCCAGTTCTTAAAAGGCAGTAAGTTTTATCGCGTATATCAATCTCTGGCGGGCGAGTAAGGAGTAGAACATGAAAGGAATGATTCGTTGGTCAGGTCTTGGGGTTGCGGCGGTTTTTGTGGTCTTGGCGTTTTTCTTGTTGGAGCCTCTTTTGAAACTTGTGATTGAACAGGCGGGAACACGCGCTTTATCAACACGAGTGACGTTAGACTCAGTGAGTATAGGTTGGTCTGACAGTTCCTTATCTCTGAAAGGTTTGGAAGTTGCGGACAAAGCACAACCGATGCAAAACAAAGTGGAAGTGGATCTGATCGCTCTGCAAATTAATGCGCTGGAGGCGTTATCGGGGCATCTTGTTTCTGATCAGGCAACGTTGGCTGGCATTCAGTTTAATACGCCACGCACATCCTCTGGTGCGGTGGATGACATGGTAACGCTGAGTAATGTAGATGAGAAGGTGGGCTCTGCGTCTGACTCCTTGTCTCTGCCTGGGGTTGATTTACCTGACATGGATGAGCTGGTTTCTAAAGAGAATTCACTCACCTATCAACGATACAAAGCCTTACGAGAATATATCGATACAAATAAGGACGCTTTTGAACAGCGAATTGAAGCGTTAAAAGATAAGAAAAAGCTTGAAGATTACAAAGCTCGCTTGAAAGAAATCAAGAAAGCGAAAGGCTTTATGGGCAAGCTGGAAGCTGTGTCTAAGGCGAAGCAGCTCAAGAAAGATATTGATAAAGACTTAAAAGAAATCAAACGATTGAAGAAAGACTTTAACGCCTCGGTTGCTGAAGTAAAACGTCGTGTTGAGGAATTAAAGAAATCACCACAACAAGAGGCTGATCAGATTCTTGCGAAAGTAGGAATCGAGGGGGGGACACAACAGGTCGCGGAAATGTTGTTTGGGCCTGAATTGAAAGGATATCTCCAACAGCTTAAGTCGTTCACTTCAAGTGAAGGTAAAGCGAGTGATACAACGCCAGAGGATCTTCAACCTGAGCGTGGTCAGGGGATCTTTGTAGCGTTTGAGGAAGAGCAGAAGTTGCCTTTGGTGTGGTTTAAACTGGCTCAACTCAGTGGTGATTTTAACGGATTGGGCATTCCTTTCGCTTTCCAGGGCGAGGCAACTCATCTTACTGATCAGCAAACGCTTACCGGGAAACCAACGGCGGTGGCGCTGGATTTGATTAATGACCAGGTGAAATCTGCCAAGTTAGGTGTAATTGTTGATACTCGCACAGCTCAAAAGATCAGTCTTGATACTCAAATCACCGGTTATCAGGTGAAGGACATGCCATTGTCTGGTGACTTTAATCTTGATCAAGGCTTAGCGGATGTTACCGCCAAGATTAAGCTGGTCGAGGATGCTCTGTCTGGTGATGTGTCGATGGATATGACACAGGTAGGTTTGACTGGCTCAGGTTCTCTTTTTGACAAATACCCAAGCGCCAAAGAGGCATTAGCCACTGTTAATAAGGTAGACGCGACGGCGGTACTATCAGGGTCTATCGATGAGCCAGGCGTGGATATCACCTCAAATCTGGATAAGGTCTTGAGCAACGTTGTCAATAAAGCCTTGGAAGGTCAGATTGCCAGCTACAAAACAGAGCTGACAGGACGCTTGGATGCCATGTTGCAGGAAGAGTTAAAAGATATGGAAGGTTCGAAGTCGGATTATCTGTCTCTCTCCGATGACATTGCAGGAACAGAAGGGCTGTTGGATAACATTTTGGGTGGTCTGTAGAGCATGTCAGAAGCGCGTTATCAAGTGTATCTGGCGGGTGAACTGTTTAGCTACAAAGCCTTAGCGGGGAATCAGCTGCTAGGAAAAGCGATTGAAGATGTTTCTCAAGGGCGTTTTCAGGTGCTTTTACCTCAGGACATTGAAATGCCTTCTGATCGGGCTAAAGACATTCGTAATGCCGATTACGCAGCAGTTATAAACAGCGATTTGATCATTGCTCAGTTTGATGGCTCCGAGCTGGATTCTGGTACCGTAGCGGAGTTTATGCTGGCGAAGCAATTGGATATTCCTGCTGTGTTGTTTCGGTCTGACTTTCGTAAAGCCGGGGATCAGGAATCTGGTGGTGATGCCTGGAATCTGATGGTGTCGCATTTTCCAAGAACCGAGTCTTTGGCGGTAAATGCGATGGCGTTATATCACCAGGCGGATGGTTTAACTCAATACATAGAGCATTTAGCGCATTTGCTGGTGGAGAAGTTAGATGTAGCCGTAGCCTCTGCCCCGTTAGTTGCAATGACGGAAGATCAGGCAATTTTATATTATCGTCAGACTTTAATTCGTTTGGGGATGGTTTCTTATTTGAGTGAGAATGATGTCTCCCGTATCGTTCAAGCCAAGCTATCCAAAAAACTTCTTTAAGCTGCTAATGCAGTAATCATCAATCATAAAAAAGCCCTGACTCTCTTAGTGTTTCAAGTCAGGGCTTTTTTTGAGTCAAACCAAGTCTGTTTGAATAGAAATTCGATTAATCAGATTTCTGCACAGTCTCGTTGGTTTCACTCTCTGTGCTAGTATTTTCTTCGGTTTGAGACTCTTCACTTCCCTGATCTCGCGTGATTTGAAGAATACTGTGTCTCACTTGCGAATTCAGGATCAATCTTGCGTCTTCAGCAATGGTTTCGATTTGTTGATCGAAAGTGAGCTTGTCGTCTTCGGATTTAGTAATCACACCGCGATCCAACAGGATAGACACCAAGTCTCTGAATAATGCTTTGTCGAAGAACTCAGGTGCATTCAGTCCGTGCAGAATAGACAGACGCTCAGCCATAGCGGTGGATTGTTGTTGCAGTTCTTCCGCTGTTAACGCTTCTTGCCCGCGTATACGCAACAACTCAATGGCAATGTAGTAGCGTTCCAATGTTGCCATGATAGGTTGACCCATCAATTGCAGTGTCACGAAATCAGACCCGCCTGGTTCAGGACTCATCAGACAGTTGCCATCGACATGAATCAAGCCTTCATCAACCAAAGCATCAATCCACTGATTGATGTTGTCCTCGATTTCATCTTCACTCCAATGCAGGAACAACTCGTTTTGCAGGTATGGATAAATCCATTTGGAAATACGAACTACATAGCCGCGTTCCAGGCTGCGATTGTTTGAGCTCAGTAAACAAATCAGAGATGGCACTGCTAACAAGTGCAGGATGTTATTTCTATAGTAGGTCAGCAATACGGCCTGGGTTTCATCCATTAAAATGATGTCCCCCAAACTGTGCTTTTTACGATCGATCACTTTCATGCCTTCGGCGTATTTGATCCAATCTTCTCCGGAGCCTTCTGGCAGGGTGATCTGTTCGCTGTAGGGCGCCAACGACAATAGCTTCTTCAGACGATTTAATTGATCAACCAAGACATGCTCACTGAGTGCTTGTTTCGGCGTAGCTAAGAGAACCGCACCGATCATGTTGATTGGGTTGACCGAGACACTACTGTTGATGCTGGTAGCCACTTGTGTGGATAACTGATCAACAAAGGCGTTTAACCAATCCGGGCGATAGTCATCACCATAGTCTTCATCACGCCAGCCTGGACGGAAGTTGTCTAATTCGGTTTTAAGGTCAATGGCATGACCAAAGTTCATACGAACCTTACCGAAAGAATTACGTAAGTGTTTTAGCGCTTTGAATAAACCACCAACGGACTCTTTCTCTTTATTTGCACCACGAAGTTCGCCTAGGTAGGTATTCCCTTCAAGGATCTTTTCGTAGCCCACATAAATAGGCATGAACTTAATAGGTTTCTTGGAATCACGAAGGAAGCTGCGAACAGTCATTGCCAGCATGCCGGCTTTTGGTGTCAATTGACGACCCGTACGACTGCGACCGCCTTCGACAAAGTATTCAACCGAGAAACCACGGGTAAACATGGTGTGCATGTATTCATTGAAAAGACTGGAATACAACGGGTTGCCTTTGAAGGAGCGGCGCATAAAGAAGGCCCCACCACGACGAAGGATGCTTCCAATCACTGGAATATTCAGGTTGATACCAGCGGCAATGTGCGGTGGTTGATAACCGTTCTGATACAAAATGTAGGAAAGTAGCAGATAGTCGACGTGGCTTCGGTGACATGGCACGTAAACAATGGAATTGGCACGTGCGACTTTTTCAAGATTCTCTAAATGGTTGATCTCGATGCCATCGTAAATCTTATTCCATACCCAACCTAATATCACTTCAAGGAAGCGAATAGTCGAGTAAGACATGTTTGAGGCCAGTTCATCTGCGTATTTCAGTGCGCGTTTTTCTGCCTTTTCAATGCTAATACCATGCTCTTCCGCTTCTTTTTGAATCGCCTGGCGCATGACATTACTGTGCAGTAGAGATCGCATCAGGGTACGACGGTGCGACAAGTCAGGCCCGACAATGGCTTCGCGTGAACGACGTTGGTGAACACGAAGGATGCGCTGAATTTTCTTGGCAGTACGTTCAGCTGGCTCTTCGGGCTTCATAATAGAACGCAACGAGATCGGTTTACTGAACTGAACCAAGGTGTCGCGGCCATGAATCAAGACAGTGAAGAATTGTTGAATCTTACCAGCTGATGACCAGTTGTCAGAGAACAGTGAACGGAACAGTGATTTCTCTTTGTCGGGGTTACGTCCCCAAATCACGGTCACAGGTACGACCTGAACATCAAACTCTGCATTCTTTTGTAGGGTTTCGATACTGTGCAGTAACCGATCTGAGGTTACAGGAACCCAACGTTTGCTGAAAATGCTGCCCTGACGCTTATTCAGTGTGATGTAGCTTCGTTTTTCATTAAAGGGCTCGGGTAACGGTGCCCGGATGGAAGGTAATCCCCGGGTGTTACATTCCTGATCAATGACCAATTGGGCGCTTAGGGACGGCCCTCGAATGGCGTAAAGAACAGGTTGATTTGGGTCTAGCCCAAGCTCCTTCGGGCTTCCACCCTGAACGGTGGTTTTCATCCATTTTGCCAGAATGGTTCTAAAGAAACGGAAAATCAGTTCGGCAAGGTTGAAGTTTTTCATGATTCGGTTTTATACCCCAGTCCATGATAAGGCGATAATCGGGCAAGTTTACCTTGAATGTTGTTGAATCCCAATCCTCGAAACCATCTTTTAATAAAATGGTCAGTAATAGCTGATAGTCTTGTGCTTTATCCCACCCGTCTATCCTGTCGCTGGGCGCGTGGAAAAAGAAGACGTGAGGAATTGTGCATAATTCAAGGGTTTATCTTGAAAAATAATCAAATAAGCCCAATGATATTGCGCACTTAAGGCCAATGATGGAGTGCCATGCTAACCTGTTTTGATGATCAGTTTAGTTCACTCACGGGCTAGCACGGAATGAAATAAGTACTAGGGCACGTCTGAGCATATTTGCTCAGGTTTAGAGGTCTCCTAGAAACAACAGATAGAAATAATAACGAAGTCACGGAGAGGTCAATGATAACGGTCAAACAGTTGACGAAAACATTTGGCTCATTCACCGCGGTTAATAATCTTTCTTTTGATGTAAAACCGGGTGAAGTTCTTGGGTTTCTTGGTCCGAATGGGGCCGGTAAATCCACTACGATGAAGATGATTACAGGCTTTCTGGCGCCAACGGCTGGAACAGTCGAGGTCGATGGTCATGATATCTCGAAGGATACATTGGCCGCACAGAAGCTCATTGGGTATCTACCTGAAGGTGCGCCCAGTTATGGTGAAATGACCGTTGAGGCCTTTTTGAAATTCATTGCCGAAGTCCGTGGTTTTACCGGGAGTGAAGCACAGACTCGCATCGAAAAGGTTATTAATGAAGTGGAACTGGGTTCCGTCCGTAATCAGCCGATTGAAAATTTATCCAAAGGCTTTAAGCGTCGTGTTGGATTGGCGCAGGCCATCTTGCATGACCCTAAGATTCTGATTCTGGATGAGCCGACCGATGGTCTGGACCCTAATCAAAAACAGCACGTTCGTGAGCTGATCGAAAACCTGTCTAAAGACAAGATTGTCATTGTGTCTACTCATATTTTGGAAGAAGTTACAGCGGTTTGTTCCCGAGCGATGATTATTGCCAACGGTGCAAAAGTGGCTGATGGCACACCAGCTGAACTTCAGGCGATGTCTAAGTATCACAACGCAATTTCTCTTCGATTTGCTGAAGAGGTGAACTCTGACGTGTTGGCTTCTATTAATGGTGTTAAAGAAGTGTTGAGAGAAGGGGACTGGATTACCTTGATTCCTGAGCAAACATCGGGGCTGTTGGATGCAGTCAATGCTGCACTCGATGAGAAAGGTCTTCACGCAGAAGAGATTTTTGTGGAGCGAGGTCGTTTGGATGACGTCTTCCGAAGTGTGACAAGGGAAGGGGCGAAGTAATATGTTGAATGTGGTTATTAAACGAGAAATCGCGAGTTATCTTGCGACGCCGCTTGCGTTCATTTTTACGGTTATTTTCCTGGTTTTGAACGGGGTATTTACCTTCTATTTAGGAAACTTCTATGAGCGAGGCCAGGCGGATTTATTTTCGTTCTTCAGTTTTCATCCTTGGCTTTATTTGTTCTTAGTGCCCGCACTGGCGATGCGTCTTTGGTCCGAAGAGCGTAAGACAGGCACCATTGAGCTGATTATGACACTTCCGATACCTACTCGGGATTTGATTGTCGGTAAGTTCCTGGCCTCTTGGTTATTCATTGGCGTGGCGTTGATGCTGACCTTTCCGATTTGGATAACGGTCAATTATCTAGGTCAGCCTGATAACGGTGTGATTCTGGCCAGCTATTTAGGCAGTTGGTTTATGGCGGGGGGCTTCCTTGCGATTGGGTGCTGTTTATCAGCCACTACAAATAATCAGGTGATTGCCTTTATTTTGAGTGTTGTCGTCTGTTTTGTGTTTATTGTAAGTGGCTTCCCTATGGTACTGGATGCCTTCCAGGGATGGGCACCCGCTTGGCTGATTGATGCGGTGTCTTCATTGAGCTTCCTGACACACTTTAATGCGATTTCCAGAGGCGTTTTGGACATCAGGGATGTTCTTTATTTTGCTTTGGTGATTTCCGTTTGGTTAGTTGCGACGGCAATCGTGATTGATATGAAGAAAGCAGAGTAAGGGAGAGACGACATGCACAGTAAATTATTTTCTCGTACCGGGTTAGTGGCCCTTGCAGCCGTCTTTTTGGTATTGGTGATTGCCATCCAATGGTTGTTCTCAGGTGCGCGCGTAGATTTAACCGAAAATCATTTGTACACCATCTCTGATGGCACAAAAAACATTGTTTCCAAGCTTGATCAGCCAGTAACTCTTAAACTCTATTTTTCTCGTAAAGAAACCGAGGGCCTGCCGGCTATTCGTGATTATGCGAAACGGGTTCAGGAGCTTTTGGAAGAGTACGTTGCTTACTCGGATGGTAAGTTGTCACTTGAGGTGATTGATCCTATTGCGTTTTCTGAGCAGGAAGACGAGGCAACGACGTATGGATTACAAGGTGTTCCATTGAATGCGGGCGGCGCAAGCTTGTATTTTGGGTTGGTTGCAGCTTTGGATTCGACCTCATCGGATGGGGTGAAAGAACTTAAAAATACTCAAGTGATTCCATTTATTCAGTTGGATCAAGAAGAATACCTTGAATATGACATGAGTAAGCTGATTTATACGGCTGCACATCCTGAACTTCCAGTGATTGGTCTTTTGTCTACATTGGATGTGAATGGTGGGTTTGACTTCATGACTCGTCAACAGAAAGAGCCGTGGATGGTCTTTGAGCAAATTAAACAGCTTTTCTCATTGAAGGAGTTGGAAGATTCTGTCTCGGTAATTCCTGAGGATGTGGATGTTTTAATTTTGGTGCACCCTAAAGAGTTGAGCGACCAAACCCTGTTAGCCATTGATCAATACGTGTTGAAAGGTGGCAAGTTGATGGTGTTTGTTGATCCTAAAGCGGAGCAGGAACAGCCTCTTTCGCCAATGGATTCAACCGACGGGTCTGACTTTAAACTGTTGTTTGAAAGCTGGGGTGTTCAGCCGAGCAGTGGCCAATTTGTGGCTGATGCTCAGTATTCAATGGCTGTGAATTTGTCTCAATCGCAGCGTCCGGTAAGACATTTGGCTCTATTGAATCTGGTTAATGATGGTCAATCTGATGTTATTGCTAAGGATGATATTACCACCTCTGACTTAGAGAGTGTCACGTTCTCTTCGGCATTGGCCTTGTCTCAATTGGAAGACGCAACGACTACCTTTACGCCTTTGTTGAAGTCTTCGATTCAAGCGATGTTGATGGATGCCAATAAATTAGCAACGTTAACTGACCCGACAGAGCTGTATAGTGAATTTGAACCTGCTAATCAGGCATTTGTTTTGGCAGCGAGAGTGACTGGGCCTGCAATGACGGCATTCCCTGAGGGCATTGAAGTAGTGAGTTCAACGGATGAAGCTCAAACAGAAGAAAGCGTTGAGCCTAAAACTGAAACCATCATGCCGGAAGTGAAGGAAAGTAACTCAATTAATGTGATTCTGGTTGGTGATACAGACATCCTTTCTGATCGTTTATGGGTTCAGGTTCAGAATTTCTTTGGTCAAAGAATCCCGACGCCTTGGGCCGATAACGCAGGTTTTGTTATTAACTCCCTTGATAATCTGGCGGGTAGCGAAGACTTGATTGATATTCGCAGCCGTGGCCGTTATACACGTCCTTTTGAAGTGGTTGACGCGCTGAAACGGGATGCTGAAGAAAAGTTCCGAACTCAGGAAGAACAGCTTGAACTGCAATTGCAGGAAACCGAGCAGAAACTGAATGAACTTCAACCAGCGGGAGCGGAAGGTGATACTCAGCTAACTCCAGAGCAACAGCTAACGTTGGAAAACTTTATTCAGGAGAAACTGGATATCCGTAAGCGACTAAGAGAAGTTCGCTTGAATCTGGATCAGGATATTGAAGCCCTCGGTGCGCAATTGAAACTGATCAATATCCTACTGATACCTGTGATGTTGACCGTTATTGCAGTGTTTGTTGTGATAACTCGCCGTAAAAGCAGACAGCGCTAATCATTTACATTGTTGGATAGTGAAAAGCCCTTGTCCATTGATGGATAAGGGCTTTTTTTATGCTGGGAATTCTTCAGCAAAAACGATCAATAATGGGGTGGTGGCGCGTCGTTTTCTGCTAATGGAATAGAACTCTCAACAGAGGAGATCTTATCTTTCAGTATGCGAATATAGCTGTGCAGCTTTTCAATTTCTTTTTGCTGTTCTATGACGATTTTATTGATGGTTTCTAGAGTGTCTTCCTGAAAAGCCAGACGAGTTTCCAGATCTTCTACTTTGCTGCTCATAAATTACCTGCTATAAATTGCATTCTGCAATATTTTGTTTTGTAAAAGATTTTTTTACAATCATATAGTGCTATAGTCCTTACCTGATCTTAATGTGGTTGATCATTTTGGTCTCAACACGACAATGCATTAGGTGAAAACCTCGTCTTGGTAAGGCAAGGTGCGTCGGAATTCAATCCCGATGGTACTTATTATAATCAATTGAGCCTCATGGTGCTCTTGCTGTGTGGTTGCTGTTGATTAATAGAATTTTGTTTTTAGTGAAATGAGATGGTAGTTAGTATGAGTAATAGTGATTCTTCTAAAAATATAATAACGACGATTGTCACTGCTGTAGTCGCTCCTCTTGTAGGCGGAGCAGTGCTTTTTGCTTTAGGTATGCTTCCTGAAGCACTTACCCTAGAAACTCTTGCAATCGGCTATGTAGTGTTTGTGCTTTCCATTCTTTTAGTTGAGTTTGTGTTAAGTGCAGTTTTATCTTCTAGTCCGTCTGAAGGTCGTGGTAAAAGCCGTTACGTTACTGAGCAAGAAGATGTTCGTGAAACAGGTACGGTTAAGTGGTTCAATGTTTCAAAAGGCTTTGGTTTTATTACCCGTGATCAAGGGGAAGATATTTTTGTACACTTCCGTTCTATCCGTGGTCGTGGACACCGTTTTCTTAAAGAAGGCCAGAAAGTTAAGTTTGATGTAATCAAAGGTGATAAAGGTCTTCAGGCGGATGATGTTGCTATTCTAAAGCAGCAATAATTCGATCCTTTGAAAAGCCTCGAAAGAGGCTTTTTTTATGCTTGAAATTTGGATGATTGCATTCTTTCAGGCAAAAAAAAGCTGGCCAAATTGGCCAGCAAAACAAGGGAAATTACCGACTAGAAGGGAAGGTAATTCTTTCAAAAAGCAGGTCGATTAACGGCCTAGCTTGCTGTTCACTTGCTCTTTTAGGGAGCTTGCTTGTGCAGTAAGTTGCTCTAGTTGCGCGTTAACTTTTTCACGGTAAGGTGCAACTGCAGTTTCAACCTGGCTACGGTATTCGTTTACTTGAGACATAACTTTTTGGGTGTAGCCGTTTGCTTGCTCGATGTAAGGATTAACAGTACCTTCAACTTGCTCTTTGTAAGCAGCTACTTTAGGTTTTGCTGATTCTACTGCTTGCTCAACTGCTTTGATGGCTTTTAGTTCTGCCAGAGCGCTAAGCATATGAGCATTCCAAGAAAAACGGTTACGAACGTCATAGGTTGCAATATCAATGTTGGTTACCAACTCACGAAGAGAGTGGTTGTTTTGCTTGATTTCAACTAGCGCATCTTTCAATGTGATTGGAGCATCACCTTCAACGTTTACACCTAGGTCTTTAAGGATTTTGCGAACTTCAACGCCGGCTTTCTCAAACTGCTCGTTCAATACAGTTTGAATTTTTGTTTGTGCTGTTTTGGCTTGTTCAAGTTGGCTGTTCAAGGTCTTTTGTATGCTCATAAGATAGTCTACTCGCTTAGTTTTACACAACATGCCCGGTAACCTGGTATAAGTTTCTGGTTTTGAAGTGGTTATCGGTCTGCTTTGACAAGAGTTTGAGTCACTTGGACCTTCTTGTTATTCCTTGACCTTAAAAAGTAACCACCGGACTTTAACAATATGAGCACAATATAATTGTAAAAATTAGAATGTTCCTACTAAGGGGATAATTTGGGTACTATCAGGCTCTTAATGAAATTGAAAACCGGGAATGTTGAGTGTGATGCAATCGGAAGATGACCTGAAACTGAGCCTTAAACGACTTAATCGATTTTCACGGATAATGGAAACTCAATGGCGAATACCATTTACAAAAATTCGCTTTGGTTTGGATTTTCTTATTGGCTTGGTTCCTGTTGTAGGGGATGTCCTAACAGGGCTGTTGAGTCTTTGGTTAATCAAAGAGAGTCTGCGCTACCAACTGCCAAAACGTATCTATATCAAGATGGTTCTGAATGTACTGTTGGATGTACTGGTGGGCTCAATTCCACTTCTTGGGGATTTCTTTGACTTAATGTTTAAAGCCAATCGACGTAACTTAAAACTGGTAATTGAACACTTAGAGTCGTCTAAATAACTTTAGCTGTATGTGGTCACTCCCTAAATAGCTTTTTATAGAGCGTTCTTCCCACGGAGCGAGATATGGTGGATAAAACCAAAACGCCAGCAATAAGCCAAATCAAGCTGTCTTGGTCATTAATTGGAAAGAAGCTTTTGGCTATTACAACGACTGTTAGAATAATGGCAACGGAAAAGAAGCTTATGAATAGGTTTTCTTTAACAGACATGAGTCAGTGTTCAACGTATTGGTGTGTTTGAAGGGGAATAGTAAAACAACCGGTAACGATAAAACAGGGTTATGTAAAAGCAGGGTTGTATAAAACAGGGTTGTATAAAACAGCGTTACACAGTTCCTGCTTTTACTTTTTCCCAAGGGATCATAATGATGAAATGCGCTCCCTGTTCGGCGGAATTATCCAGTTCAATGCTTCCGTTTAAGGCTTGGGTGACTAAGTTGTAGATAATGTGTGTGCCTAAACCACTACCACCGGTATCCCTGTTTGTGGTGAAGAACGGATCGAAGATCTTCTGGGAAATGTCCGCAGAAATCCCTTTGCCAGAGTCTTTATAATCAATAACTAAGGTATCTTCTTCCAGTTTGGCAGAGATAAGAATGAGCCCGGTATCTGAAGGATTGAAGCCATGAATGATGGAGTTCATGATGAGATTGGTAAATATCTGGGAAAAGGCACCAGGGAAGCTGTTTAAGAACAGACTGGCATCCACATTCAGTTCCAGTGTCAGGTTGGTTTTACGTAGTTCTGGTCGTAGAGATGTAATAACGTCACTGAGATAGTTTTTGAGGTTAAATAATCGTTTTTCTTCGCTGGATTGATCCACCGCGACCATCTTGAAACTTTTAACCAGTTGGGCGGCTCGTTCAAGATTTGAGAACACCAGGTTATGGCATTCTTTGAGATTTCTTAGCGCATTCTCAAAGTTACTCTTACTGAGCTTGCCTTGATAAAAAGGTTCCTCTAATTCACTGATGATGTGTTCCAAGTGAGAGATCGCTGTAATGCCGATACCAATAGGGGTGTTAATTTCGTGAGCAACGCCGGCAACTAGGCTCCCTAGAGATGCCATCTTTTCCTGTTCAACCATTTGCTTTTGAGTGTTTTGGAGCTGTTGCAAACTATCCGTCAATTTTTGGTTGGCATTCTTTAGCTCATTGGTTCGCATTTCGACTTTTTTCTCAAGACTTTGATTGAGTCGAATGATTTCGTCTTCTTGTTCTTTTCTTTGCAAATCGTAGCGTTCTAATTCATCCAGCATACGGTTAAACGAACGGCTTAGCATGCCTAGCTCATCGTCCGATATCACTTCGGCACGTAAACCGTAATCCTGTTCTTTTGCTACTTTAGAGGTTGTCTCGGTAAGGATTTCTATCGGTTTTGTCAGCGCTTTCTGAGCGATGTTTGATATATAAAATGCAATCGCCAGTGCTGAGGCCACTGCAATGATGGTTAAGAACACGCTGTTGAATACTTGATTGTGCAAGTCTTTTAAATCAACAGTCAGAACGGTGTATCCAATAATACTGCCATCCAGTGTGATAGGTTCGAAGATATAGGCGTGTTCTTCTCCTAGATCCAGATCACTTTGATCAATGATTTTGTTGAAATTCTCCACGGACACAGAAGGGCCAAAAGTGGCAAAGACACTCAGTTCCTGAGTGAATTCATCTCGTTTTAAAATAGTGGCTGCAAGAATGTTTGGAGACACTTTAAGCGAGGCAAGGAGTTCATTTACGGCGTCTGTTTGTTCGAAACTGATACCTGCCGCAGATATCTGACCAATTAACTTAGCCTGAAGCCGTGATTGGGTGATTAGGTTTTCTTTCTGTTGAGTGACGATATTGATTTGTTGGGGTGTAACACTCACAACAACTGCGAGGATACTAACAGCAATAATGACGTAGAGTACTTTTCGTTGGAACGTTAATTTACTGAACCACTTGCTCATAAGTGTTTCCTCGCGAGTGATAGCAGCGCTGCATTGATATCCAATTGAGAGTCGTCCAGGTGTTGTTGATTAATGAAAAAGACCAGTTTGCCTTGTTGAATGTCGAGATAGATAAGACTCTCTGTTTTGTGCTCATTATGAGGTGAGCTGATCAGAAGTGTTGTGGTTTTATTCAGTTTTGCTTCCAGAGACTGTGCGGAGACAGTATCAAGATAAACCAGATGGCACTTGGGATCGTTGTTCTGGGGTAAGCTGGTTTGGTAATGATAAATCTGAAGGGTTCGGCCGTTAGATTGTTTTCCTGATACTCCTTTGCTTAATAGGCGATTTAGTGGTGCGAGTTCGTTACCCAGTAAACAAATATTAAGGTTTGAGCTTTGTTCAAAAAGATGATCAGGCCATTGAATAAATTTGGTGAACTTGTACAGATAAGCGGCTTCGATCTTTAGCATCTTGTTCTTATCAATGGTCTCGCTCAACACGGTTGAGGGGCAAAGAATAAATAAGGCTAACAGCGAATATAAGGTAGGCACCAATAGTGCCTTACTGCTAAGTAGATTTTTTACGGGGGTGCTAGAACTACCGTGATAATGGCCAATTCTTTGGGGAGAGGGCGGATTAGTGAAAAACAAACTCGTCATAGTAGGCAGTATTAAGATTGATTTCCAAACATGGATTTAAATCTATGACCTTATCCCCGTATCGCTATGTATTGTTTTGAAAGAGAAATAATCCACTAAGTATAGTCGAGAAGCCACTGATTTCTAGCTGAATCGCCCTCATTAAGCACTGCGCTTATGCTGAATTATATCTCTAAAGATTGATTTTTCATCGCTCAGGAAACACTGAATGTCGTTTTTTCTGATTATTTTCGCATTTGTGGTGAGTGGGCGGTCTTTTTAGTTTAAAATGCTCCGCTATTTGTTAAAAGTCGAAGTACGGCGAGGGTTTTGTGAGTTCTTTGGATCATATTCGTAATTTTTCAATTATTGCTCATATCGATCATGGTAAGTCCACGATTGCAGATCGTTTTATCCAGATCTGTGGTGGACTAAGTGAACGTGAGATGGCAGCACAGGTTTTGGATTCTATGGATCTTGAGCGTGAGCGTGGAATTACGATTAAGGCTCAGAGCGTGACTCTTAATTTCAAAAGCCAGGATGGTAATACGTATCAATTAAATTTCATTGATACGCCGGGACACGTTGACTTTTCCTATGAAGTATCCCGTTCATTAGCGGCGTGTGAAGGTGCCTTATTGGTTGTTGATGCCGCTCAGGGTGTGGAAGCACAATCGGTTGCGAACTGCTATACCGCAATCGAACAAGGTCTCGAGGTTGTTCCTGTTCTGAATAAAATGGACTTGCCTCAAGCCGAGCCTGATCGTGTTAAATCAGAAATTGAAGACATTATCGGTATTGAAGCGGAAGATGCTGTTCCTTGTAGTGCAAAAAGTGGTTTAGGCATTGAAGAAGTGCTTGAGGCGCTGGTTGCCAAGATTCCTGCCCCTGAAGGGAATGTCGATGCCGATCTCCAGGCGCTGATCATTGACTCCTGGTTTGATAACTATCTTGGCGTGGTTTCCTTGGTTCGTGTTAAGAACGGTACCTTAAAAAAAGGCGATAAGATCTCTATTAAGTCGACGGGGCAAGTCCACTCTGTTGATCGTATTGGTATCTTTACACCTAAGCGTACAGACACCGGAATATTAAAAGCCGGTGAAGTGGGCTTTATTTGTGCAAGTATCAAGGACATTCAAGGTGCGCCTGTAGGGGATACCATCACCCATCAAAAAACACCGGATGTTCCTAGTCTGCCAGGTTTCCAGAAGGTGAAACCTCAGGTTTACGCAGGGCTTTTCCCTGTGAGTTCGGATGATTACGAAGATTTCCGGGAAGCGTTGGCGAAGTTGACGTTGAATGATGCGTCTCTTTTCTATGAGCCGGAATCGTCAGATGCTTTAGGTTTTGGTTTCCGTTGTGGCTTCCTTGGGATGTTGCATATGGAGATCATTCAGGAGCGTCTTGAGCGCGAATATGATCTTGATTTGATCACAACTGCTCCGACTGTGGTATATGAAGTAGTTACCACAAAAGGTGAAACCATTCTGGTTGATAACCCGTCCAAGTTACCAGCAACAGCGTCTATCGCTGAAATGAGGGAGCCGATTGTTCGCGTGAATATTCTGGTTCCTCAGGATTACTTAGGGAATGTCATCAGCTTGTGTGTTGAAAAGCGCGGTATTCAAAAAGATATGCAGTTTGTCGGTGGCCAGGTAGCTCTTGCCTATGAAATCCCAATGAGTGAAGTGGTGATGGATTTCTTCGATCGTTTGAAATCCGTTAGCCGTGGTTTTGCGTCTCTTGATTTTACCTTTGAGCGTTTCGAGCCGTCAGACATGGTCCGATTAGATGTTCTTATCAACGGTGATCGTGTTGATGCTTTGGCGATTATTGTTCACCGCGCGATCAGTCAGAGTAAAGGTCGCGCATTGGTGGAAAAAATGAAAGAGTTGATTCCACGTCAAATGTACGATGTGGCAATTCAGGCGGCGATTGGTAACCAGGTGGTTGCTCGAACCAATGTAAAAGCATTACGTAAAAATGTAACGGCTAAATGTTACGGTGGTGACGTGAGCCGTAAGAAAAAATTGCTTCAGAAGCAGAAGGAAGGTAAAAAGCGTATGAAGCAAGTGGGTAATGTAGAAGTACCACAAGAAGCATTCTTAGCAGTATTAAGGGTAGATGACTGATATGGATATCGATTTTCCACTGGTTTTGGTGGTATTAACGTTTGCGTGTGCACTGGGATGGGTATTTGATTTTCTAGTGTTGAGAAAGCCTAGAAGTCTGCAATTGGCTCAGGCTCGAACTGATATGGGGCTTTCTCAAGATCAAGAGCTTAGCAACGATCAACAACATATTCTTGATAAGATCGCAAAAGAGCCATATTTGGTTGAGCTGAGTAAGTCATTTTTTCCAGTTTTCTTTGTTGTTCTGGTCGTTCGGTCTTTTCTTGTTGAGCCGTTTCAGATTCCCTCTGGCTCTATGTTGCCTACCTTGAAGGTTGATGACTTCATTCTTGTAAATAAATTTGAGTATGGGGTGCGTCTTCCGGTTGCCGGAACCAAAGTGATTCCTTATAAGGATCCCGCTCGTGGCGATGTAATGGTTTTCAAATTTCCAAATAATCCAAAAATTAACTTTATTAAGCGCGTGGTTGGACTACCGGGAGACAGGATTCGTTACCAAGACAAGCAATTGTTTATTAACAACCAGTTGATTGAGACGCAATTGGCGCAGGCGCCAAGCTTGCAAAATCGTATGGGACGCTATACTGAACAGTTAGGAGCGGTGTCTCACTCCATTTACAAAGCCAACTCATCAGCGCGAGTAAATAAGACTTGGGTGGTACCTGAGGGGCATTACTTCGTTATGGGCGATAACCGAGATAACAGTAATGACAGTCGCTTCTGGGGCTTTGTTCCAGATAATTTGGTAGTTGGTAAGGCATTCGCTGTATGGATGCACTGGGAAAGTATCTTTAGCTTGCCTACGTTTGGTGAGAACCGTTGGATAGAGTAATAGCCATTAAGGTTTTTCAATTCAAACTGAGTAATTCATTGTTAGATATGTCGAGGTGAAGGATGAATAGCCGTAATCAACAGGGTTGGACAATGTGGTCGCTGGCTTTTTCTTTGTCAATCATAGGCTTTTTTGCTTGGATTGGGTTAAAGATCTTTCCTCTGTATATGGATAACAGCACTATTCATTCGGTTTTAGAACCGTTAGCTCAAGATCGAACATTAGTTGATGAGTCTTATGACTCCATTAGCAGAACTATTTTAAAGCGATTGAGTATCAATAGTATCAGGTGGATACAAGATAAGGATATCGAATTCGTAGAAGAAGATCAGTACACCCAAGTCCGCATAGATTATGAAAAGCGTATCAAGATGGTTTCAAATATTGATCTGATAGTGACCTTCGAGAACCACGTTAATTTACCCAATAACTAGGATTAATTCTTTTAAATTCTTTAATGACAAATCAATACATTTCTTTATATAACCAGTTAGGTTACCACTTCCAGGACGAGGCTCTGTTGGAGCTGGCTCTTAGTCACCGAAGTGTCGGTGGTAAAAACAATGAACGTTTAGAGTTTCTCGGCGATTCCATATTAAATTATGTGATCGGTGAGGATCTCTATCACCGTTTTTCTGACGCTCAGGAAGGGCAGCTCAGTCGTCTTCGTGCTCGCATGGTGAAAGGCGCAACCTTGGCTGAATTAGGCCGTGAATTTGGCTTGAGCGAATACATGAAAATGGGGTCGGGAGAGCTCAAAAGCGGTGGCTATCGTAGAGATTCCATTCTGGCTGATGCAGTTGAGGCCATTATTGGCGCCATCCATCTTGAAAATCATGGCGATATGGCGGCATGTAAACGCGTTATCCTTAACTGGTATCAGTCTCGCTTAGAAAAACTATCCGTTAAAGACACGTTGAAAGATCCTAAAACGCGTTTGCAAGAGTTTCTGCAATCTAGGCAACAACCTTTACCTCAGTACGAGGTTGTCAATGTTAAGGGACAGGCGCACCAGCAGACTTTCTTTGTGGAATGTCGTGTGGAGAGCTTGGAAGAGGTTGCTTATGGAAAAGGAACCAGTCGAAGAATTGCTGAACAGGTGGCAGCTGGTGAGGCACTTATTCTTTTGGGTGTGGACACTCGAGAAGAGAAACAATAGGCGTAGGTGCAATGACCATCGAAGACCAAACTCAAGAACCTCAACAGCGGTGTGGCTATGTTGCTATCGTCGGACGTCCGAATGTTGGGAAGTCGACGTTACTGAATAAGATCTTAGGTCAAAAGATTAGTATTACCTGTCGTAAGCCACAAACCACCAGACATCAAATCATTGGTGTGAAGACCGAAGGTGATGTGCAGGCGGTATATGTTGATACTCCAGGACTGCATCTTAACAAAGAGAAAGCATTGAACCGCTTTATGAACAAAGCGGCATCATCAGCGCTTGAAGGCGTAGATGTGGTTGTTTTTATTATTGATCGCACAGCCTGGACTGAAGAAGAAGACTTTGTTCTGGATAAGATCAAACGTTCAGGTATTCCGACGATTCTAGCAATCAATAAAGTGGATTGGTTAGAAGATAAAGAGTCTCTATTGCCTTTCATGCAAGAGATCAGTCAGAAACATGATTTTGTTGAAATGATCCCTATCTCCGCGAAAACCGGGCGACAAGTAGATGTTTTGGAAGAGAAGGTGGAATCGTTCCTTCCAGAGAGTATTCACTTTTATCCGGAAGATCAGCTAACCGATCGAAGTTCCCGCTTTTTGTCGGCAGAAATTGTGCGAGAAAAAGTTATGCGTTCTTTGGGTGAGGAAGTACCTTACCAAATGACCGTGATGGTAGAGCGTTTCAAGGTCATTAAAGGGCGTATCCACATTGACGCGGTTATCTACGTGGAAAAGCAAGGTCAGAAGCTCATCCTGATAGGTAATAAAGGCGGTCGGATCAAGCAGATTGGTATCGATGCGCGTCAGGATATGGAGCGGTTGTTTGATAACCAAGTGGTGCTTAAGCTTTGGGTTAAAGTGAAAAGTGGTTGGTCTGACGACGAGAGAGCTCTTCAAAGCCTGGGTTATTTTGATCAGTTGGATTGATTCTTTCTATGCGAGAGCGAGTAGACTTTGAGTCCGCTTGCCTGATTCATCACCGGGTAGTGGGTGAACAGGATGCTGTCGTTACTGTGTTTTCAAGGCGCTATGGGCGCCTTTCTTTGTGGGTCCAGGGAAAGTTAAGTCAACCTGGATCCATTCCTTTATTCAAGCCAATGCTGATTTCCTGGCGGAGCAAAGGAAGTTCTCATCAGCTCATTAAGTTGGAAGTTGATTCGGCATACCCCACCTTATTAAAAGCGGAACTGACTTCTGAATATTTATTCAGTGCGTTCTATGTCAATGAATTGATACAGCACTTTCTGCCAGAGTTGGCTGATTCATCATCTTTGTATGATGATTATCTCTGGTATTTGGAGTCGATGGCACAAAGAGTGTTCATCGAGCCTGTGTTGAGAATCTTTGAACGTCAATTGTTGATTAGTTCTGGTTGGTTGAATGACTTGTCGGTTGATTTGCTGACCGGAGAGGCGATTCGCGCTGATGCATATTACATTGCAGTCAATCATGAGCATTATGGTGTTGGGGTAACACTATTGAGAGCAGAGCCTCAAACGTATCACTCAGCTCAAGTCAGTAACGAAATTGAAGCTACTAAGACCTCACAAGCTTGCCGAATTCTTGGGGCGACGTTAATAGCATTCAATTCAAATAATCTGTCGAATCAGGTGTCTTTAAATGAAGTTAAAGGGCTGATGCGATGGTTTATCCGTTGTTTATTGAATGGAAAACCGTTAAAAAGCAGATCTCTATTCAAAAGTTTTAAACTGACATTATAAACTTACGACTTGTACATCAATTTAAACAGGGCAGACATTCATGACCAATAAAATTCTTCTTGGCGTCAATATCGATCATATAGCAACCCTACGCCAAGCTCGTGGTACTCAATATCCTGATCCTGTCTATGCGGCGGCTATTGCAGAAGAAGCAGGCGCTGATGGCATCACTGTTCACTTGAGAGAAGATCGTCGACACATTCAGGATCGTGACATTTATGTCTTGAAAGAGACTCTGACGACTCGAATGAATTTAGAGATGGCAATCACGGATGAAATGGTTGCTATTGCAGAGAAAGTTAAGCCGGCTCATTGCTGCTTGGTGCCTGAGAAACGTGAAGAACTGACCACCGAAGGTGGCTTGGATGTGGTTGGCAACGAAGCTCAGGTTGCAAGTGCTGTTAAACGTCTTGCTGAGGCGGGCATTGAAGTTTCGTTATTCATCGATCCTGAGCCAGCACAGCTGGAGGCCGCAGTTCGATGCGGTGCTCCGGTAGTAGAGCTTCACACTGGTGCCTATGCCGAGGCGGAATCTCATGATGTTGAGTTAGCTGAGCTTAAACGAGTAGAAAGTGCCGTTAGATTTGGCTTGGATAAAGGTTTGATCGTTAATGCTGGTCATGGCCTGCATTACCACAATGTACAGCCTATTGCTGCGATCCCGGGGATTAATGAATTAAATATTGGTCACGCGATCATAGCTCGTGCAGTATTCAGTGGCCTTTCTGAGGCCGTGACAGAAATGAAACGCTTGATGCGTGAAGCGGCCGTATGATTGTAGGAATTGGCACCGATATTTGTGACATTGCTCGAATGGAGCGTGTTATCAAACGTCAGGCAAAGTTTGTTGATCGTGTTCTTACTGAGCCAGAATTGGCTCAGTATCATCAACGAAAAACGCCAAGTGTCTTTCTGGCAAGCAGGTTTGCGGCAAAAGAGGCTGCCCTTAAAGCATTAGGTACCGGGCTCGCTCAGGGAATCAGTTGGAAGGATGTGGAAGTCAGTAACCTGGCATCCGGGCAACCCGTCCTTACATTTTCTGGGCGTGCCAGTGAGATTGCTCAAGAAAAAGGGGTGTCAATTATTCACCTTTCGCTTTCTGATGAGCAATCTCATGCCATTGCATTTGTAGTACTTGAATCAGACTGATCTTGATTACTTTTGATAACGTTTATTTTTGATCAGTCACGATCCAGTCAGATGCACTTACCCAGGCTTTAATGGTGTCTACCTCGGCCAGAAATGCTTGATAATACTCTTCGATTTGTACGTTCGGTGCATCTTCTTTGATTGCACTTTCAAAGTTATGACAGATTTCCCTCAATTTAGGCACCCCTGTATATCGGGTTCCGCCGTGTACTTTGTGGACGCTGTTCAATAAGTCATTTCGTGATCCATTAGCCAAGGCTGAGGTAATAGGAGGAATGTCTCGATCAAAGCTCGCAACCAGCATGCTGAGCATATCTTTGGCGAGATCTTCCTTGTTGGCTGCCAGTTTCAAACACTCCTCAATATCCACGCTGTTACCGTTCATCTCAGAGTTGTCTTGTGTAGGATTTTCCTGAGAAGCGTTTTCGTGTCGGATTCCTTGCTGAGTGCTGATTTGAGTTCCTGGTAGTTCAAGTTTTGGTCTATTCGGTTCAAGTAATATTGGCGTATTTGTCGCTTGCGAGGTAGCACCAACCCCTTTATCTACCCACTTGGCAATGGTTGCGGATAACTGATCCTCAGATACAGGTTTTGTTAGATAATCGTTCAGACCTGCTTGGATCAGCGCTTCTTTCTCGCCGGAAAGTGCATGGGCGGTTAGTGCGATGATCGGGATTTGTAGGTACTTACGTTCGTCGAGACTTCGAATGGTTTTGGTTGCTTCAACGCCATCCATTACCGGCATTTGAATGTCCATAAAGACCAGATCCGGCACTTCAATTTGAACCTGTTCTACGGCTTCGGCGCCATTTTTGGCTTCGGAAACCTTATGGCCTAAATCTTCGAGCAGTGTTCTTAACAGTTTTAAGTTTGCTTCGTTGTCATCCACAGCAAGAATATGAATGCCTTTTTGAGGTACTTTTGAATGCTCAGGTAAGTGTTCATGCACATTATGTTTATGAAGTTGTGCGGGATAGAAGAAATTATTTATGAGTGTTTCATGCAATTTCGCTGAAATAATCGGCTTGGTTAAGCAAGAAACATTCAGCAACTGAAAGCGCTGAACCGTTTGTTGATCCGTGGTATTGATTAACACAATGATAGGAAGGTTCAGGTGTTCCTGGAGTCGCCTTATGGTTTCAATGATTTGCTGACTTTCAAGTTGGTCCTGGCCTACTCCCATAATGATGGTGTCGAAGGGGGATTGGCTCTCATTTGCCTGGAAGGCCAGCTCTTCAAGGATGTCCAGGTCATCGACTTCATCTGCGTCCATTTCCCACTGCTGAATACAATGAGACAGGGCCAAACGTGCTGTTGGGTGAGTATCAAAAATAAGCGCACGTTTCTCCATAAGACGATTTACTTCATATATGGTATTACTCTCTTCGGCTTTTTGAATCTTGACTGTAAACCAGAAGGTTGACCCTTGGTTGAGAGCACTTTCAACGCCGATATCGCCGCCCATGTGTTCCACCAGTTTTTTCGAGATCACAAGCCCGAGGCCGGTTCCACCATATTGTCGGGTGGTGGAAGTGTCGGCTTGAGTAAAGGCTCTGAACAGCTCTTGCTGCTGATCTTCTGTCATGCCGATTCCAGTATCCGTGACCGATATCTTCAAGGTGACGGTGTTCTGTTTTTGCTCCTCCAGCATAGTGCGAACAATGACACTGCCTTTGTTGGTAAATTTGATGGCGTTGTTGACCAGGTTGGTGATGATTTGTTTAAGGCGTAACGGATCACCGATTAAATCGCCGGGTACATCGCTGTAGACCAAGGATACAAGTTCGAGTCCTTTGTCCTGACCGGCAGGTGCCATCATGGTCAGTACATCTTCTACCAAGTCCCTGAGATTCATTGGCGTCTTGTCGAGCACCAATTTACCGGCTTCAATTTTCGAGAAATCCAGAACGTCATTGATAATGGCGAGTAGGCCTTCGGAGGACTTCTTAATCGTGTTGATGTAGTCCAGTTGTCGAGCAGTAAGCTGGGTTTTTAAAATAAGGTTGGTGAATCCGATAATCCCGTTCAACGGTGTTCGGATCTCGTGACTCATGTTTGCCAGGAATTCAGACTTAATCTGGCTCGCTTTAAGTGCTTCTCGACGAGTCAGGTTTAGTTCCACGTTCTGGATTTCGATTTGTTCGAGGGTTTGTCGGTAATCTTCGGTGGCCTGATCAATGCTCTGCTGCATTTCGTCGTATGCTGTTTTCAGGGAGGAGGCCATGGAGTTAATCCCGCTTTCCAGAATACGTAACTCGCCTCCGGATTCTGAATTGATTCGAACGTCCAGATTGCCTTGCTTAATACTTTCCACCGCTTGCGTCAGTTTTATCAGCGGGGTCGTAATTTCCCGGCTGAATCGAATGGTAATGATGGTACACACTAAAATGCCACTGAATAACAGCAGGCAGGAAGTTAACAAAGCCTGATATTTCTTGAGTTCGGTATTGGTTAAAGACAGTTCCAATTCGGCCCAACCGATTTTCTCTGAAAACAGTTCGTCTTGTTTGAAGCCAATGGCGGATAAGTCGAGATTTTCATAGCTGGCGAGGTTTTGAGCGAAGATAGGCGTGATCAGTCGAATGGAGTCTTGAAAATGGCGGATTTGAATTTCATTAGGTAGTTCGTCTCTGTCATCAATGATTTTCATGTCTGGGCCAGAGTGAACAATCTCATTTTGGAATCGGTTGTAAATGCGGGCAGAACGAACATCCAGTTCGTTGAGAGTGCTGTTCGCCACCTTCTGAAGAACGTCTTTATTATTACTCACCAGACCATATTCACACGCTGGGGCAAGCTGACGAATAGTGGCTAAGCCACGCTGTTCTACCAGCGTATCCAGATCATCCAATCTGACCTTAATGAAGTATCCGCCCAGAACACAGGAAATCGCGATCAGAGGCAGAAGCGTAATAAGCAGGATGCGAGATTGTATGCCCCAATTTTTCATAGGAATGCTCATAATTTGAAAATTTATAATAATCTTGTATAAAAATAGTGCTTTATATTCTTATTAGTGAGTAATAAAACAGCGTATGATATCGACCTGAATGATAACTCTAACGCACTCATTCTGTTTAATGAATGTTGTTTAACATTAACTTTAAACTAAATGAGACCTTTTCAGAGACTCCTCAATTGATAGTTTCGGGTGATATCACCCTACCTAGGCAGATAGGATTAGTACATGAGCCAGGATTATCCAACGATTGAACAATGCGTCGGTAATACCCCTTTAGTTCGTCTTCAGCGATTAAACCCAAACCCAAGTAACGTTGTTCTGGTGAAACTGGAAGGCAACAATCCGGCTGGATCAGTGAAAGATCGACCTGCATTGTCGATGATTCAACAAGCCGAAGAACGTGGTGATATTAAACCGGGCGATTGTTTAATCGAAGCAACCAGCGGTAATACGGGGATTGCGTTAGCGATGGCGGCGGCGATTAAAGGCTATCGAATGATTTTGATCATGCCGGATAATATGAGTGAAGAGCGTAAGCTGGCGATGACGGCCTATGGTGCGGAATTAATTACCGTAACCAAGGAAGAAGGCATGGAGGCGGCTCGGGATCTTGCATTACAGATGCAAGACGAGAAAAAGGGCGTCGTGCTTAATCAATTTGGTAATACAGATAATCCGTTAGCCCACTATAAAGGGACTGGCCCGGAGCTTTGGCAGCAAACCAATGGTCAGATCACCCATTTTGTCAGTTCAATGGGGACGACAGGTACGATCATGGGGACGTCTCGCTATTTGAAAGAAATGAATCCGGACATCCGCATTGTTGGACTTCAGCCTCAGGAAGGCGCAGCGATTCCTGGAATTCGCCGTTGGCCGATCGAATATTTACCTTCCATCTATGAAGATTTTCGTGTGGATGAAAAGGTCGACATGTCTCAAGAGAAGGCGGAGCAAGTCATGAAAGATCTCGCTAAGAAAGAAGGGATCTTCTGTGGTGTCTCTTCAGGCGGAGCGGTTGCGGCTGCGCTGGAATTGTCTGAGCGAGTCAATAATGCGACCATTGTCGCCATTATTTGTGATCGGGGTGATCGATACTTATCAACCGGTGTCTTTAACGACTAGTTGCTATTCTTTAGATCATTCAAGAAATCCCAAGGTATGGCCTGATCTAATGATCAGGCTTTTTGTTATCTCATCTGTGAATTTCCATTATGGCAAAATCTACTTCCGGTTTTAAAAATAAACGTCGTGGTGGCTATCGTAAGCCCGCTAACAATATTCAGACATCAGGTAAACAGGGAGGCAGTTCCAGTGGCTCCCCTCAATTCATTGAAGTCGATGTCGATCGGTTATCTTATGACGGAAAGGGGATAGCTCGCTTTAATGGACGTGCGTGTTTTATCCCTGATGCATTACCGGGAGAAAAGGTTAAGGCGCAGATTACCGCAGCGAACAATAAGCGAGTAGAAGCAAAGCTCATCAAGGTTTTGGAGGCCAGCACTGAACGGGTTACACCGCAGTGTCCTGTCTATGAAGAGTGTGGTGGGTGTGATTTACAGCACATGAGTCATCAATCCCAAATAGCTCATAAGCAAACCGTTGTTGAGCAATTGCTGCTTCGCGGAACCGACCTGGAACAGGTAAGCTGGCATGAGCCAATTGTCAGCGAGAATCAAGGTTATGGATATCGTAGGAAAATTCGCCTCGCCTGTTATTACGATGCGTCATGTCAGGTGCTCAAAGTAGGGTTCCGAGCCGCCCGAAGTAAGAAAATTGTCCCTGTCTCTGACTGTGCGATTGTTACTAACGAAATGAAAGCCTTATTAAAGGCGGTATACGGTTTAGTAGAGCAGCTCCATCAGGATGTCACCAAAACAAGCGTACTTCGTCAATTTGCCCATATTGAGTGCGTTGCTGATCAAGACAGTCAGTCGGTCTGTTTCCGACTATTGGAGAGGTTGCCTGAACCAGTTGAGTCGATTGTCAGTCAATGGGCTGAGACAAATGAGCTGAATCTTTGGTTCCGAGTGGGGAATGAGCCTTTAACCCTGAAACGGGGTATGGAATCCGTCTCTTGCCTGAAAGATGGCGTAAAGCTTGCCTACTCTCCAGAAGATTTCTTGCAGGTGAACGCCGGGGTTAATGACAACCTGGTGCAGCGTGTGATGGAAGTCTTGAATATTCAGGCCTCAGATCGGGTGTTGGATTTGTTCAGTGGCTTGGGCAACTTTACTCTATCCAGTGCGAAACGCGCCAAGCGTGTAAAAGCCGTTGAAGCGATAGATGTAATGGTAGAAAAGTCACTGGATAACGCCAGGTTGAATCAGTTAGAGAATGTCGACGCGGAAGTTCAGGATTTATTCGATGAAGCAGCGTTGCAATGGCTTGATGATTCGTGTGATTGTCTGATTTTAGACCCGCCTCGAGCGGGTGCGGAACTGATCTCGCAGCATGTAGGTCGAACCAAAGCAAGACGCATCGCTTATGTCTCTTGCAACCCACAGTCGTTGGCTCGGGACAGCCAGTGGATTTTGCAACAAGGGTATCAATTGGACAGTCTGACCTTATTGGATATGTTTCCTCAGACATCTCATATTGAAACGTTGGCGGTTTTTACAAAATAAAGTTCTGTTGACTCAGAACCTGAATTGCTCGGTTTGATTTGATAGACTGGCGAAACTTTGAAAGATCACGATACTGAAATACACATGAAAATTAAGGCGTATGGTGTAAGTCTTCATGTGGAAGTTAGACGCGCGCCCTAAGGAAGTAATGGATTATGGTTACAGTTCGACAAGATCAACCTCTAACTACGGATGGGCATCTCGATGCCGATCAATGGCTGCAACTGCTGTCAGATAAGGTTGAAATCCAAGACATCGCTCAGATTCGGTATGCCTGTCATGTGGCGGAGGTAGCCCAGTTTAGCTCCGAATTTGGCGAAAACACCTGGCCTGAAGGCTATGGTTGCATGAACGTCGGCATTGAAATGGCTGAAATTCTGGCTGACCTGCAATTGGACCAGGACACTCTTGTCGCCGCTATTGTCTATCGTGCTGTTCGTGAAGAACGATTATCCATTGAGCGGGTTCGAACTGAACTTGGTGAGACGGTTGCCAACCTGATCGAAGGTGTTTTGCAAATGGCCGCCATTGGAACGCTGGTTTCCCCTACCAATAATATTGTACTTGGCCAACAGCAGACCCAAATGGATAACATCCGGAAAATGCTGGTGG
Source organism: Litoribrevibacter albus (assembly GCF_030159995.1). Classification (NCBI taxonomy): domain Bacteria; kingdom Pseudomonadati; phylum Pseudomonadota; class Gammaproteobacteria; order Oceanospirillales; family Oceanospirillaceae; genus Litoribrevibacter; species Litoribrevibacter albus. Next base: position 323,830 of record NZ_BSNM01000011.1, on the reverse strand, counting down.
CAATGATCGACGACGTACGAGTTGCTCTGATCAAGCTGGCAGAACGGACGTGTGCCATTCGTGCGGTTAAGAATGCCGGTCGTGAACGTAAGATGCGTGTGGCGAGGGAAGTGTTTCATGTGTACGCCCCTCTCGCACATCGATTAGGCATTGGTCACATCAAGTGGGAATTGGAAGATTTATCTTTCCGCTATCTTGAGCCGCTTTCTTACAAGCGCATTGCCAAACTGTTGGAAGAGAAGCGATTGGATCGCCAGAAGTACATAGAAAATGTTATCGAATTGCTTCAACAGTCTTTGGAGCGGATGAACATCGATGCTGAGATCAGCGGTCGGGTGAAACATATTTACAGCATCTGGCGGAAGATGCAGCGTAAGAAGATTCCGTTTGATCAGGTCTATGATATTCGAGCCGTTCGTATTCTGGTGAAAGAAGTTCGGGATTGCTATGCCATCCTTGGGGTCGTGCATTCATTGTGGAAGCACATTCCTCAGGAGTTTGACGATTACATTGCCTCGCCTAAGCCAAATGGTTATCAGTCATTGCATACGGCTGTAATCGGACCGTCAGGACGTTCGGTAGAGATCCAGATTCGTACGTTTGACATGCATGAAGATGCAGAGCTGGGAGTTTGTGCTCATTGGCTATATAAAGGCACTGATACCAAGTCCAAAAAAGATGCCTACGAAGAAAAAATTATGTGGCTTCGTCAGGTGCTTGAATGGCAAGACGATATGGGCTCTCTGGACGGGCTTGGGGATGAACTGGATCTGGGGGTCGCCCAAGACCGGGTGTATGTGTTCACCCCGAATGGCCATGTGGTGGATCTTCCTTCGGGGTCAACACCGTTGGATTTTGCCTACAAAGTACACACCGAAGTAGGCCATGCCTGCCGTGGTGCCAAGGTGAATGGGAAAATTGTTCCTCTGAACTACAAAGTGAAGACTGGGGAACAGATTGAAATTCTGACCGCAAAAGAGGCCAAACCGAGCCGTGACTGGCTGAACTCGGATTTGGGATATCTGAACTCTGGTCGGGCTCGTGCCAAAGTACAGCACTGGTTTAAAGAGCAGGCAAGAGAACAGAACATCATTGATGGTCGTGAGCTGTTGATTCCTGAGCTTAAGAAAGTTTCTCTACAGAAGATTGACCTGGAAAAATTGGCCAGTCTTTTGACCATTCCTTCCGAAGAAGAGTTGTTTGCTCGTATTGGTGCTGGTGATTTACGACTTGGGCAAGTGATACATGCAGCCCAGTCCTTCCTTAAGCCTGTGAAGCCGGAAGAGAAAGCGGTTGAATTGTCTCAACCTAAACCAAGAGGTAATGAAGATATTCAGGTGCTTGGGGTGGGCAGTCTTATGTCGACTTTGGCATCCTGCTGTAAGCCTGTACCTGGTGACCCTATTGTGGGCTACATCACCCGAGGAAAAGGCGTCAGTATTCACCGTCAGGATTGTCCTAATGTCTTGTATCTTCAGAAGACAGACGATGAACGTATGATTTCTGTGGATTGGGGGCATGAGCCTACGGATACCTATCCGGTTGATATTAAGATTACGGCGTATGATCGCCCCGGCTTATTACGTGATATCACGTTAATTCTGGCGAACGAAGGAATTAACCTTACTGCAATGCATACACAATCTGATAAGAGTGAAAGCATTGCTACCATGATTATCACGGCGGAGATCAGTGATCTATCCGACTTAAGTCGAGTGATCACCAAAATTGATCAGCTACCAAACATTATTGATGCTCATCGTCACAGTGATTAGCTGGATGGTTAGATCGATAATAAGGCTCGTAGAACATAAGAACTGGATTGGCTGTGACCGAACAAAAATACAACCTTGATGACTTGATTCATTTGATGGATCGATTGCGCGATCCCGAAGGCGGTTGCCCGTGGGATCTCAAACAGACCTTTGACACTATTGTTCCTCATACGTTGGAGGAAGCGTATGAAGTGGCCGAAGCCATTGCCAAGCAGGAGTGGGGGGAACTCAGGAAAGAATTGGGTGACTTGATCTTTCAGGCAATTTTTTACAGTAAGTTGGCAGACGAGCAAGGTTGGTTTGATTTTCATGATGTGATTGATGGCTTGGTGTCTAAAATGCTTCGCCGTCATCCTCACGTGTTTCCTGACGGGCGCTTACGTGGCCAGAGTCAGGATAATGCCTCAATATCTGATGAGACACTGCATCAGCAATGGGATGCCATTAAAGCCCGGGAGCGTAGCCTAGCCTCTAAAGACGGTGCGCAATCAGCGAGTGCACTCGATAATATCACTGATGGATTGCCAGGGTTGATCAAGGCTTGGAAGCTTCAGAAGAAAGCCTCTAAGGTCGGTTTTGATTGGGATGATTTGAGCGGGGTAAAAGAGCAGTTAATCTCCGAGTTGAAGGAAGTAGAAGAAGCACAAGATCCAGATCATATTGAAGAAGAGATTGGGGACTTGCTGTTTTGTTGCGTGAATCTGGCCAGGCATCACGGTGTTCATCCTGAATCTGCTTTGATGAAAGCCAACCTGAAGTTTGAACGCCGATTTAGAGCTATGGAAAGGTTAGCAGAAGAGCGACAACAGGATTTCACTGCCTTAACTCTGGATGAAAAAGATCAACTGTGGCGCGATGTAAAAGCGTTGGAAAGAAAATCGGGCTGATTGAAACAGAAAAGAGATGAGAGTGATCTTCCGGCATGGCACGACCAGAAGGCTCTCATCATGAAGGGAGACGAAAATTCGTTGCTACCCACTACCTGCGACCCGCTGCTACCTGGTAATACAGGTCTTGGGGGTAGGTTACTGCTCAGGGCAGTTGGCAGCATTCTTTAGACGCTTAATGTGCTCTCTGGTCAGTTGTAAGTAGCGGGGTGTTAAACCGCTGTCTTCGTAAATAGGGTCACCTTCCTCATCCGTAGCCACAACTTTACTCCCTTTGATATAAGGGAAAGACGCTTCGACTTCATCTAGTGCAATGTGCAGTAATTCTCGAATGATGTCCTCCGAGTCGAGTTTGGGATAGAGATCTGCCAATGCATTTATTCTTGCGGCATCCTGCCGGGAAAGTTTGACTGAATATTCTTTGTCATCGAGTGTTTGAGAGGCGTGGTTCTGCCATTCCTGCAGCAGAGATTGTAATCTTTTCATGGTTACCTACCTTACTTTGATAGTCGTGCAGTGTGTCTCTTGATGTACTGGATGTATGGGTGAGTCACCAACTGCAAAAAAGCTCCATGAGATCTGATGATCTTCATTAAAAGTTTAGTTCAAAGCTGTGAGCCTTCTATCGTATTTAAGGTTGAAAATGTAGAAATTAGTAACCCTTGTGTGGAAATGTAATTTCAATGACTTAATTTGTGAGTAGAAAAGATCTCAACACGAGCAAAGATTGAGTCAGCTCACGTTAACTTGGCTTTGAACCAAGCGTGACTAGCTTATCGGGATATAAAGACCTATAATTCCTGCCAATTTTATTTAACTAGGGGAACCCCATGCGAGTCATTTTGTTAGGCGCACCAGGCGCTGGTAAAGGGACACAGGCACAAAATATCACCAAAGAATTTGGTATTCCTCAAATCTCTACGGGTGATATGTTACGTGCTGCAGTTAAGGCTGGTACACCATTGGGCCTTAAAGTGAAAGAAGTTATGGAAACTGGTGGTCTGGTATCTGACGACATCATTATTGCGCTGGTTGAAGAGCGCATTCAACAAGATGACTGTAAAAATGGTTTCCTATTTGACGGTTTCCCTCGCACTATTCCTCAAGCAGAAGCAATGAAGCAAGCAGGTGTTGACATCGACCATGTTTTGGAAATTGATGTTGAAGACGAAGAAATCGTTAAGCGCATGAGTGGCCGTCGTGTTCACGAAGGTTCTGGTCGTGTTTACCACGTGATCTACAATCCACCTAAAGAAGAAGGTAAGGATGACGAAACCGGTGAACCTTTGATGCAACGTGATGATGATCAGGAAGCGACAGTACGTAAGCGTCTTGCTATTTATCATGAACAAACCAAGCCTCTAGTGACGTATTACTCTGAGTGGGCTGCTTCTGGTGAAGCAAATGCGCCTAAGATTCATAAAGTGGCTGGCGTTGGTGAAGTTTCTGAAATTCGTGATCGTGTAATGAACTCGTTAAACGGTTAATGTTGCAATGATCCTGAAAGGTCTAAAAGTCTCTGCTTTTAGACCTTTTTTATGTCTGCCTATTACTATTCTTTAATCTTTATGAAATCTACTTTACTCGCGATTGATACGTCGACGGATGCCTGTTCGGTGGCGTTACTGCATAACGGTACAATTCACTCTGATCATCAGTTACTCCCTCGGGAACATACCCAGAATATCCTGCCAATGGTAGAGAGCTTACTGGCTAAACAGGGTGTTGCGGTATCGCAATTGGATGGCCTTGTAGTTGGCGCTGGCCCTGGTTCTTTTACTGGATTAAGAATCGCTTTTGGCGTGGTCCAGGGCTTGGCTTTCGCAATTAATAAGCCTGTGGCAGCTGTGTCTACATTAACTGCCTTGGCAATTCGAACTCGCATGTTGAGTGCTCATGATTCTGGCGAGCTGATTGCGACGGTGGATGCCCGGATGAACGAGTTGTACTGGGCAAAGTATCGCTATTCAGAAACGGCATTTGAGTTGTTGTCTGAGCCGTCTGTGTCCAAACCAACAGATGTCAATATCGAGAATATTCAAGCGATGTCGGGCACTGGGTTGGTGTATCGTGACCAATTTTCTGCCGCAGTTGATGACGTGGAATTCTTCCCGGAAGAGCGACCTCGTGCTGAAGACATGCTGACGTTCATTCAGGAATTTCCTGAGCAAGTATTGTGGCAATCTGCTGATCAGGTGGAACCGTTATACGTTCGAAATGATGTGGCGAAAAAGAAAGCCGATCAGAAAAAATAAGACTTAGAGTACAAGGAGTGTGTATGGCTTGGTTCCAACTGGTTCTATTAGCTGTTATTCAAGGGTTAACTGAATTTCTGCCGATCTCAAGTTCGGCCCACCTGATTTTACCTGCTCAGCTTTTAGGGTGGCAGGATCAAGGGTTGACGTTTGATGTCGCGGTGCATGTAGGGACATTGCTGGCGGTGTTGATCTATTTCCGCAAGGATGTATTCAAGATTGCAATGGCGTGGTTTGGTAGTTTTGTAGGAAAGGGTGTAACCACCGAAGCTAAAATGGGGTGGTGGATTATCATTGCTACTATCCCTGTGGTGTTATGTGGCGCGACATTGAACGATTTTATTGAAACGCATCTTCGCTCTATTGTGGTGATCGCGGCGGCTTCAATTTTCTTTGGTTTGGTTTTGTTGTGGGCTGATAAGGCAGGTTCAAGAAAACAACCAATGGAGTTGCTGGGAATAAAAGGAGCATTAGCTGTAGGTTTGGCCCAGGTTTTTGCTTTGATTCCCGGGACATCGCGCTCTGGTGTGACGATGACTGCGTCGTTATTTCTTGGTCAAACGCGTGAAAGTGCTGCCAGGTTTTCTTTTTTACTTTCGATTCCCGTTATTCTTGGTGCTGGTCTGTTCAAAGGGAAAGATCTTATTGAACAAGGAAGTGATGCTTCCATGATGGTGGCTGGTAGTGGAGCCTTGTTAGCAGCAATCAGTGCGTATATTTGTATTAAACTATTTTTAGCCTTTATTAATCGCATTGGTGTTTTGCCATTCGTAATTTACCGCTGTGCCCTGGGAATCATTCTTCTGGGAATCGCATTCATCATTCCTGCTTAGGTTATTACTTAATGTCGACTGTCTATAAGCTGAAACCTGAACAAGTGACCGAGTCTCTTGTGGTGCTGTATGCACCGCATAGAGAGGCCCAGGCGACCAAGTTTGTTGAGGCTTTCGGCGGTCAGGCATTGGTTATCCGACCACAGCAAACGCTGGATTTAACCTCGTTGGACCCTGATAAGCATCTGGCTTTGGTGTTTGATGAAGCGGTTTCTTTACAGTCAACCGGTCCAAAACCACCTGGCCCTGTGTTCGTTGCCTTTGAAGGTAACGCCATGGTTCATCGTTTAAAGCACGGGGGCGGTAAAGGCGAGCAAGTCGCAAAAGCGGTTGGATTGAGTAAAGTCTCTGGAGATCGACAATTAACGGTTCTGGATGCCACTGCAGGCTTAGGCCGGGATAGCCTGATTCTTGCTGCTTTAGGGTGCTCAGTAACCATGTTTGAGCGTAATCCCGCCGTTCGGGAATTACTTCAGGATGGTTTGGATAGGGCTTCAATTGCCAGTGATGTAACGGATGTGGTTGAGAGAATGTCGTTGCGTAAGGAAGACTTTATTTCAGCCAGCAGCGACATAGAAGATGAAAGCTTTGATGTTGTCTATCTGGACCCTATGTTCCCGGATCGGTCAAAGACGGCGTTAGTGAAAAAGGAAATGCGCGTATTTAAGCAACTGATTGGTGGTGATGAGGACGCCGATGAGTTGTTTGAGCCAGCTTACCGAATTTCAAAGCACCGGGTGGTGGTTAAGCGTCCTAAAGCCGCTCCTTTTCTGGCTAACAAGACCCCGAGTTTACAAATAAAAGGTAAATCAGGGCGGTTTGATATTTATACCAAAAAAGCGTTCTAGCTCGTAGGTTTGCTCATTACGAGCAATGTTTTTTACGAGCTATGGTCTTAGCGAACTGCACAGCACCTTTGGAAAATAGCTCTGAACAACTCTACCTGAGCGCAACTTATTTTTTCCAAAGAATCTCTTCCGTGTTGCCATCCGGTAATACTTTTAACCACTCATCTGGGTCTTGATCTTCATCCCAGCCACTGCGAATGCAGCGAATTTCGGTATTAAGTTCCTGGGCCATTTGTTTCGCACACGTGATGTCGTCTTCCCAGGGGGTATCTGGCGTATCAAACCAGACGCTGTTCCAGGCTTTTCCTACAACTGCTGGCATGATCATTACCGGTAATGATTTACCTTGGCATTGGACTTGGTAGTGCTGAAGGCCGCCTTGTAATTTCCCCTGATACTCTGTTGTACCCAGTGCTTGCTCAAACCAGTTCACAAGCTCTTCTTCGGATTTGTTTTTGACGTAGACTTCGATGTCTGGATACATAAATTATTTGCCTCTTAAACGAGAGAATATCAGTGCGAGATAATGAATGAATGCATAAGCGCCACCTGCACAGGCTAAAATTAACCCGACTAAGGCAATGATCTCTTGGCGGAGCGATGGCTCTATTTTAGATTCAGCGTAGAAAATAAGCAGGGCACCGCAAGCGAAAATGAACACTGCACAAACAAAGCGCTGAAATATTACATGATCCGGTAGGTTTCGAGCGCTTAGTAAGGTTAATAATTTTCGCTTGTCTGGCATGGACGATTAAGCTTCTGCGAGTAAATCGATCAGGATTTGCTGATAAACGTCTGTAAGTAGGTTGAGGTCTTCCGCATTCACGCACTCATTAATTTTATGAATGGTCGCATTTGACGGACCAAGCTCAACCACGTGTGTCCCAGTCGGTGCGATAAAACGACCATCCGAAGTACCGCCGGACGTTGAAAGCTCTGGCTCATACCCTGTCACTTTTTTCACGCTGTGCTTAACAGCATCAATTAGTGAACCGCCAGATGTTAAGAATGGGCGACCAGACAGCATCCATTTTAATTCATATTTAACACCGTGCTTTTCAAGGATTGAATCGGTAAGTTCCATTAATTGCTCGGCAGTCACTTCAGTGCAGTAGCGGAAGTTGAAGACCATTTCTAGCTCGCCAGGAATCACATTGGTAGCGCCTGTTCCACAGTTAATGTTGGTAACCTGGAAGCTGGTCGCCGGGAAAAACTCGTTGCCATTATCCCAAACCTGATTGGTAAGTTCGGCTAAGGCGTTAGCGATGCTGTGAATAGGGTTGTCTGCAAGGTGCGGGTAAGCCACATGACCTTGTTGACCTTTTACTGTTAGATAACCGTTTAATGAACCGCGACGGCCGTTTTTCACTACGTCGCCCAATTGATTGGTGCTGGATGGCTCGCCCACGATGCACCAGTCAATGTGTTCGTTACGTGCTTGTAAATGCTCAACCACTTTTACGGTGCCGTTCTTGGCAGGGCCTTCTTCATCACTGGTGATCAAAAAGGCAATAGAGCCCACATGATTCGGATGTTCTTCAATGAAGCGCTCAACCGCAACAATCATCGCCGCCAACGAGCCTTTCATGTCTGCTGCACCACGTCCGTACAACATGCCGTCTTCTTTGATTTCAGGCTTGAACGGATCTGTATCCCACTTCTCTAATGGACCGGTCGGAACCACATCTGTATGACCTGCAAAGGCTAAAACAGGTTCACCTTCGCCACGACGAGCCCAGAAGTTATCCACCTCTTCAAAACGCAGTTTCTCGATCTTAAAGCCTAGTTTTTCAAGACGCTCAATCATTACGTCCTGGCAGCCTTTATCGTCAGGAGTAACAGAATTACGACGAATCAAATCAACGGCTAATTCAAGGGTTGGGGAAAGATCGGTTGAGGACATGGTTTTCTCGCAAGCTAAGTAGGATTAAGGGCGAGATTTTACAGGAAGTTGGGGAGAAAAGAAAAAGCCCCTCGGTGAGGGGCTTGGAATTATTAAAAGGGAGTTACTACAGTATAGGAGGCTGACCTGCTAGTTCCGTCAGGTGTTTGGTATTCAATTGATAACTGGCCAGATACTTGATTTACACTAGTGGGTCTTGCAAGAGTCACAGAATATGCACTTGGGTTTGTAGAGTTGCTAGCTGTTTGAGAACTGCCTGCGGTCACATCACAATTTGAACAGGTGAACGTTATTTCAGAACCTGCAGGTATATTATTACCATTGTTATCGGTGATTAATATATAGACCGTCTCTGAGGAGTTTGTAGTACTTAATTCAATACCATTTACTAATTCAGTACCATTATCATATTGTGGTACGTCACCTGTTAAATTAGTGATGTCTGTAGAAACTTCGTCAGACGAAGGAGGGTTGCCTGATTGCTCATATTCATAGTTTCCTGCTAGCGGGTCGCTATCTCTAATATAGAAAATTCCATCATCTGTCGATATAACAAACGTATCTTCATCCCAGACATAGGTTAAGCTGGCACAATGACCTTCAGCAATAGCTGCTTGGCTACATAAAGCACCGTTAAACAGACCGTCTGGTCCGTCATAGGTAAGATTTGAATTGAAGTCTACAAATGCCTCTGTGATGTCATCACTATCATCGCCTGGTGTCGGATCATTAGCATCAATTTGATCATTGGTATACACACCATCTTCGTTGATGTCTGCAAATGGTTCGCCCATGTCATCAAATGCTTCACTGACACTTGAGTCGATAACTGAGTCACCGTTAATATCTAAATTTCCATCTAGAGTGCCATCACCGTTAGTATCTATACAATTGGAGCATTCAACGTCAAACACTCCATTACCATTAGAATCATAAAAGGTTTCTTCACCAATGGCATAAGCCAGAACATTCGTTCGACCGAATCGATCGTTTTTGCCTCTAGATAGAGGGGCGATGTTTGTTCGTACGCTTCTGTTAAGGTCTACATCTGGATTATCTCCAGAGCTTAACCAGGTTAGAGTACAACTGCCTTGAGTTGCTTCACTTTGGTTGGTCACTTCGCATGAAGCTTGGGCATTATTATTATTCACTGAACCTACACGACCGCCTTTGTCGGCAATGACAGTAAATGTGGTTCCTGATACAACCGGGTTGCCAAAGTGATCTGCTGCGCTAAGAGTGATGGTATTTTGAACGTTTGCGCCGTTATATGCTTGTACTGCAAAACTTTCCAGGGCTTGAGAAAAGCTATCCTGATCCGGTAAACCTACGCCAATATTTAATTGTTCTGACACAGTCGATATCGTAGTTGCGCCAACAGTCATGTTTGCTTTTACTCGAACAGGGGTTGGTACAGTGCCTGAAGTAATTGTTACTGTTACTTGTCCATTAGCATTGGTGTTTGCAGAAGCAGGAGAGAACGTAATACCACCAACATCGGTTGTTAGTTCGAAATTAACCGTTTGCGAAGGAACGGCATTACCTCCGCTGTCTGTAGCTGTAAAGGTGATATCAGATGTTTCTGAGCGTCCTAAGCCGCTGGTGTTTTTGAGTGCTAGCAACGTTTCAGTAATGTTAGTCATTGATAGACTGGTTGCTGATGACGATGTGGTAGTAATAATAGCGGTATTGTCTGTTGTGCTACCGGCTGCTCTGGTTGCTTGGAATGGCTGTCCACCAATAGTTGCGTTTGCAGTGATTACATCATTTCCTGTACAAGAGATGTTTGTATAAGTTGCCACAGCAATCCCACTGATAGCTGTTACCGGAGAATCGACACTAGCATTTCCAGCAGATATACAGCTCGAAGTAAAGCTGACTTGATAAGACTCTGTAAATAACGTGGCCGGGCTATCGCCCTTGATTGCAGCAACTTCAAGCACCGTTGTGCTTCCGGCAGATAATGAGGTTGTATCTATCTCAACAACTGACTCTTCAAAATTGTTGATAATCGTGTTGTCAGTTCCGACAATTGCGCCAAACTGTATTTCATCAGCAATGATGTTGAAGTTAATTGAGTTGCTAGTATTCTCTCCGTTATAAGTAGATACAACACTTCCGTTTCCAGATATAGAACCTGGAATAATATCAAGAACGGCTTGACCGTTGGAATCTGTAATAACGTCTAAAGATTGGCCTGTAATCGTACGGGTTGTGCCCGGAAAAGTATATTCTAAGATCCCTTGTCCTGTAATAGTTACGTTTACATTTGCATATTGTAATGCGCTACCCTGGGTTAAACCGACGGTGAGAATACCGTTGTCTGTGGTGGTAATATTTCTTGTATCCTCCTTTGAGGATAGGGCGAAATCTTGAGTGACTGTTACAGCTGTAGTGGTTGTATCTACATCGTCACCCGCTGTCGCAAAAGAGGCTCCTTTAGAAACTCCACTAATAGTTGCGGTTGCGGTGCCAGCACCTGCTGTATCTCCTGCAGAAAGAATGACGTAAGCAATACCATTGCTATCGGTTAAAGCTGTTGATTGGTTAAGTACCCCAAGATCAGTTGAAAAACTTATGACAAATCCTTCAACGCTCTCAGTTGCTGAGGTGGTTGATAATTGAGCTTCAATTACGGCTCTAACATCGCGAGTAATTTCTTCGCCGGAGTTAAATGGCGTTTTAGATTGCGGGGTAGCAGTGTATGCCGCAGCTTTGTAGATATTAACTTCAAGCGTTGCGTTAGCTGGTAGTGATGAAGAGTCACCTTCATCGCCAAGAGCGTTATAGGTTGTGGTATCAAACGCTCCTGTGTCAACGACAACAGCTGCCGTTCCAGCACCAGCCTCTGTACCTGCAAAAATTTGGATACTTGCTACGCCACTTGAATTAGTTACCGCACGTCCTGAGCTTGGATTTAATCGTCCATAAGGCTCAGTTAAAGAGAAGTTTACAATACGGTTAGCATTGTTAGAGCCAGAAAGAGAGGCTACCAGAAATGCAGAGCTGGCGTCTGAAATGTTAACGATAGGATTACCAGCAGAGTCTTGTAGAACAAGATCAACGCTGGAACTAGATGAGCCACCACCGATATTCCCATCATTCGGGTCAACACCACCACCGCCGCCACCGCCGCAGGCTGCTAATATCCAAGCAAACAAAATATAAAATAAACTTTGGTAACCACACCTTAACATTCTTTTATTCTCCATGGTTTTCCCTGCGCAGGCTTTAATATGGGACTAGCAGATAATGATAGTTCAATTTAACAGATGCTACTTAATTCAATTTTGAGACGCAACGCAAAAAACATGAAAATTCAGATGGTTGGTATATAAATATAGAGTGAAATGTTAAGTATGAACCGCTGAATGGTCTTTCGGACAGGATAAAAAATCCCCGGCAGAAGGCCGGGGATTGAGTAGGGTATTGAATTACTTGGGTAAAACTTAGTTGTTTGCGTGCAATTCTTCGTTAAGCTCGATGGCTGTTTTGTTGGTTTTACATTCCACAGCACCGGTTTGAGAGTTACGACGGAATAATAGGTCGTTCTTGTTTGCAAGGTCGCGCGCTTTAACCGTTTCAACCGCTTGGTTTTGGTCATCCAGCATAATAACCTTGGTACCGGCAGTAATATAAAGGCCCGCTTCAACCGTACAACGGTCACCTAGTGGAATGCCAATACCGGCGTTTGCGCCGATTAAGCTGTTTTTACCCACTGCAATGATGATGTTACCGCCGCCAGACAAGGTACCCATTGTTGAACAGCCACCGCCCAGGTCACTGCCTTCGCCTACCATGACGCCAGCAGAGATACGGCCTTCAACCATAGACGTGCCTTCGGTACCTGCATTAAAGTTCACGAAGCCTTCGTGCATGATGGTGGTGCCTTCACCAATGTAAGCGCCAAGACGTACACGTGAAGTATCCGCGATACGTACACCGGCTGGAACTACGTAATCCGTCATTTTAGGAAACTTATCCACAGATTGAACCTGGATTAACTCGCCTTTAGCACGAGCTTCAAGTTGTTTTTGAGCAAGTTCTGTCAGGTCGATCGCACCTACATTGGTCCATGCGACGTTTGGAAGTAGACCAAAGATGCCAGCCAGATTAACGCCGTGTGGTTTTACCAAACGGTGTGATAGAAGATGAAGCTTTAAATACACTTCTGGAGTTGAGCTTGCTTGTTCGTCTGATTCAAGAACAACTACAACCGCTGGCGCTGATGATTGAGCAGCTGTTTTTGCAATGTTAGCTTGAGTTGCTTCGCCTGCTGATTCCAAAGCGCTTGCCAATGCGGTAAGTGCTTCAGTTGAAGCTTCGATTGTTTGATTGCCTTTGGTATAACCAATCGCAGCTTTTGCTGCGTCAATGATGCTGTCCGCTGGATTTAGCACAGGTGCTTGGAAAAACGTTTCCAGCCACTCGCCTTTAGTGTTTTTGGTGCCGATACCGATTGCAAATGAAAATGCCATGTTAACTCCTGTTGAATTCGGATAAACGTGATTTAAAAAGATTAGGACTCAAAAAGGGCTTGGTAGTCAGCTTCTTTGAATCCAAGAATAGTTTGATCGTTATGCTCTAATAGCGGACGCTTAATAATGGATGGGTTGTCTAGGATGACTTCAACCGCTTTTTGTTCGTTCATGTTGTTCTTTAGATCGTCATCCAGCTTACGCCATGTCGTGCCGCGTTTATTGATAACGTTTTCCCAGCCTAAGGTTTCAATCCACTGCTTGGCTTGCTCTTCAGAGGGTGCTTCTTTTTTGTAATCCTGAAATTCATAACTGACACCCTTAGAATCAAGCCATTTAAATGCTTTCTTCATCGTGTCGCAGTTTTTAATGCCATATATTTTAGTGGACATGCTTTAACCTTTGGTGCTTTAGATACATTCTGGTTTGGGATTTAACTAATATGTTATGACTTGTTGAGTCGTTCGATCAGGCTTCGAATCCGCTGAGCTGCTTCCAGGCATTCATCCACTTCTGCGACGAGCGCCATTCGGATTCGTCCTTCGCCCGGGTTTATACCATCAACGGTTCTTGATAGGTAGCTGCCAGGTAAAACCGTGATGTTTTCTTCAGCAAACAACCTTTGTGCAAACTCTTCTTCATTGATTGGAGTTTTGGGCCAAAGATAAAAGCTGGCATCCGTTTGTTCGATGTCCATAACAGGGCTTAGAACTTCAAGAACTTGCTTAAATTTCTGCTTGTACTGGCGACGATTTTCCAAAACGTGTTCTTCATCATTCCACGCGGCGATGGAGGCTAACTGAGTATGAATGCCCATTGAGCAGCCATGATACGTGCGATAAAGCAGGAAGTTTTTCAGAATGTCCTGATCTCCGGCAATAAAGCCTGATCGTAGACCGGGAAGGTTTGAACGCTTGGAAAGAGAGTGGAATACCACGCAGTTTTTAAAGTCGTCTCGGCCTATTTGGGCGCAGACTTCCAATAAGCCTGTTGGTTTGTTGGCTTCATCCGTATAAATCTCGGAATAGCATTCATCCGAAGCAATGATGAAGTTATGTTTGTCAGATAATTCAATCAGTTGCTCTAGAGTGCTGCTTGGTATCACTGAGCCAGTAGGGTTGCCTGGTGAGCAAAGAAATAGAATTTGGCAATCGTTCCAAACGCGCTCTTCCACTTGGCTGAAATCAGGGATGAAGTGATGATCTTCCAGGCAAGGCAGGAAGTGAGGGGTCGCCCCACTTAGGTAAGCTGCCCCTTCGTAGATCTGATAAAACGGGTTTGGGCTGACAACCAGCGGGTTGCTGGCCGTACGATCAATTGCTGCTTGAGTGAAAGCAAAAATTGCTTCGCGTGTTCCGTTAACCGGCAAGACCTGAGTTTCTGCATCGCATTGGTTGAGTTTAAAACGTTGGATTAACCAATTTGCGATGGCTTCTCTTAACTCGGGTAAACCCTTGGTGCTTGGATAGCGTTCCATTTCTGGTAAAGCGTTAACCAGTGTATCCAAAACAAACTGCGGTGCAGGGTGCTTGGGCTCGCCAATTGATAGTGCAATGTGCTTTTTATCTGCTGGCGGTGTAATGCCTTCTTTAAGTTTGGCAAGTTTTTCAAATGGGTAAGGCTGAAGCTTATCTAGATCTGGGTTCATTTCGAGTCCTTGCTGGTTTCTTTTGCGTTAGTTAGTCATGCAAAAGAAACCGTGTTCGTTCTTATTTTGATTGAGCTTATTGATTGTTGGAGTGCTCGTCTAATGTCTTGCAAAGTGTGTGTTGAAGCTGGATGCACACGTCAGGATCACTGATCGGTGTATTTTCTGTGTCAGTGATGTAGAAAATATCATCAATTTTTTCACCGAGGGTTGTGATCTTGGCGTTCTGTAGTCTCACGTCAAAGTCGACAAAAACTCTGCCAATCATGGCAAGAATACCAGGGCGATCAGGTGCAGTGACTTCAATAACGGTCACTTGCTTGATGGCATCATTGTGAATGATCACTTCTGTCGGCATCTTGAACTGTTTCAGTTGTCGCGGAGTGCGCTTTCTGATCAGCTCTAAATAGTTGCTTGGATCTTGTAATGCAACGATTAGGCTGGCTTTGATTTCTTCAATACGAAGACTGTTTTCTCCAATCGGAGAGCCAGAGTCATCAAGCACGATAAAACTGTTTAGCGTGAAGCCGCTTTCGGAGATGATGATCTGAGCATCCTGAATGTTCAGATTGAGGTTTTCCATCACCGACGCCGTCACTGCAAACAAGTGCTTCTCGTCTTTTGTGTACACAAAAATTTCGGTGCCACCTTCGTGTTCACGATCGGTGGTTTCCCTTAACTCAATGAGTGGTTGAGAGGGATTTTTGTGAGAAAGAATGGAGGAAACATGCCAGGCAATTTCCGTTGGTGTATTACGGAACACATAGTCTTGCCCAAGCTGAGACAATAACTCCCGAACTTGTGCTTCGGTGTAAGGCATGTCGAACATGAGTTCCAGTACAGAGTCTTCTCGATCCTTCAGGTACTCTTGTGGATTAATCGGGTTTTCCAGTCCACGTCTAAGAGCACGCCAGGTCTCGGTATATAGTTGACGCATGAGCGAGGCGCGCCAGCTATTCCATAGTGTCGGGTTGGTGGCATTGATGTCTGCTACGGTGAGCAAGAATAAGTAATCCAGGTGATTTTTATCCTGAACTTTTTCAGCAAATTCCAGTATCACATCGGGATCACTGATGTCTTTACGTTGGGCAGTCATGGACATTAATAGATGATTTTCTACCAGCCAACTCACCAGATCAGTTTCCCACTTATTCAATCCGTGGCGTTCACAGAATTTACGCGCATCTACGGCACCAAGTTCTGAGTGATCTCCGCCTCTTCCTTTAGCTATGTCGTGGTAAAGGCCGGCAATATAGCAAAGTTCTACTTTCGGAAGTTCATGGATGATTCGGCTAGCCAGCGGGTACTGATCACGGTTATCTGCGAAACGGAAGCGACGAAGGTTGCGAACCACTTGCAGGGTGTGGGCATCAACCGTGTAAATATGAAATAGGTCGTGCTGCATTTGCCCTGTGATTCCAGCAAATTCAGGTAGGTAACGACCAAGAATTCCCCACTTTCTCATACGCCATAATTGGGTGACTAATCGGGTGGGAGTACGCATCAACGCCATAAATATGCTGGTGTTAATCGGGTCGGCACGGAAATTATCATCGATTAAATGGCGATGATTGCGTAGATTGCGAATGGTTGTGGCACGAGCTCCTTTAACCCCTTCGGTACGAGCCATGATAAGGAAAATCTCAAGCATGGCGGAAGGTTGTTCAGCAAATACTTTCGGATGTTTGACTTCGATAAAGTTGTTTCGGATTACGAAACGTTCGTTCAATTCGACTACTTCATCGGGTTCGTCCGCCATTAGAATGGTTTCATTGAAGTGCTGAATGATCACGTCGTTAAGTTCGCCAAGCTGTAAGACCGTTCGGTAATAGCGTTGCATTAACTGTTCGACGGCTAAACGACTACCGGTATCTTGATAGTCAAACAGTTCGGCGATTTTTCGTTGGTGATCGAACAACAGTCGGTCTTCTGGGCGACCGGCAATCATGTGCAGTGCATAGCGGACGCGCCAGAGAAATTCCTGACCTCGTTGCAGCATATCCAGTTCTTCTTCATTGAGTACGCTAAGACGAACCAGCTCATCCATGGAGTTAGCCCCGTATTGGCGTTTGGTGATCCACATGATGGTTTGGATATCACGCAATCCGCCTGGAGACGCTTTGATGTTCGGCTCGAGGTTGTACTCTATGTTGTTGAACTTTCTATGGCGTTGCTGTTGCTCTTCCCACTTGGCCTTAAAGAAGGCCTTGCTGTCCCAGATAAATGATGGGCCTGTGAGTGAGGTCATCTTATAAAGGATGTCGCTGTTACCTGAAATCGCACGGGATTCCATGAGGTTGGTAGTAACAGTGATGTCTTTCTGAGCTTCTTCCTGGCATTCGGTTATTGTGCGAACGCTATGCCCAATATTGAGATTCAGATCCCAGAGCAAGGTCAGGAATTGTTCAATGGCTTGTTGGTGGTTTTCCGGCGGTTCTGAATCGAACAGGATTAAAACGTCGATGTCAGACTTCGGATGCAGTTCGCCTCGGCCATAACCACCTACAGCGATGAGCGCACATTGATCCACTTCGTGGAGGTTACTGTGCTCCCATGCCTTGATCAGAACCTGGTCGATTAACCAGGCTCGATCATAAATGAGATGGTGAATATCATCGCCTGATTCAAAGCGAGCATTAAGCGCGGTATCTCCATCGGCGATCATCTGTTTGAGTGTGCTGATGATGGAGTTGCCAAATGAAAGTGAATTTTCGAAATAGTCTTTGCTGAAAAGTCCTGTGTCTGGCGAGTACGTGCTCATATTTATGCTCTGCTAAAAAGCTACCCAAGTAATAGGGTTGAAAATCAGGCAATGAAGAGTGCTTATTAGAAGCTCTCTTCTTTGCGTTTGGTCAAGACTTCAACACCGTCAGATGTCACGGCGAGAGTATGCTCCCATTGTGCTGAAAGTTTGTGGTCTTTGGTGACTACTGTCCAGCCGTCAGGCAGTAATTTTGTGTGGCGTTTTCCAGCATTGATCATGGGTTCGATGGTGAAGGTCATGCCTTCCTGGAGTTCCATGCCTGTTCCTGGTTTGCCGTAGTGCATAACCTGAGGATCTTCATGGAATACTTTGCCAATGCCGTGACCACAATATTCACGTACAACTGAATAGTAGTTGGATTCTGCGTGCTTCTGAATAGCGTGGCCAATGTCTCCCAGTCGTACACCCGGCTTGACCATTTCGATGCCGATGTAAAGGCATTCTTGAGTGATGCGGGCTAGTCGCTCGGATTGAACCGTTGGTTTTCCAACAAAAAACATCTTGCTGGTATCGCCATGATAACCATCTTTAATTACGGTGACGTCAATGTTGACCACATCACCGTTCTTTAACACTTTTTTGTCGCTAGGAATGCCGTGACAAATAACATGGTTGACCGATGTACAGATGGATTTTGGGAAGCCCTTATAGTTAAGAGGGGCTGGAATCGCATTTTGTACATTAACAATGTAATCGTGGCAGATTTGATCAAGTTGACCAGTGGTGACACCAGGTTTGACGTGCTCTTCGATCATTTCAAGAACTTCAGCCGCTAGGCGACCGGCAACACGCATTTTTTCGATCTCTTCTGGTGTTTTAATGGTGACTGACATGAGTTTTGGAATTTCCTAGTTAATCCAGTTTGATTTGGTCAGGTATTTTAGCGAAGGTGGCGAGTAAAAGACAGGGTGAAGAGAAATTGTAAGAGATCTCGTTAGTTGGTCTTTGGCTTGGGAATGATGTGCTTTAATTATGGTTGGTAATGTGGTATAAAGTGCCGCCCGTTGAAAAGCGGGTAAATAACACACGCGCAGCGTTAATTCAGGTCCGGGTGCCGAATGGTTGGATTTGGAGGTTGTGCGGAGGTATAACCCAAATATTAAGGTATTTAAAATGTCTCAAGTTTCTATGCGTGATCTGCTAAAAGCAGGCGTACACTTCGGTCACCAGACTCGTTTCTGGAATCCAAAAATGGGTAAATTCATTTTTGGTGCTCGTAACAAGATTCATATCATTAACTTGGAGCACACTGTTCCAGCGTTCAATGAAGCTCTTGATGCAATCAAAAAAGCAACTGGCAACAAGAACAAGGTTCTTTTTGTTGGTACTAAGCGCCAAGCTGGTAAGATCATCAAAGAAGAAGCTCAGCGTTGTGGTATGCCATACGTAAACCATCGTTGGTTGGGTGGTATGCTGACAAACTACAAGACAATTCGTCAGTCTATTCGTCGTTTGCGTGAACTTGAACAGCAAGCTCAAGACGGTACTTTTGAACAGTTGACTAAGAAAGAAGCTCTTTTGCGTCAGCGTGAAATGGCTAAACTGGAGCTGGGTATCGGTGGTATTAAGGATATGGGTGGTCTTCCAGATATCCTTTTTGTTGTTGATGTTGATCATGAGCGTATCGCTGTAAACGAAGCGAACAAATTAGGTATCCCTGTAGTTGGTATCGTTGATACTAACAGTGATCCTGATGGCGTTGATTATGTTATCCCTGGTAACGATGACGCGATTCGCGCAATTCAGCTATATGCTAAAGCAGTTGCTGATACTGTTCTTGAAGCAACAGAAGCGTCTGCTGATGAGTTTGTTGAAGTTAAAGAAGAGGCAGCAGCGGCAGAATAATCTGTCACTGAAGTTTCATATCTTTTTCTGAGAATAGGGGGCATCGCCCCCTATTTCTGATTTATCGTTAAAATTTTTTGAGGTTGATAGACATGGCAATTTCAGCTGCACAGGTTAAAGAGTTACGTGAGCGTACTGGTTTGGGTATGCTTGAGTGTAAAAAAGCACTTAAAGAAACTGATGGTGATATCGATCTAGCGATTGAAAACCTTCGTAAGAATTCAGGTTTGAAAGCGGCTAAGAAAGCTGACCGTACTGCGGCTGATGGTGTGGTTGCGGTTAAGGTTGCAGAAGACAACTCTTATGCTGTTGTTTTAGAAGTTAACTGTGAAACAGACTTCGTTGCTCGTGACGAAAGTTTCCTAGCGTTGACTAATCGTGTTCTTGATAAAGCATTTGCTGAGAGGACGACTGATATTGAAGCGATCATGGCGGGTGAGTTGGAAGAAGTTCGTCAAGAATTGGTTCAAAAAATCGGTGAAAACATGACTGTTCGTCGTGCTGTTATCGTTGAAGGTGCAATGGTTGATGGTTATGTTCACTCAAACAACCGTATCGCTTCTGTAGTTGCATTAACTGCAGGCGAAGCAGCGTTGGCTAAAGACATCGCTATGCACATTACTGCGGTAAATCCTCGCGTTGTTAAAGGCGAAGATATGTCTGCGGAAGCGGTTGAGAAAGAGAAAGAGATCATTAAGGCTCAGCCTGATATGGAAGGTAAGCCAGCTGAAATCGTTGAGAAGATGATGGTTGGTCGTATTAACAAGTTCTTGAAAGAAAATAGCCTTGTTGAGCAGCCTTTCGTTAAAAACCCAGAGTTGACAGTTGGTAAGTTGGCTCAGCAAGCGGGTGCTGAAGTTCTTTCTTTCACTCGCTTTGAAGTGGGTGAAGGTATTGAAGTCGAGAAGAAAGACTTCGCTCAAGAAGTTGCTGAGCAGTTGGCTGGTAGGTAATTATTTACTGATCCTAAAAGCTGTATCAAAAAAAGCGCCTGTTGGCGCTTTTTTTTTGAAATCGTGTATACTTGCGCGTGATTTTAAAACTGTGAGAAATAGGTTTATGCCAGTCAAAGACAGTCAAGCAAAATACAAGCGTATTCTTCTTAAGTTGAGTGGTGAAGCCCTTATGGGGGATGGGGACTTTGGGATTGATCCTAAGGTTCTTGATAATATGGCCCTGGTTGTGGGGCAGTTGGTTGGTATTGGTGTTCAGGTTGGTCTTGTTATCGGTGGTGGGAACATCTATCGCGGAGCTGCATTAAGTGAAGCTGGTTTAGATCGTGTGACGGGTGATCACATGGGCATGCTGGCAACGGTAATGAACGGTCTGGCGATGCGTGATGCGCTTGAACGATCTAATATCTCTTCGCATGTAATGTCTGCTATTCCTATGAGTGGTGTAGTGGAGCATTATGATCGTCGTAAGGCAATGCGTTATCTAAGTATGGGTGATGTGGTGATTTTCTCGGCTGGAACCGGGAATCCATTCTTTACTACTGATTCAGCGGCGTGTTTACGTGGCATTGAAATTGACGCTGATGTGGTGGTTAAAGCGACCAAGGTAGACGGTGTTTATACGGACGATCCGGTAAAAAATCCGGATGCTGTTAAATTTGATCGTTTGTCTTTCGATGAAGTTCTGGAACGCAAGTTGGGTGTTATGGATTTAACGGCCATTTGTTTGTGCGATGAACACAATATGCCAATTCGTGTGCTTGATATGAATAAACCAGGGGCATTGTTGAATGCGGTTACTGGTGGTAATGAAGGCACAATCATCGAAAGAATGTAGTTGTTCGTTGATTATCTAGGGTTTCTCTAGACGAAAAAAATATTGAAAACGTTCGAATTGAATAATCGAATGAGACTGAATTAAAGAGGTTACTATGATTAATGAAATTAAGCAGGATGCTGAAGCGCGCATGACTAAGTCTCTTGAAGCTTTGTCTCAAGCTTTTGCTAAGATTCGTACTGGTCGTGCTCACCCAAGCATTTTGGACTCTGTAATGGTTTCGTACTACGGGTCTGACATGCCTTTGCGTCAAGTGGCAAACGTCAACGTAGAGGATGCTCGTACTTTGGCTGTTGTGCCATGGGAAAAGCCAATGGTTCCTGATATTGAGAAGGCAATTATGAAAGCCGACTTAGGTCTGAACCCAACTACCTCAGGTGAAGTTATTCGTGTTCCTATGCCGGCGTTGACGGAAGAAACGCGTAAAAACTACATTAAACAAGCGCGTGGTGAAGCTGAAACAGGGCGTGTTTCAATTCGTAATATCCGTCGAGATGCAAATTCAGACATTAAGGATTTGTTGAAAGAGAAAGAAATTACAGAAGATGATGCACGTCGCGGTGAAGATGAGATCCAGAAAATTACGGATAAGTATATTGCCCAGGTAGATGCTGATCTTGCCAAGAAAGAAAAGGATTTGATGGAAATCTAATTTTCCATTCGGATCTATAAAGAATGCAGGTGTTTTGATCGATTTCTTTAAGATAACGGATCATCACCTGCACTTTTGTATCTGAGGATGTAGTTAGCGTCATCCATCATGTTAAGTAGTTTAAAGGTGTGTCTCAAACCATGAGTTCTGATATAGCTGCTTCGGCGACTGTGCCTAATCATATTGCGATTATTATGGATGGTAATAATCGTTGGGCTAAAAAGCGTCACCTGCCTAAGTTGGCTGGTCATAAGGCCGGCTTGGATGCGGTTAGAAATGTTGTTGAGACGTGTTTGAAGCATGATGTCCAGTATCTCACTCTGTTTGCGTTCAGCAGTGAAAACTGGAATCGCCCTGAGGATGAAGTAAAGGGCTTGATGTCTCTGTTTTTGATGGCGTTAAAGAATGAAGTAAGAAAGCTTCATCGAAATAATATACGTCTGAGAGTGATGGGAGATAAAACGCGATTCAGCGAAACTCTGCAGGCACACATCCAGGAAGCTGAAGAGAAAACCGCAAATAATGATGCAATGACCCTGGTTATTGCTGCCAATTACGGTGGTGAGTGGGATATTGTAAATGCAGCTCAGCGATGCGCTGAGGATGTAAAAAAAGGGAAGATTGAGTCTCATCAAATCTCCCGAGATTATTTTGAACAGTATATCGGGCTACCTGATGTACCTGCACCAGATCTGTATATTCGAACTGGTGGAGAAACACGAGTAAGTAACTTTATGCTATGGCAAGCCGCCTATTCAGAACTGTATTTCAGTGATCTGTATTGGCCGGACTTTCAGGAAGAAGCCCTTTTGGCTGCCATTGCTGATTTTAGTCGTAGACAACGCCGCTATGGGATGACCAGTGAGCAGGTAGAAAGCAAGAGTTAAGGGAAACAGGAATTTAGGAATGTTAAAACAACGCGTAATTACGGCTTTATGGTTAGCTCCTTTAGCAATCGGGGGGATATTCTTCCTGCCGTATGATTATTTTGCTTTGTTCACTGCTGCTATCGTGATGTTGGGGGCTTGGGAGTGGGCTAATCTTGCAGGATTTAAAGATCAGGCCGCCAGAGTTGGTTTTTCAGTACTTGTAGGTGGGTGTCTGTATGGGTTGTACACGCTGCCTGAACTGGGAATTCTTTCGGTTGGATTGGCCTGGTGGGTACTGGCTTTGGTGTTTGTCCTAAGTTATCCAGGGATGTCGAAGGCTTGGTCTTCAGAATGGGTCCGCCTGGTATTTGGGTTGTTTATTTTAATTCCTTGCTGGAAAGGGTTGTTGTTACTTAAACAGCAACAGAACAGTGAACTTGTTCTTTTGTATATTTGTTTAATGGTCTGGGGAGCGGATGTTGGTGCTTATTTCTCTGGGCGTAAATGGGGTGTTAGTAAGTTGGCTCCTAAAGTGAGTCCTGGTAAGTCCTGGGCCGGTTTTTGGGGTGGAATGGTTAGTGCCTTAATTATTGGGTTAGGTGTGGGCTTGTATGTTGATATGTCTCCCGCTCAATTGGCTGTATTGATGTTGATTAGCTCTATTACTGTGGCCGTTTCTGTGTTGGGTGACCTGACCGAAAGCATGTTTAAACGTTTTCGTGGGATTAAGGACAGCAGCCAGCTTCTGCCTGGTCATGGCGGCGTGTTAGATAGAATTGATAGTTTGACTGCTGCGGTTCCTGTGTTTGCTCTTCTGTTGTTGGTTTCTGGTATAAGTTTTTAAGTATGCAATCTAGTGTTCAGCAAGTCTCTGTTTTAGGAGCTACCGGAAGTATTGGGTTGAATACCTTGGATGTGGTTCGTCGACATCCAGATAAATACCAAGTATTTGCACTCAGTGGTCATTCTCAAGTAGAACAGCTGGCTCAGTTATCTCATGAGTTTCAACCGAAGTTTGTCGTTATTTCTGATGAGCAGCACGCTGCACGTTTAAAGAGTTTATTATCTGGGCAACAAACGGAAGTGCTTTCTGGTGCGTCAGCTTTGGAGTTGATTGCCAGTCATGACGATGTGGATATCGTTATGGCGGCCATTGTCGGGGCGGCAGGACTTCTGCCAAACCTTGCTGCGGCAAAAGCGGGTAAAAAGGTACTTTTGGCAAATAAAGAATCTTTAGTCATGTCCGGGCAACTGTTTATGGAGACGGTTGCTAATAGTGGTG